>QHYR01000057.1 GCA_003223315.1 Acidobacteriota bacterium | reverse complement strand
GCGCGGCACTCCGCCGCGCGATTGGACCAAC
Source organism: Acidobacteriota bacterium (assembly GCA_003223315.1). Classification (GTDB taxonomy): domain Bacteria; phylum Acidobacteriota; class Terriglobia; order Acidiferrales; family UBA7541; genus Palsa-189. The sequence goes on along the minus strand of QHYR01000057.1, from coordinate 8,661 downwards.
GCCAATATTGCGCAGATGAAGTCGGTCTGCCGCCGCTTCGGATTCAGTTACGACTGGCGGCGCGAAATTTCCACCGGCGATCCGGAATACTATCGCTGGAATCAGTGGTTTTTCCTGCGCATGCTGGAGCGCGGGCTGGCCTATCGCAAACGGAGTCTCGTGAACTGGTGTCCCAAGTGCCAGACGGTGCTCGCCAACGAGCAGGTCGTGGACGGCTGCTGCTGGCAGCACGACGACACGCCCGTCGAAGCCAAGGAAATCGAGCAGTGGTTTCTGCGCATCACGCAATATGCCGACGCGCTCCTCGAAGACATGGTCGAGCTCGAAGGCGGATGGCCCGAGCGCGTGCTGGTCATGCAGCGCAACTGGATCGGCAAATCGCGCGGCACGCGCCTGCGCTTTGCGATCGACGGCGTAAAGGACTCCAAAGCGCACATCGAAGTCTTCACCACGCGTGTGGACACCATTTTCGGCGCCGCCGCCGTGATTCTTTCGCCCGCGCATGAGCTGTTGCCGGGCCTGTTTGCCGGGGAGCCCAATCGCGCCAAACTCGAAGAAGAAGCCAGCCGTCTCCGCGCGCGCATCATTCGCGGCGCCGATCTCGCCACTGCGGAAAAAGAAGGCTTCTTCACCGGGCGTTTCGCCACCAATCCTTTTTCCGGCGAGAAGGTGCCCATCTGGGTGGGGAATTTCGTGCTCGCCGAATACGGCACGGGCGCCGTCATGGCCGTGCCGGCGCACGATCAGCGCGATTTTGAATTCGCGCAAAAATATAAGATTCCGTTTCCGGTGGTCATTCAGCCGGTGGAGGGCGCGTCACTGCGCGCTGAAAAGATGAAAGAAGCCTTCACCGATTACGGCCGCCTGGTCAATTCAGGCCCCTATAGCGGACTTGCCAGCGAAGCGGCCATCGAGAAGATGACGGCGGACGCGCAGGCCAAAGGCATCGGCGAAGCCGAGACGACTTACCGCCTGAAGGATTGGGGCATTTCGCGCCAGCGTTACTGGGGCACGCCCATTCCGGTGATCTACTGCGCGAAATGCGGGATTGTTCCCGTGCCCGATAAGGATTTGCCCGTGAAGCTGCCCGAAAACGTGCTGCTCACCGGGCAAGGCCAGTCGCCGCTCGCCAATGCGCCAGCCTTCGTCAACGTGAAGTGCCCCAAATGCGGCGGCCCGGGCCGGCGCGAGACCGACACGATGGATACCTTCATCGATTCCTCGTGGTATTTTTTCCGTTACACCGATCCGCACAACGAGCGCGCGCCTTTCGATCCGGCGCTCGTGCGCTATTGGTTTCCCATCGATCAGTACATCGGAGGAATCGAACACGCCATTCTGCACCTGATCTATTCGCGATTTTTCTGCAAAGTGATGCGCGACCTGGGCCTGGTGGAAATCCGCGAGCCGGTGCGGCGGCTTTTTTCGCAGGGCATGGTGCTGAAAGACGGCGCCAAAATGTCCAAATCCAAAGGCAACGTCGTCGGCGCCATTGATATGGCGGAAAAATATGGCTGCGACACCCCGCGCATGTACACGCTTTTCGTCGCGCCGCCGGAAAAAGATCTGGAGTGGAGCGAGCAGGGAATCGAGGGCTGCGCGCGCTTTCTGCATCGTGTGTTTCGTTTGATGGATCGCCACGCGGCGGCATTGCACGGCGTCTCCGCCCGCGATTTGAAGCCGGGAAAAATCAGCTCGGCCTCGGAGAAAGAAAAGGTCCTGCTGCGCAAAGCGCACCAGACACTGCGGCGGGTCACCGCCGATTTCGAGACGCGCTGGCATTTCAATACCAGCGTCGCCCTGATCATGGAATTGGTGAATACGCTGCAGGACCATGAGCCCCTCGATAAACACGCGCGGCCCGAGGTCCTCAAGCAAGTTCTGGAATTGCTGGTGTTGATGCTCGCGCCCATCGCGCCGCATCTGGCCGAAGAGCTCTGGGAAATGCTGGGACACAAAGAGAGCCTGCACTGTGAGGCATGGCCGCAATATTCGACTGAACTCGCCGAAGAGGAGCAGGTCGAAATCGTGATCCAGATCAATGGGCGCGTGCGGGGAAAAATTTGCGTGGATGCGGGCCTCCCCGAAGAAGAACTGGCCGAGCGCGCCTTTGCCGATCCCAAGATCGAACAATTGCTGCGCGGGGCGCGCGTGGTGAAGCGCGTGGTGGTCCCCGATAAGTTGGTCAACGTGGTGGTGGCGCAATGAGCGCGCCGGCCCATTCGACAACAAGTCCGGCAGCCAGTTCAGGAGGAAGTTCGGCGGTGCAGGCGGCCAAGACCGCCGAAAAGCGCCAGCCCATGAGCAAAAGCGAGCTGGGCGGCATCATCGTCCTCGATTTTGGCGGCCAGTATACGCAGTTGATCGCGCGGCGCATTCGCGAACAGCAGGTCTTTTCCGCCATTCTTCCGTGCACTGCAAGTCTGGCGGAAATCCGCACTTATCAGCCCGTGGGCATCGTGCTATCCGGCAGCCCGTCTTCGGTCTACGATCCCGCTGCGCCGGTTTGCGATCCCGGCGTGCTGTCGCTGGGCGTGCCGGTGCTGGGCATCTGCTATGGCCTGCAGTGGATTTCGCATACCCTGGGCGGCAAGGTCGAGCGCTCCGAAACGCGCGAATATGGTCCTGCCGAAGTGGATTTGCGCGATGGCTCGGCGCTATTCGCCGGCTTGCCGCGGCGCCTGAAAATCTGGATGAGCCATGGCGACCACGTGCGCGCGCTCCCGCCTGGTTTTCAGGTCACCGGCGTAACCGGCAGCGGCCTTTCCGCCGCGGAAGATCCCGCGCGGCGCATCTTCGCCGTGCAGTTTCATCCCGAGGTGCGGCACACCGAGCGCGGCAGCGAGATCCTGCGCAATTTCGTTTTTCACGTCTGCGGCGCGCGGCCCAATTGGAGCGGCGCTTCGTTTATTTCCGAAACCGTGGAAGCCATTCGCCGGCAGGTGGGCCGCGGGCGCGCCCTCTGCGCGCTCAGCGGCGGCGTGGATTCGGCCGTGGCCGCCGCCCTGGTGCATCGCGCCATCGGCAATCGCCTGAGCAACGTCTTCGTGGATACCGGATTGCTGCGGAAAAACGAATTTCAAGACACTCTCGATCTTCTGGAAAATCGCCTGGGCCTGCGGGTGATCGGAGTGAACGCCGCCGATCGCTTCCTGGCGCGCCTGAAAGGCGTCACCGATCCGGAAGTCAAGCGCAAGCGCGTGGGCGCCGAGTTCATCAGCGTCTTCGCCGAACAGGCCCGCCAGCTCGGCGAAACCCGTTTTCTGGTGCAGGGCACGCTCTATCCCGACGTGATCGAATCGGTTCCCGTGCGCGGCCCTTCCGCCACCATCAAGACCCACCACAACGTCGGCGGCCTTCCCAAAGACCTGCCTTTCGAATTGATCGAGCCGCTGCGAGAGCTTTTCAAAGACGAGGTGCGGGGCATCGGGCGCCAATTGGGACTGCCGGGGGAAATCCTCAGCAAGCAGCCTTTTCCCGGGCCCGGCCTGGCCGTACGCCTGCTGGGAGAAGTTGTGCCGGAACGCCTGCAAACCCTTCGTGAGGCCGATGCCATCGTAGTGGAGGAAATTCGCCGCGCCGGACTTTATGAGAAAACCTGGCAGGCTTTCGCCGTTCTGCTGCCGGTGCGCAGCGTGGGCGTGATGGGCGATGAGCGCAGCTACGGAAATACCGTGGCCGTTCGCGTGGTGACTTCCGAAGACGCCATGACCGCGGATTGGGCCCGGGTGCCCTATGAGACGCTGGAGCGCATCTCCGCACGCATCGTAAACGAAGTAGCCGGTGTGAACCGGGTTGTGTACGATATCAGCTCTAAGCCGCCCAGCACGATCGAGTGGGAATAGCGAAAGCTCCAGAATGAAAGGAAGGGCCGCGGGGAATTGCGGCCGGCGCACACGTTCTCGCGTCCCGGCCACAGGATCGGCCGCGGACCTTTATTCCAATGCGGGAGAATACGGCGGGGACGCGCCGCGGATGATGTTACCGGTTAGCCATTTTCTGAGCCATATACAGCAGCAAGCGCCGGTCGCCTTCATCGATGCGGCCCAGCAGTCTGCGGAACATGGTCAGAAAACGAGCTTCTTTGCCCGTACTGCCCCAGGCGATTTCATCTGCCGTCCTGCGTTTTGGCAGATTGGGGAGTTCGGGCGCTTCTTCGCCGTCATAAAACAACTGGTAAAGAGGCACTTCCAGGGCGCGGGCCATCTTCTCGAGCGTTTCTATGGCCGGAACGGTATGGCCATTTTCCACGCGCGAGATGTAGCAGCGCAGCAGCCCGGTACGCTTTTCGATATCACCCTGAGAGAGCCTTTTTTCTTCGCGCAGGGCGCGCAAACGATCGCCGATAATCATTTGCGTATTGTTTCATAGGGATATGGTGCGCGCAAGTAGAATGTCTCCGGCGCCCTGTGAAAAACGACGATGCGACCAGGATCGTCGTCCCGTCCGGCGGCGAAAGGCACCAACAGGATGAGCTTTCGCCGCTTAAAGAAGTCCGACGTGAGCGAGGGATCTCTCTGGCTTTCGCCGCTTAAGTCCAACGTGAGCGAGGTGCGCTCTGTGCGGCCCGGACGATTTTGCCGGCGATCTCTCCGAGCCGGAGTCGCGCGCACGTGGTAAAAAGGGCTGAGCGCAAGGTAACCAACAGAGCGAAGTCGGTGTAACCGAATTTTCATGGCGAACGTCCCAAAAATGGAAGCGAGAGCGCCCAGCCCGGGCGTTTCCGGCTCTGTTCGCCGCGCATCCGGCAAACCCGATGCGGAGCGCGAATTGGTCAAACGCGCGCAGGCGGGCGACCAGTTTGCTTATGAAGAACTGGTACGCATCCATCAGCCGCGGCTGCTGGCCGTCATCGGCGGCATCATGCGGCGGGGCGAAGATGTTGAGGATGTGGCGCAGCAAGCGCTTTTGAAGGCGTATATTTCGCTGAAGCGCTTTGATCTGCGGTCGGCATTCGGAACTTGGCTCTACAGGATCGCCGTAAACGAATGCTGGGACTATTTTCGCAAGAAGAAGGTTCGGCCTTTGGTCTACGAGTCCAGCCTAAGTGATGAGCAAATTCGTCACCTAGAGGGGCTTCCGGAAGACCGCGACGGCGTCTTGAGTCATAGCGGCATCGACGCCGCGCGCCGCGCCGAGCAGCGCGACTTGCTGGATCGGCTCCTGGTCGAACTCGCCGAGCAGGACCGGGCCATGCTGGTGATGAAAGAAGTTGCGGGATTTACGGTGGAGGAGATCGGCGACGTTCTGGAGCTGAACACAAATACGGTGAAGGTGCGGTTATTTCGCGCTCGCGGGCGGCTCGTGGAAGTTTATCGCCGCAGGCTCAAAACTCCTTCCGCGAAGCCTTCGGCAAGGCGTAAGCTGGGAGATTAGAAGAGAAAGGGGCGCTGGCTATGTTCTCACGGACAGATGCGCGGTTCGGGTGCCCGGAGTATCAGGCAAGCCTTGAGGATGTTTTGCGTGAAGGCGAGGCCTATATCGAGCCGCACTCCGCGCTCGACCGCCATCTCCAGGGCTGCCCCAATTGCCGCCAGGCATTGAATGACGCGCTCGTCGCGAGTAAGCTGATGCGTCACGCGCGCTATCCGGAGAACGCGCTTTCGCCGGCCTTCGTCACTCGCGTGATGACGTCCATTCGCGAAGCCACGCAGGCAGTGCCGAATGCGCTTTGGCGCCCGCTCGAACTGCTGGCGTCGCGCATGGCCCTGGTGGCCGCCGTGGTTCTATTGGCCTTATCGGTCTACTTGCGGGAGTTCGCTCCCGCGCGCGGCACGGTGGGCGTCAATGGTCCGGTGGAAATAGGCGCGGGCATGCCGGAGCCGCCGGCGCAGCCCGTCGACGCCGATGAAGTTCTGATATCCCTGTCCGATACGGGAGATGCAATCTAATGGTGTTTAGCCCCAGTAATCGGAAGGCCCTGGCGCTGCTTGCGCTGGTATTTGTTTTGGGAGTCGCGCTCGGCGCCGTCGGCCATTCGATCGCCGACCGGCGCGTCCTCGGCGCACGCACGCAAACGCTGGCGCAAACGCGGCCAAACCCGCCGCGAGCGGTTGCCCGCCTGACCGGGGAACTCAATCTCACTCCCAATCAGCAAAAACAATTGAGCGCCATCCTGATGGATATGCAGCACCGTTTCGACGCCGTCCACCAGCAGGTGAATCCGCAGTTTGAGCAGATTCGCGAGCAGGGCCACGACCAGATCCGCCAGATCCTCACTCCCGAGCAGCGGCCCAAGTTCGAGGATTTTCTAACGCGCGTCGCTGAAGAGCGCCGCCGCCGCGCCACCAACCCCAACCGCCAATAGCGGCATCCCCGCCGGCCGGCTTTCTGCAAGACTTCAAGGTTTAAAGACAACGGGCCCGGCCTGCCCATAATATGGCTAGGGCCACGGCCGGAGGACGGCGCGAACGATGGAACGGAACTACTGCACCTGATTGCTCGTCCCTCCCTTGTCCAAGATCCTCCGGACGTTCCACAGCAAATCTTCCGCCGTGAATGGCTTTTGCAGAATTGAGACGCTCTCCTCCATTTTCTCCTCTGCAGCGGGCGCCCTCGCGACATATCCAGACATATACAGCACCCCCGTTTCAGGATGGATCGTCCTGAGCCTCCTGGCCAATTCGGGACCTCCGATCCTGGGCATTACCACATCCGTCAGCACCAGGTGAAGCGGGCCTTGATGCTTTCTTGCCAACTCCACGGCTTGTTCACTGTCTGTTGCTTCGAGGACGGTATACCCGCTGCTCTCCAAATAATCCCGAATCAACAGCCTTACGCTTTGGGAATCCTCCACCAGCAGGACCGTCTCTGACCCGCGCGGACTGCCTCTTTCGATTCTCTCCGCTGCCGGAGCCGGGGCGGCCTCTTCGACGGCGGGCAAGTAAATTCGGAAGGTTGAGCCATGTCCCGGTTCGCTCTGCAGCGTGACGTAGCCCCCCTGCTGTGCCACGATGTTTTGGACCACAGCTAACCCTAACCCGGTGCCTTTGCCCGGCTCCTTCGTAGTGAAGAAGGGCTCGAAAATGTGAGCTCGCGTGGCAGCATCCATTCCTGTTCCGGAATCTCCGACCGTGACTACCACATAACGGCCGGGAGGAACTCCCGGGTGCTGAGCCGCGGTGGCTTCGTTAACTTCTGCATTTTCGGTTACGATCTTTAGGGTACCGCCCCCCGGCATGGCATCTCGCGCGTTCGCCGCCAGGTTCATGATCACCTGCTGGATGCGCTCTCGTTCAGATCGCACTCGCCACAAATCAGGGCTCAGCTCCGTGACCAGCACAATATCTTCCCCCATGAGACGCTCCAGCATTGTTCGCAGCTCTGCCAGCACGGCGTTCGGATCAATCACCTGGACTTCAACGGCATCCTGCCTGCCGAATAGCAGCAGCTGTGTGGTTAGCCACTTGGCGCGTTCGGCGGCCGTTAGTACGTGCTGAAGCCGGACGCCGCTGCCGCTATTCGGATCGATCTGCTTGGCGACAAGCTGGCTTTGGCCCAGGATTACCTGCAGCAGGTTATTGAAATCGTGAGCGATTCCTTCGGCGAACTGTCCGATCGCTTCCATCTTCTGTGCTCGGCGCGCTTGATCCTCAAGGCGCTTCCGCTCGGTAATGTCCTCAACAATCACCTCGAAATAATTCACGGCGTCCGGTTTATCTCGAATGACCCGGCCGTGTGCTCTGACGCGGATTTGCCGGCCGTCTTTCCTTTTCCATTCCAATTCGGTATCTATGGTCTGATCGCCTTCCGAGTGGCGGGCGATGATCCTTTCGCGGTCGGCCCGCCTCACGTAAAGGTCCCTGTTCAGGTCGGCTTTCAGCAATTCGGCTTCACAAGGGTACCCCAGCATGCGCACCAGCGCAGGATTCACCATCAGCAGCCTGCCGTCGGGTGTAGACCGCAGAATCCCATAGGGCGCCCGTTCGATCAGTAAGCGGTAGTCTCCTTCTAACTGCGTTAGGGCCTGAGCGTAGTGTTGCCGGTCGATCGACGACGCCAACACAGCCAGGCCGAGGACTGTCAGGGTGACGGTAGCAATTCCAGCGGTGCCCAGTGCGGAGATGCTCACGGTGCGGGATAGACCGGCGCTGACCGCCGCGGGCCGGAAGCTCGCGGCGGCCATGGCGGTGTAGTGCATGGCGCAAATGGCGATTCCCAATACGATGGCGCTGCCGATCTTTCGCGGGGTGGTCTCTCTGGTTTCTTCGCGAAGATCAAATGCCAGTAACAGGGCGGCAAAAGAAAACACGATCGCCAGCACAATGGACAGGCCGACGAGAAGGCGATCAAACTGCGTTACGGCAGCTAAGCTCATAGCCGCCATGCCGATGTAATGCATGCTCGCAATACCAGCACCCATCGGGACGCTGCCGGCCAACGCTTGCAGGGGACCCATCTTCTCCCGGCTGGCAACATAGAGAGCGACCGCAGAAGCTACCGCGGCCGCCAGCAGTGAGACCAAAACCGTCGGCCAGTGGTAGCGCGCCGCCACCGGCAGGTGGAAGGCCAGCATCCCTGTGAAATGCATTGACCAGATGCCCAGGCCCATTGCTGCCGCTCCCCCGGCCAGCCAGGCTGCGCGAGCCGAACTTCTCGCAGCGGTTACGCGGCCGGAAAGGTCGAGAGCGGCGTAGGACGCCGACACCGCCATCAAAAAAG
>QHYR01000242.1 GCA_003223315.1 Acidobacteriota bacterium | reverse complement strand
TTGCTCCGGTACATTTGTGGCCCGAGATTCTGCTTGTCCTTCAGGAAGCACCCGAGTCGCTGCAGAATGTCACGGATGTCCCACTCGCCAGTATCATTCTCCCGAAACGCGATGTGCGCGATGTTGAAGTTGGCCTTGGTGAAAATATCCTTCAGCGGTTGAAACTCGTTCCGGTATTCGTCCATCGTGTGCTCTTTGACCTGCGTAGAGGTGTTCAGAGCCTCGACCATCTCTTCGGGAACTACGAACGCGGCCTTCGATGTGATAAAGCGCACGCGCACGTAAGGTTCGGTCCAATCCTCATTCTTTTTGAGGTCTTCCATTCGCAGCATGGTGTTGGCAATGACCGCAAAGGTGTGACCGCCGTCAGCGATTCCCTCTTTGCGGGCATCCGTGATTTCTTCGTCCATATAATCGCCGTCACCATTGTCGGCCAGTGTGATATTGAGTTGGCGACTACCGTTCGGGGCAGCCGAGGTCAGTTCGAAAGCGTCACAGATGAACGTGATGCCCCGGTTCTTGATGTGGAACGCTCGCGGACTCTTGTCCACGGAGTCCAGCATGCTCTTGAAGGGCTTGCTGCTCTCTTTTGGCCTGCGCACGTTGGCATTACCGCTGACGAGCTTATTGACTTCGCTGAAAGGAAGCAGCGTTTCCAGCTGGTGAAGATTGGGATCAAACGGATCTTTGATGCGCTTGCAGTGGTCAGGATCACTTACACGGAGGGTGATTACATTCTTCATCGTCATCTCCAATTTGGCGTATGCCTAAATTTGCCACGGTGTCGCGGCAGCCGGAACGCTATCACTGGAGCCTTTTCAGTGTCAAGGACTTTGACGGATTTTTCACGAGCCGAGATAATTAAGGCATGCTGCCCCGCATCCAGCCCATCAACCCGACGCGAATCGCGGCTCCGTTTGACCATCAGGATTGGATTTTCGAGTTGAAGCATGATGGTTTTCGGGCGCTGGCTTATATCGAAGACGGCATCATCTGAAACGGAGAACACAATGTCCAACAGCATATCGGCCTTGCTGCTTCGTAATCTGAGCGACGTATTTGGCGAAAATGACCCCGTGCGTCGTCGCGCTGCAATTGATGAGATATTTCACGAAGACGCAGTATTCTATGACCCAAAAGGCGGTATATTTCGTGGCCGTGACGAGATTGACCGTATTGCTGGTGTGATAAAAGCAACACATCCAGATTTCGAATATCAGCCCCTCTTCCCTCCCGAGGAATTAGGTGATGCCGGACGGGTTCGATGGGTATCTGGCACTCCCGGCAAACCACCAGCTTACGCGGGAACCGATTTTATCGTCGCCCGGAACGGTCGCATTGCTTCGGTCTATCTCTTTTTCGACCATCTTCCTTAGCTGTAGACGCGGCCGTAGAGCTATTCCGGGTATGCTGTCAACAGGACCTTGAGGGCGTCGTCATTAAAGCTGCCCGTGGACCTTACAACGAACGGCCGCGCAGCAAGGTGATCAATCCAAATTATTCGCAGCACATCGGCAGGCGTGAGATGTTCGAGTTCCGCGAGCGCCAACACGCCCAGCAGTGATTGCAATCAGCGCAACGGCGCTATACCGCCGCGAATTTTGTATATGCGTTTGTATGTGCAACTACCCGCATCTTTCGTTTCTTTCGTTTTCTTCGTATCTTTATTCGCTGTGTTTCCTGTAACTTACTGATTCTACGATTTCACTTGACTCCTGAAATGAACACTTGCAGAAAATGGGGCCCCTCTGGGGCGCGCAAAAGTCTACCTACAGGATGAGCTTTTGCGCGTTAACAAAGTCGGGTGGGGTGCCCATCGTTTTTCGGATTCACTAACCCATTACCGGCCCCATTACCGGCAAGTCGGGTGGCGGGCATTTCGTCCCGAGATATACGACAATAGATGATATGGCGATTACCGGAATTGGCAGCAGGACAGGGGCCCTGGCGGGGGGGCACGGCCGGGCGGCGGAAGCCAAGCAGCCCCTGAAGGGGAAATCCGCCGGGCTCCTGCATCTGCTAAAGGAGGCGTGGCCGTTCCTGCGTCCGCAGCGAGCGCTGTTGCTGTTCGGACTGGCGCTGATGGCGATCAATCGGCTGGCGGGGTTGGTGCTGCCTGCCTCGACGAAGTTTCTGGTCGACAACGTCATCGGCAAGCGCCAAATCCGACTGCTGGCTCCGCTGGCTCTGGCCATCATTGCCGCTACGGCGATTCAAGGCGTGACCTCTTTCACGCTGACGCAACTGCTGTCCAAAGCAGCGCAGCGGATGATCGCGCAATTGCGCAAGCGGGTGCAAGCGCACATCGGGCGCCTCTCCATCACTTTTCACGACGTGAACAAGACGGGAAGTCTGGTGTCGCGGATTATGACCGACGTGGAGGGCCTGCGGAACCTTATGGGCACGGGCCTGGTGGAGCTTGCCGGCAGCTTGATGACCGCTTCCTTTGCGCTGGTCATACTTTTGCGAATCAGCGCCTTCATGACTGCTGTGGCTGCGGGCGTCCTGCTCGCTTTCGGATTCGCGTTAAACAAGGCCATTGGCACGATCCGGCCGATTTTTCGGGCGCGCTCGAAACTGAACGCGGAGGTGACCGGGCGGCTCACCGAATCGCTCGGCGGAGTGCGGGTGGTCAAGGGATACCACGCCGAGGGAAGGGAAGAGGAAGTTTTCGCCGGCGGAGTGCAGCGGCTGCTGGAAAACGTTTTGAAGACGCTGACGGCAACCTCGGTGATGAGTCTATCGTCCACCGTCCTTTTTGGAATTGTGAGCGCATTAATCCTCTATCTTGGCACCACGCGCATCATTGCCGGAACGATGACGCTGGGAACTTTTCTGACTTATATTGCATTTCTCGGTTTGCTGATCGCTCCCGTGGCGCAGATCGTGAGCATTGGCACGCAGCTCACCGAAGGAATGGCCGGCCTCGAACGCACCAGCGACATTCTGGCGGAGAAACCGGAGGACCAGGACCCGAAGCGCAGCGTCTCGATTGGTAAAATCGTGGGCGAAATCGCGTTCGAGAACGTGGATTTCACTTACGCGGAAGGCAAACCGGTCCTGCACGACGTGAGCTTCCAGGCGCGGCCCGGCAGCGTCACCGCGCTGGTGGGTCCTTCCGGGGCGGGCAAATCCACGATCATCGGCCTGATCGCTGCGTTTTACACGCCCACGTCGGGGCGGGTTTTGGTGGATGGCACCGACCTCTCCACGGTGCGGCTCAGCAGCTACAGAACGCAATTGGGAGTCGTTTTGCAGGAAACATTTCTCTTCGACGGAACCATACGCGAAAACGTGATTTTCTCGCGGCCCGAGGCCAGCGAGGAGGAAATGAAGGCCGCCTGCCGCATTGCGCGGGTGGATGAATTCGCGGAATCGTTTTTGCAGGGCTACGAGACGCTCGTGGGCGAACGCGGCGTCAAGCTTTCCGGCGGGCAGCGGCAACGGATTTCCATCGCGCGCGCCATCCTCGCCGATCCGCGAATTCTGATTCTGGACGAGGCGACTTCCAGCCTCGATTCCGAATCCGAAGCTTTGATACAGCAGGGTCTTTCCTATCTCATGCAGGGACGCACGACCTTTGTGATCGCCCACCGCCTCTCCACGATTCGCAGGGCGGATCAAATCCTGGTGATCGAGGCAGGCAGAATCATCGAGCAGGGGACGCACGAATCGTTGTATGCAGCGGGCGGCCGGTATTTTGAGCTCTACACGAAACAGCACGGTTTGCAGGCGAATCTGTTTCTGGCGCCGGGCGAAGGAGATACTCCCGGCGACAATTTCAAGGACGTTACCGGGACAAACGGAAGCGACTCGGATGGCGACGCTGCCGATGGCGAGCCGAACCTATCACGCGCTGCCAGACTCCTGCGAGGCCAAACCTGAAGAAGACGGCCGCGAATTGGTCGCTCATGCGAATGATTGGCGGTGGAGCAGCTTCGGACGAGTCACCAGGTTTAGTTCGGATCGATCCGCTACACTGAAAGTCAAGAAAATCCCACCTTTCGGACTTCGTTTGACGCGCAAGCGGCGCTTGCGCTTTAAGAGAAAGGTGGGGCACCCGTAAAACTGGTTTCACTTTTCATGAGCGACTCCAAGGAGCCAATGAAGTGCGTAGCTGATCGCTGCTTTCCGGCCCGGACTAATTCGGGCAGTGGGCCATCAGGTACTGCGCGTCGGCAATCATGATCGCCGCCGCGGTGGCGTCCACGCCTTTGCCGCTTTGCGCGTTCAGTTCGTTGATGAACGCCTGATAGATGTTATCTGCCGTTGCGCAATTACCCGCGGCAAAGGCCTTAGCGGCAGCATCCAGCTTGGCGAGGAGGGAGTCGGCCACGCCCTCGTTCTTGATCGCGCCGCTCTGGAGGAAATAAGTCACGTCACCCTTGATGCTCTCGGGGGTGACGACGATGGTGAAGGTGACGCTGGACGTGTTGGCGTTGCTCACGTTGTCCAGCGCCGTGATGCTGAAGGTATGGGGGCCAAGCGTCAAGTTAAGAAGGTTGAAGGCCAGTCCGTTGATAAGAGTTTTGGTTTGGCCCATGAGCAAGAGCGTGGTCGAACCATCCATCGAAGCCGTGAACTGATTTACGCCGGAGCCAGCGTCGGTGACGCTGTAGTTGAGCGTGAGCACGGCGCTGTGGGGGTAGGTCGTGGGCTGCGGCTGAACGATGCTGATGACCGGCGGCGTGTTGTCGAGAATCAGGGACTCGTTGTGCCGGATTTCAAGCAGGTTTCCGAAAGTCTCGCCGGAGAACTGCAGGAGATACGGCCCGTCGACACCGTGGAGGCCAAGCGACAAGGAGTGCGAGCCTGGATCGATAGGGGCGCTCGTCCAATGCACCGGGAACGGAAGAGGAGACGTATAGGTAGGCAGAGGGCCCCCTTGCTGGTGAAACCGATATTGGAAGCCTTCCGCGTCCGTGGACGCGGTCGAGAGGACGAGGGGCGTGGCAGAAGAAACGAACTGGTTGTAGTGCGGATTGCCGATTTGGAGAGCGCTCGTGGGCGCGGTAGCGGCCGGAATCTCTAGGACGCTGAACTCGACTTTGTACTGTTCGCCACCTGTTGACTGCGTCGTGAAGGCCGCGGGCGGAGCGTAATCTGGCCCTCCACAGCTTCTGCCGATAATCTCATTTTTACAGAGATCGAATTCGTAGGTGCCGATACGCTTGAAACTATTGAGTGCAAGATCCTTGCCTGCTCCGAGGGCGCTAAAGTTGCAGCCCCCGAAGACCGGAATGTCGAACGGTAGGTCCGGAGGCGGCGAGGGAGGAACGTAGTTACGGCAGAAGTCGCCTTCTAGGGTGCCGTTGGCTGCGAACCCGCCGACGGCCACGTGAATCGGTGTGCCATCCACAACGCTCACCTTCCAGGCGGTATCGTGGAACCGAAAGCAATTGCCGTTGAAAGCAGAAGTGAGGGCATCTCCATTACAGGGGTTGCCAGTGCCGAAGAGCGGGCCGCCGTCGAAGAGCTGGCTGATGTATCGGTACTGGCCGCCGACATTGACGAACACCCGCCAATCGGCGGGGAGGAGGTCGACGCAGCCCACGTTCGGGACGCATATCTGGTTCGCGTTATCTAGAACGTCGAACTGGTTCAGCGTCACCTTAAAGCTGCGCACGATGGGGGTAGTCACGGGCCCCGGCAAGCCGACCTGCCCCAGCAGGATACTCCGGGCAAAGACGTTGGCTTTGGTGTTGGCAGACGCGAGAAGGATCTGCTGGCTCCCCCCCGGCACGTCGTCCCACCCCAGCAGGATGCTCTGGGCAAAGAAGTTGGCGTTGGTGCCGGCAAACGGGAGGATGACGCGCAGGCGCGTGGGCTGCGCGGGAACTGAAGGGCAGGTCGTCCCCGTCTGGCTCTGGTCCTGTGGCGGTGGCGGCGTGGACCCGTCAATGAGGCAAATAATAGGGTCCACGGTCACGCAGACCTTGTTGTCCTTGCCGCCACACGCGTGCGCGGGAAGCTCGTCGAAATGGTCCACAGTGCGCCACTGCAGCGAGGCGTCCGTAACCGGCGGGGTGACCCTGAAGGTTCCGTCGCTCAGCAGTGAGTGGTAATTCGTTCCGGGCGGATAGATGTCAAACACGTAGTTCCGGTCGTTCACGGGGATGATTGGCCCGGTGTGACAATCACTGAAGTCGGAAAGACAGGTAAAAATGTCGCCGCACGACGACGAGCCTACGATACTGCAGAAATCGTTGGCCCCGCCCCCGTTGACGCTGACAAAGATATCGGCTTCCGTCACCGGCACGTTAGTGGGACCACTGTCCGGCACGCCTGGCGGCAGCGTGGTGGCCGGTTCGCCGGTGACCGGCAGGAAGCTTTGCAGGCCCGGGAAATTAGGAGCCGAGGTGCGTGGCACAGGAAACGAGTCCAGTGCCGGATGGTTCAGGCGGAAGGTCACCAGCGCCCGTGGAGGATGAATTTCCGTCGAGAACTGGACGTGCGCCGTATCATCGTCGTTAGCGACGTTGCCCACATGGCCGCAGTCGAAGATCCATCGCCCCTCGACCCACACGCGATCACCGACGGCGGGCCAAACGAACTCCGGCACCGCGCCCCAGATGCGCTGGAAGCCCTCGCTTTCATCCATCAGGCTGGCGTTATCCCACTCAAACTCCATGTCGGGGTGAACATGGATCATGCCATCCGTAAGATCCACCCAAGATGACAGCAGGTGGTGATAGCCCAGATCGGGGATGATCTTAACCCCAAAGTCGTGGGTGTAATGGTTCCACGGTAAATCCTCCTCGGCAACCTCGCTCGGCGCCTGCGAGCCCGAATTCTCACCTTCCGGTGGCGGAGAGACGGTCCCCTCCAGGATGGTTGGCGGGTTGTTCGGAAGTTGATATCTGGGGTCGCTGCTGAAGATGATGGGCTTCCACTCGGGCAAGAACCGCGCCTCATCGTGTGCGTTCGTGAGCTCGGTGTTGCTGCATTTCTCGGGGCCGTCGAATGCCTTTACTGCCGGGATAGGCGTGTCGTCAGTCATTTGGGCATATACAACCAGCTCTGACAGATGCAGGCCGACGCCGACGCCCACCACCAGAAACAGCGCAAAAACTCTCATCGAGAAAACACGCATTAGGAACGTCTGTCGGACACGCATCGTCTTCCTCCACTTAGCGAGATGTCCGTCTTGGCTGTCCGGAATGCAGCACCCTTATACTCATACTCAAAGCCTATGTGATTAAGTAAAACCTTGTGCTCGCCTCAAGCGCGAGGCGGTCTAGTCGCGGCCGACGGTCATTTGCGTCAATTTCTGGAAATGATAGCCCATGATGGCCAGGCGAATCGCGGAGCCGAAGGATTGGCGATAGCGCGTGCTGGCGGCCAGAAAAAGGCGCCAGTAAGAGAAGGCATGCCTGCTGAAAATTCCCTGTTTGAGAATGGACCGCGCCAAGGCCTGGCAATCCGATAACGTGAGGCGCTTGCGGCGGACATGCGGCTCATATTGAGCGAGGAATTGGCGCACCCGGGCGTAATAGATGTCCGGGCGATAGATGCGCCGCAGGATGGACCGATAGCCGTCCAGTAACTGCTGGGGATCCATGCGCGGCTTGAAGTTCAGCCGAAGGTCAAAGTTGTTTCCGTCGCCATCGCGTACGATGCGGCCTTCCTTTTGCAGCCGGCGATAGAGCTGTGTTCCCGGCAGTGCTTGCAGCAGGCCCACCATGGCCAAGGGAATCGCGCTCTCCTGAATGAACTTCACTTGCCGGTCGAAGATGTCTTCGGGATCGTTATCGAATCCCACGATGAAACCAGCCATGACTTCCATGCCGTAGCGCTGGATGCGCTTGACGCTTTCGAGGAGGCTGCGGTGCGTGTTCTGCATTTTCTGCGCTTCCTTGAGGCTCTCCTCGGCCGGCGTCTCGATGCCCAGGAAGACGCGATCGAAGTTGGCGTTCTGCATCATTTGCAATAGTTCTTGATCGTCCGCAAGATTTACCGAGGCTTCGGTATAGAACTGGAACGGACGGCCGTGCCGCGCATTCCACTCCGCCATGACCGGCAGGAGCTCCTTCACCTTGCGTTTATTTCCGATGAAATTGTCGTCCACGATGAATATTGGACCGCGCCACTTTCGCGCGTAAAGCAGTTCGAGTTCGGTCACGATCTGTGCCGGCGATTTCTGCCGCGGTTTGCGGCCATAGATCTCGATAATGTCGCAAAACTCGCAATTAAAGGGGCAGCCGCGGGAAAACTGGATGGCCATGGAGCTGTAATACTTCGCGTTGATCAGATCGAGCTTGGGAAGCGGCGTGATGTTCAGCCCGGGCAATTCCTTGGCCTGGTAGAGCGGCTGGGCGGCGCCGCGCTCAAGGTCAGCCACGAGTCCATCGACCAATTCTTCCGCTTCGCCCACGACGACGTGGTCGGCATACAGCGGCAGATCTTGCATGCAACTGCTGATCGGTCCTCCCACTACCGTGCGCAGCCCGCGCGCGCGGCAACGGGACAAGATGCGCAGCATGCTCTCTTTCTGCACGAGCATGGCGCTGATCAGGACTACATCCGCCCAGTCCAAGTCCGCCTCGCTTACGGGACGGATATTGACGTCAACCAGGCGCTGTTCCCAAGTCTTCGGCAGCATGGAAGCAACGGTGAGCAGACCCAGCGGGGGGAAGACAGATCTTTTCCCCTCGAAGGGCAAAGCATGCTTGAAACTCCAGTAGGTATCTGGCCACTCGGGATACACAAGAAGCGCTTTCATAGAAAAGATTCCGCCTCTGTAGCTTGATTTTTGCCCGAACCAACGCCACTACTGCGGCAGACCCATCATATGCTCTGCCGATGCCTGGCGGCAACCGGAATCGTCAAGGAAGGCAACAGTTGGGCGCGTTGAGTTCGATTGCTTTTCCGTGAATAGGCGGGGCGCGACCGGGCCGGGCGGTCTGAGGGACCGAAAGACTCGCGTGTCTGGCCGGCCGGGAATGCAGATGAACCAGACCACCAGGAACAGGCTGGCACCCACTCGCCGGAACTTCGGAAATATCCTCACGCCCCAAGTATTGATTCGTAGAATCGTGTGCTGGGATAGGCAAACGGTTGTGGTGATGGAGGTATCCTTGGGTTGTGAGTACTAGATGGCGACGGGCCTTAAAGGGCTTTTCCCGAGGCGGGATTGAGTTGAGCTGCGGCGGACCCTTTTGGAATTAGAGAAGCTCTGTTTCAACTGGGAATGGTTCGGAAGCCACTGAGTCGAGAAGGCTTGTGCGTGCGTTGGCAGTCGTGAAGACTGGCGCGTAATTTGCAAGAGGAGGGCACGGGTGCATTCCAAGTGACGTTTTGCAGAAGAAGGCGAGCGAGGGGGAAGGGGCTTGCTCGCCAACCGAAGCAGAGCGTCCCCACCTGCCTCTGAGAGGGAAGCTAGGATGGATGACCCCACGCGCCGGCTGGAAACAGCCGGAATCGGAGTGCACCCGCTCTCACTTTCCGTGGCAGAGAATTGACCTCACTTTCTTGCACCTCCTACCATCCTCATCAAACTCCTGCGAGCGAGACGAAGCGGCCGTCGGAGTGGACCCGCACCATCGGCGCAATCGCACCGCTGCTAAAGGCTCACGGCTCAGGGACAACACCGGGCATTGGCAGGTGATCACCCTAGCGGCTTGACAGGTAATCACCCTAGTGCTATGGATAGCACGACGCGCGAGGGCCATTTACCCTCACAGGCTTGCGGAAGAAGATTTGCTGCTGAAAGGGAAGGTGTCTCCGGGCGTTGCTTCCTAGGTGTTTTGCGGGAGGTGGCATGTGCCGGTTGCCCAGCCGAGCAAGGAAATTCACGCGCTTTGTTACGAGCATCACATCCAGATGAACCTTAATCAGATTTTCGTGGGGACCGATGGCGTGGGTACACAGATAAGTGCCTATGCCTGTCCGGAGCCCGATTGCTTCGTCCACTACAGCAGCTCGCATGGATACTTCATCCCCAGCCAGAACGGGAGTGGGGTCGAAACAGACTCGCTAATGCCGCGAGTCAGATGTGAAAAGGACGGGATACCGATGTATCTCGCTGAAGTTTTGGCGGAGAGAAGGAGCTTCCGCCTGTGGACATGCCCAAAATGTTCCATGAACCACGCGGTAAACGTAAAGATTGCAGCCCGATAACGGGAATGAAAATCAGAAATTGGGCACGCTCATGACACAGAGACTTCTAAGGCCGTACATTCATGCTCTACGGAGGGGCTTTTGCCAGTCGCCCGCCGACGCAGACAGTTCGAGGCCAATAGCGAACCTTCCAATTCCCGAATCCCGACAGTAAACGATCTTCGCTCGCAACTGAACGGCGTCCTGGGAACAGACAACCAGAACATCGGTCCCCGGCTGCCACGCCCGCTTCGTAAGAACGCGGGCACCGCGAGGACTCACGTTTTCGGTAAACGCCTTTTCTTTGAACAGCGACTCGTCCACACGAGAAATCTCTATGGGGACTCTTCTCGGCGTGCGCTTTTCGAATCGTCCGGTTGGAACGGGCCCGGCCATGATTCCAGAACACCCATTTCTCGGGCGGGAGCGCTATTCTTTTTCCTCAGAGCACCTATACTGCTAGTACGGTGCATATCAAATTGGGTGTTCACCCTAAACTTTAGGCATCCAAACCCTTAGCGCGAAGCGGGTGCTCCGTTGGTGCATCCGCTCGATGATGTCGTCATTCGCAGCGACAGGTGCTGGCTCGCCGGGAACTGGTAGAAGCAGTTGCTCGCCCGCTTCTTGCTCGCCGCGACCGTGGCCACAGGTTCTTCAATTTCAAGAGAAGCGCCGCGTGCGCCTGTTGGGCCGCGTCCCGAGTCTCGGCAAGACGATGCGGTGGTAGATAGGGTGATTTCGGTATTGACTAGAGAAAGTATCTTCAGGGATTATCGCTCCAGAGGCGAGAGTCAGCGCTCACGCAAGAGCAAGCCCTCATCTCCACCGTTGCTCGCCCTGGACGAAAGTTATAATGGTCCGCCGTGCTACCCGCGAGGCCCAGATGGTCGACTTGCTCGACCGGATTTTGGACAAGGGCATTGTCGTTGATGCCTGGGGTCGCGTTTTCCTAGCTGGTGTCGACTTCGGGATCAGCTGGGAGGCCCGCATGGTGGTAGCTTCCATCGACACCTACCTCAAACACGCGGGAGCAATTGGCCTCCTCGACTCAGTGGCTTGGCGCTTTGCCCGTCGAAACCTGGCGCTCAATCCGGGATAACTGCCGGGGCCGCAAGGCACCCGGCCCTTTTTCTTGCTGCTTCATCAATACCGCCACCATCGACGCATCGCACCGCTGCTAAGGGCTCACGGCTCTTCTCACGGTGGGCAAATCAGTCTGCGGGATTGACGAACCGCCGTTGCAGCTCCCTTACATCTGCCGATAGTAAGAGAATCGATTCGCCGAATGCGCAATTCTGGGAGAATCGTCGCGCAAGCTGTGGTAAGGTTCGCGAATCCGAGACGGTTTCCTGATTTACGGTACCGTGGGCTTTTGGGGCAGGATCAACTTCGAGAGAGATAGACGCGGTGCGGCATCCATCCAGCAGGAAAGGAGGCGCAATGGCCAAGAAAAAGGGCACTAAGAAAGCGGCCAAAGGCGGTAAAGAGAAATAGGCCGAGTCACGGCTTTGGCATTTTGGGTAGGCCGGTGGCGGTCGGAAAGATGCGGGCAAGGGTTCCCCTAACGCCCGCCACCGGCAGGCCTTGCGCGGTGGTAGAGGCGATGGCGGATTTTCTGGAGTCGAGACGGCAGTTTCTGAAGACCGGGCTGGCGGCCGGAGCGCTATTGGTTTCTTCGAAGGCTACGGTTGCTCAAGGCGAAGCCTCGGCGCAGCGCAGCGGGTCCGCTACTTTGCCGAAGGGGTCCGGTTCAGCGGACTATACGCTGCACATCAAGAACTCTCCCGTGGAGATTGCGCCCAAACGGATCATCTCCGTCACCACGTACAATGGCCAATTCCCCGGGCCACTTCTGCGCTTCAAAGAGGGCCAGCAGGTCACAGTGGATGTCTATAACGATACCGACACGCCCGAGCAGTTGCATTGGCACGGCCAGAAGGTATCGACGGACGTGGATGGCGCCTCGGAAGAGGGCACGCCCTTTATTACCGCGCATGGAATGCGGAGGCTTGTTTTTACGGCGGGGCCGGCGGGGTTCCGCTTTTATCATACGCATAACCGCGCAGGCGCGAATCTCGCCGCCGGGCAGTACAGCGGCCAGGTAGGCCCGGTATACATCGAGCCGAAGCAGGCAACGGGCGGATACGACCGCGAAGTTTTTCTGGTGATGAAGGAATTCGATCCTACGTTCAGCCGCGGCGGCGATATGGCGCAGGATTTTCTTTATCCGCCAACGCCGGTAAAAGCGCTCGAGGAGACGGGCGAGTCTGCCATGAAAGCCTCACTGGCTAAAGGCATGCCCCATGGATATGAGGTCGGCTACGACTCATTCACGATCAATGGACGCATGCTGGGCCACGGAAAGCCGATCCGGGTAAAGCAGGGGCAACGCGTTTTGTTTCACGTCCTGAACGGAAGCGCGACGGAGATTCGCAGCCTGGCGTTGCCGGGCCATTCCTTCCAGGTGGTGGCATTCGACGGCAATCCAGTCCCGAATCCGGTGCGGGTTCCCGTACTCTGGCTGGGCACCGCCGAACGCATCTCCGCGATGGTGGAAATGAATCATCCCGGCGTGTGGATCATGGGCGATCTCGACAACGACGATCGGCGGCACGGCATGGGCATCGTCGTGGAGTATGCGGGAAGCAAGGGCAAAGCGGAATGGCTCGTCCCGCCGCCGTTCAAATGGAATTACGCGCGTTTTGCGAAGATTGGCGCAACCGCGCCTTCCCCTGATGAAACTTTCGAGATGACTTTTGCCAAGGACAATGCCGCCGAGGAAGGCTTTAATCGCTGGACGATTAATGGCGTCGCTTACCCCATGACCGGCGAAAGGACGTCCGCGTCCTTTCATGTGAAAAAGGGCAAACGGTATCGCATCCGCATGCGCAACGCCAGCGACGATATCCATCCCATTCACCTGCATCGCCACAGTTTTGAGCTGACGGGCTTCGCAGGAAAGCCGACCGCGGGAATCTTGAAAGACGTCGTCATGCTGGGAGGCTATCAGGACTAGGATGAGAACATGAAAAAGTCGGGCGCGAGCCAAGGCCAGTCGGCATCGGAGCTCATCTCGAAAAGAATCGCCGAACTCGGGGACTGGCGCGGGGAAACCCTCAGCAGAATGCGCAAGCTCATCAAGGAAGCAGACCCGGACGTCGTCGAGGAGTGGAAGTGGATGGGCACTCCGATTTGGTCGCACGACGGCATCATCTGCACTGGCGAATCCTACAAGAATGTCGTGAAGCTTACCTTCGCCAAGGGCGCGTCTCTGAAGGATCCGGCCCGTCTCTTCAACTCGAGTCTCGACGGAAACGCACGCCGCGCGATCGACATCCACGAAGGAGAAGAAGTTGACGAGTCCGCCTTCCAGGCGCTCGTTCGCCAAGCGGTCGCCCTCAACAGTTCTGGCAAGTCGAAACCTTTGAAGAAAGCGAACTCCTAAGGGATTCCGCCCCTGAACAGTTCCGACATCGGGGTGGCGGAGGTGTCGTTCCGCCCGAGCGTACCCAGGTTGAAGATGGCCTTTAAATTCTTAAATCACCATCAGGACTTGACCGGGCTTCGGCTAACCCCGCTTAAGCAGTTTTCCACGACCAGCTAGACGCGGCGCTGGGCAGGGATGCGCGCCATGCGCAGGACGTGAGCCACTTCGGTTTCCTTCAGGCGCGAAGCGTCATATTCGAAGGACAGGCGATTGAGGTGCTCATCAACGCGGAAGCGGCGCAAACCGTAGGTATTGGCAAATTGCCCGAGGGCGCGGAGCTGTTCGGGGCGCAGCGGGCCCTGCAATTCGTAGGTGACTTCGACCAGGGTCATGCGTGGATTATAGTAAGGCCTGGTGGTCGCGGAAGTGCCACCGGCGAGGGTCGCAGAGGGTTCCGAGAAAAAAAACCGCACCCTTGAAACCGCCCTTCGAGGCTCAGGGCAAGCAGGGTGCGGCACCCAAAACCCAAAAACCAAGTCGTCATTCCGGAAAGTGGCTTGGCCGATTCCCAGTTGGCGATAATCCCGTTTTTCAGATGGGATGAGAAGGCCGGTCTCCGACGGGATGCGATACGCTCCCAATGATCGACGCGCTCGAGGCGCAAAGAAAGGAGACCGGCCGTGAATAAGAGTAGCACCGTGACGCTGAATGGAAATCAGATTTTGAAGCAGAAGAAACTGACCATTGGAATGGATCTGGGAGATCGATCAACCCGCTATTGTGTTCTCGATGAAGCGGGCGATGTGATCCTGGAAGGCGGCGTACCGACAACCAAAAAAGGGCTGGACCAAGTCTTCGCTGCGATGCCACGCAGTCGAGTGGCCCTGGAGACCGGCGCGCATTCTCCCTGGGTCAGCCGGCAGTTGACCCAACTGGGACACGAAGTGATCGTCGCCCATGCGCGAAACGTGCGGCTGATCGGTGAGAGTAGTCGCAAGGATGATCGGCTCGACGCCAGGACGCTAGCCCGCTTGGCGCGCATCGATCCCCAATTATTGAGCCCGGTCCGCCATCGGAGCGCGGAAGCACAAGCCCACCTGACGGTGATCCGGGCGCGGGCCGCACTGGTGGGAGCGCGCACAGCTCTGGTCAATGCCGCACGAGGGTTGGCCAAGTCCTATGGAGAACGGCTACGCAAGTGTGGCACACAGCAGGTACGCCAAGACCTGGCTGCGGGGTTGAGCGTGGAATTGCGAGCCGCCTTGGAACCTCTGTTGGGGGAGATCGAATCACTGAGCCAACGGATCGCCGCCTACGACCGGCAGATCGAGCAAATCGCCCAGAAAGACTATCCCCAGGTCAGTCTGCTCCAGCAGGTTAAAGGTGTGGGAACCCTCATCGGCTTGACTTACGTGTTGACGCTGGAAGACCCGCACCGATTTCGCCGCAGCCGAGATGTGGGCTGTTATCTGGGTCTGCGTCCGGGGCGCAGGAACTCCGGCCAGAGCCAGCCACAACTGCACATCAGCAAGGAGGGAGACGCTTATCTGCGCACCCTGATGGTGCAGGGGGCGCATTACATTCTCGGACCGTTTGGGGAAGACAGTGATCTGCGGCGATGGGGACTGCAGCTGGCCGAGCGCGGAGGAAAAAATGCCAAGAAACGAGCGATTGTTGCGGTCGCTCGAAAACTGGCCGTGCTGCTTCACAAACTATGGGTCAATGGCGAAGTCTATGAACCGCTGCGCAACCATCCGACTGCGGTGGATGCCGTAGCGTAGAGGAAGATTTGAGCTGCCGAACCGCCGAGTTCAGGTGACTGCGGCCAACTCCCGGACCCCTCTTCCGAGCTAGGGAAGCGGAAGGTCGATTCTCAGGTTGCAGCACCTGCTGAAACGAGAACGCCCAACTGGCACCGAGCGAAAAATCGCTCATAAAAGAGTGCGGATGGAAGGATGGCGACAGAGGCGGCGCGGCTCAGAGCCAAAGACCATTTAAGAAAAAGCAAGAACCGTCTTGACACTCACCGGCCTTCTCATGGAGGGAGTTGAGAAGATTCCCCGAGTTGACTTGAGCGGGAATGCGGGGTAGCGTGGCGGAACGTCCTCCGAAAGACCAGGCGTGGAAATTGACGCCGATGGCGCTTAGAGCTTCAGGATGATTACCTTCCACCGAATTGCCGTTGTGCCAGCCGCTGTAGTTCTTTTGGGCAGCGCGATGCCGAGCGTACTGGAGAGCACCGACTTGAAAATCAGGACCATCCAACAAAACTCAGGAACTCCTGTGGCGATGAATCCGCGGCTTGAGGAACGCGTCGTGTACCTTGAGGGCAAGCGCAGGCGCACCGAAGAACGTCGTGAACAGCGGAATTCGCTTTGGCCAGGCGGGCCTCAGGTTACGTTCTACGAGCCGCATGGTGCCCTAATCGAAAGCTGCGACGGCGATACCAAGAAGGCATTCAGTCTGAATCTCGATAACCGCACATTTACGCCGATTGAGATGAGCCGAAGACTGACGCCGGAAGAAATTAAGGCTTTCCAGGCCCCGATTCCTCCCAAAGCAGAGCCAACGCGGCCCACGGTGCTGCATGAGACCACCACAATGGACACGGGCGAACGCAAGCAGGCCTTCGGCTATTACATAGATTTGGACACGCGCATTTCGTGTGACCCACCCCGCAAGGAGCTGGGCGAGGGAACAACTTACGCGGCAGTTTCAGTTGTCATCGGCACCTCGGGTCAGACAACAGGTCCTATATCGGCATCCAACCCTAGCTTAGTGCGGACGACATATATTGGAAAACCGGAGACAGGATTTCCGATTTGGCGCAGGACCACCATCCGAAATTCGGTTTCCACGCGCGCAGGCAATTCAGAACAGGTGAGCGTAATGGAAACTGAAGTGACGGAGCTGTCGGCGAATCCTCTCGATCCGAATTTGTTCGAAGTGCCGACCAATTTCCGGAGCGTGCTCTCGCCCCAAGCCTTGCTCGGACTTCGAGTGGCGTGGTGGGCGCGATGGCTCGCCTGGGGACACTACTATTGGTTGCGGTTCAGAAAAAGGATTTAGCGAGTCACCAGGGCAGAAAACTACGGCGCAAGCGAAGTGCCTGGGTCAACTCGGCGAAACCTCCAATACAAAAATAGAAGTGGGCCACCTAGCCAAGTCCAATAAGTCCGGTTGGAGGAAATGCGGGCGATTCGGAGTGATATTCGCACTTCGATCTCCTCGAACCCCGTTTATCAGATGGGATGAGAAGGCCGGTCTCCAGCGGGATGCGATACGCTCCCAATGATCGACGCGCTCGAGGCGCAAGATAAAGGAGACCGGCTATGAGGAAGATTAGCACTGTCGCGATGGGCAGAATCGAGAATTTCAAAGGTCACCAGCTAA
>QHYR01000241.1 GCA_003223315.1 Acidobacteriota bacterium | reverse complement strand
AGCAATTGCCGAACATAACCGCGCCGCAGAAGTATCGGCTCGACGGCGCCGCCGATGGGCGCCTGGCCGAGAAAGAACGTGGCGAGTTCCCGGCCCCAAGGCATTTCACACTCGACCTCAACCGATTGCAGCGCGATCTCCTCGGACAATTTATCAAAGCCTTCCTGATTTAGTTCCACCCCATTGAGATTGAAGCGGATCAAAAACTCGTCGACCTCGTCTTCCTGAGCTCCCTCTACGCCAGGCTGGAAAACAAACAAGCGGAAAAGCGATGAGCGGTCGCCCAGCATTCGCCGGGCCACTTTGGAACAGCTTGACAGGCGATCGGAAAGGTTCAAAGCGCGTGAAATCATGATGCGTGAATCGCTGTCCACCCAATACGTCGGCGCGGAACCTTGAAACGCGATTCCTACGCCCAATTCCAGACGAGGCAAATCGCTCGCCTCCGGCCGTTCATTGTAAGCAGCGGCAATCGCGAGAATCTGGCGGGCCAGCCCGCAAGCTTTAGAAACGGCGCGCTGATGCGAGCGGTTTGACTCCGTCTCGAAGATGGCCAGGACCATGGCGTCGCCTTCGATAAAAACTTTGGCCGCGCCGTAGCGGTCGAGAATGCGTTTCACCGGCTCATAAAAATTGAGACTGAAGAGAGTGGCCGGATTCAGGCCGCGGGCGAGCAGGTCCTGAGTAATGCGAGTGGAGCCGCGAACGTCGGCTTTAACGACGGCATGGTTGATCACGTGGTCATGAGCGGGAGGAGTTTCCGTGGGGAGCAGGAATTCATACAAGCTATTATTCATGCGCGAAATCTCGCGCGTGTGCTCGCTGCGAACCAGCTGAATTCGCTCCATGGCCGCAGCCAAACGCTCGAAATTGCGCAGGTCGCGCCGCAAGCGCATGAAATCTTCGGCGAAATGTAAAGCGACCACACGCGCCTCGTCCCGTGGATAATGGCGCAATTTCTTGGCCAGTGTCTCGACGCGCTCCATGGAGAAGCGCCGCGCGGGAAATTGCTTCAGAATCTGGGCGACGCGCTCGAGCTCGCCCCGGGAGACCAGCGCTTTCTTGAGCTGCTGCAAGTGAATGGGCGGGCAATAATCATGATAGATGTTGCGCACCTCGTAGCTCGCCAGCACGTGGATCAGTAAATCCCGTTTTTCCAGCCGGGCCACCCAATCCTCGAGCCGGCGCGCGCGCGCCGCAGCGCCCTCCGAATGCTCCGGCCAATCCGCGTCAAACAAGCAATGCGCGTTTTCCGGCTCATTCAAGTATTCGCCCATAATTCGATCGTATTCCTGGCCGATAAAGTCGGCCCTATTCTTGGCGGCCTCGATTTGCGGGGCCAATTGATCGAGCTTGGCTTGTAACGGTTTCATGCGAAGCTCGGTTTTCGCAAGATCATCGCGCACACGCGAAGTATCCGCGCCAATCCCCACTCGTGCGAACATCCCGCCGCCTCTCTCTAACTTGCGCGAGAGCGCATTTCGCTGCTCTTCGAGACCCGCAAGCTCGTCCCGAATGGCCACGGCTGCATTAAGCAACTCCTCATGATGTCGCGAGGCCTTGGCAATCTCGTCGGCGCGGCTGGTTGTCAGAACCGTTTCGCGGAGGAGATCGAGCAGCAGCCCGTCGAAGGTCTCGAAGCGATCGTCGTCTTTGAGATAATTCCCGAGCAAAACGTACTGCTCGAGGAAGAGCAAATCGTCCCGCCCGCCTTCGACGAAGGCGATGCGGTCGCCGAGCATTTCGTAGGCCCCCTTCTGCTCGTCTCCGAATAGGGCCTTGCGCCAGCGGCCCAGGTTGTTTTCCTCGAAGTCGAGGAGAATCTGATAGATGTGCTGAGCCACCTGGCGAAAAATGTCGCGCCGGTTGGCTTGCAAGTCTGCCAGGCGCGCCTTCATGACGTGTGCTTGTTCGGAGCGCTCGAAATATTCGCCCCGAGTGCGGATCCACTCCTTGGCTTCGAGGAGCAGATTCGCAAATTGCGCTCCGATCTCCTGGGTCAGGAATTTCAGCAGGGCCACGCGAAACAGCAGGTCGAGCTCAACCTTCTTTTCGTACTTGGCGCGAGTGAGCGAGGCATGCATCAGCTCCAGTGTTTGGCGTTTCCAGGCGCCGGTCTCCGGGCCTTTCGGAGGTTTTGATCCCTTGCGACCCGAGTAATTGAGATTGGCCGCCTGGCGAATGAACTCGAGCAGATAGGCGCGTGTCTGTTCCGTCCAGGTCGGGCTCAGGTAAACGTCGTGGTGGATGTTATCGACGCCAACCGTGAGCGCGCCCAACGGAAGTTCCGCGGCGTAGGTCTTTAGGTCGACGCGGGCAAAATTACCCGCGAGCACCGTCTTGGGAGGCCCTTGCGGAGACATATGTCTTAAGCTTTCACGAGGTTAGCAGGGGTGCGGCCAAGCCGCAGCAAGCAATCCGACGAAGGCGGCCAAGGGGTTAACATCCCATTGGAACGGGCTTGCCCCAAATGTGCGACGCCGCCTTCGTCAGGTTTTTGGAAGGGTGATCGTGATTCGACGTGTATCCGCCTCGACGTGTTCGAGGTGGATGGTAACTTGAGGCCAGTCGGTGCGCAGCGTGAACCGCTCCGCCCATTCGATAATGACCACGGCTGGTTCGGCAAAGGCATCTTCGAGCGCCAGCGACTCCAGATCGTGGAAGCCCTCGATCCGATAAAGGTCCACATGGTAAACCCTGACGTGGTTGCGAAAGACGTGCACGAGCGTAAAAGTGGGGCTGGTAACTTCTTCTTCGCCAGCAACGCCCAGTCCGCTGATGATTCCTTTCGCAATCGTGGTCTTGCCGCTGCCTAAGTCACCGGACAAAAGCACCAGCACCGGCGCGCGGAGACGAGGGGCCAGTTGCCGGCCGATGGCCATGGTCTCTTCGGGAGAAGAGGAGACGACGTCAGTGGACGACATCGTGCCATTGAGCCAAAAGCCGGGCATATGCCTCC
Source organism: Acidobacteriota bacterium (assembly GCA_003223315.1). Classification (GTDB taxonomy): domain Bacteria; phylum Acidobacteriota; class Terriglobia; order Acidiferrales; family UBA7541; genus Palsa-189. The sequence continues at coordinate 9,525 of QHYR01000241.1, read as the reverse complement.
GGGAGCGCTTCGATAACATCGGAAGCCACCAGCGGAGCCTCGCCGAGCCGCTCCGCTGCCACATCACCGGCGAGACCATGCAGGTGTACGCCAAGCCCGAGTACACGTTCCCAGTTTTTCGTGCCAAATTCCGCCGTCAAACCGGCGAGCATGCCGGTGAGAACGTCCCCTGTCCCGCCAGTGGCCATTCCCGCATTACCGGTCGTATTGACATAGGCCCGGCCATCCGGCGTCGCCAGAATGGTATGAAACCCCTTCAAAATGACGAAGCATTGCCATCGCTCTGCCGTCTCGAGTGCGATTTCCAGACGTCGCGCCTGAACGTCGCCTGCGGTCACATCGAGAAGCCGCGCCATCTCTCCCGGATGCGGCGTTAGCGCCAGCAGTTCCGGCTTTCTGGTCCGCAGTTCGTCTGTATGCCCGGCAAAGGCATTCAGTCCGTCGGCATCGAGAATGACCGGAAGAGATAATCTGTGAAGCACGGCGCGAATGAACTTCTGTGTTTCTTTGTTGGTGGAAAGCCCGGGACCCATCGCAATCACGGATTTGTCCCGGGCGACCGGCCCGAAGTGATCGGAATCGAGATTGCGGACGCTGGCGGTGCCATCTTTTGTGGCCAGCAGAGGCGCGGTCATCATTTCGGGCATGCCAGCCGCGACGACCGGGAGCACATCCGCCGGTGTAGCCACGGTGACCAGCCCTGCGCCCACCCGCAGCGCCGCGCGCCCGCCCAGTACGGCCGCTCCCGATTTACCCACCGAGCCTGCGACAATCAGCGCGTGACCAAAACTGCCCTTGTTCGCATCAGGCTTGCGCACCATTGGCAGCCGGCGGAATTCGCCCGGTTCGAGCCAGTGGAGGTTCAGGGTTGGGTCATCGTCCAGCAGTTCGCGCGGCGTGCCGATCTCCCGCACGATCAGCTTGCCGACGCAATCGGCACGAGGTGAGAGCAGTTGACCAATCTTCGGCGCTGTAAAGGTTACCGTGGCATTAGCGCGAATCACCGGCCCTCCGAACTCCTCGTTTCCCGAAGGCAACCCCGAGGGCATATCCACGGAGCAGACAAAACGGGCGCACCCGCCGCGGATTCTTCTCTTATCCCGCCAAGCGTTTACATCCTCGATGACCGAAGCGAACAGGCCTTCTACGGGTCCTTTAACTCCCGTGCCCAACAACGCATCCACGATGAGATCCGCTTCGCCGAGAGCCTCGCGCGCCGGGGACCACTCGGCCGCCGAGGCCACAACATGCAGTTGTCCGCCGCCCTCCTGCCAGCGCTGCAAGTTTGCTGCCGCATCGCCGTGCACTGCGGATGCTTCAGCGAAGAGCAAGACCCGCGGAGGAGCGCTCCGTTCGCGCAAACGGCGCGCCACAACCAATCCATCGCCTCCATTGTTGCCCTTGCCGCAGAGGACAAGAATGTTATGGCTGGAAAGATCAGCAAACGCGTGAGACAAATAATCCGCGACAGCCGCGCCGGCATTCTCCATGAGCTGCAGGCTGGGTATGCCATAGCGGTCTGTGGTCAGCCGGTCGGCCTCGCGCATCTGTTCCGCAGTCAAGACTTTCATGGCACATTGATCATGGCACGATCCGTGGTTATCGCAAAAGGATCAGAGGCCGACAGCGGAGAATACCCCTGCCGGATGGCGGCCCGGAAACCGCAGCGTCAGATTCTTCGCCGGAGCAGAGGGAACGGACATCAACCGATTGATCAGCCCCTGGTTCGCAGATTGACACCCGCGGGGGCCGGCTCGGCGATAGGCTGCTTGAACTTTTGTGAGGCTGCGAGGCGGCTATGTTTGCGCCCGTAGGTGAAATAGATCGTCAGGCCTACAACCAGCCAGACTGCGAGCCGCAACCAATTCTCGGCGGGCAGCGAGAACATCAGGATCAAGCAGCACAAGATCCCCAGCACAGGCGTGATGGGACTGAACGGCACCCGGAAGGGGCGATGCACCTCGGGATGGATTCGCCGCATAATCAAAACCGCAGCGCATACAATCACGAACGCAAGCAGCGTGCCGATGTTCACAAGTTCGGCCAGGATTCGCAAAGGCAGGAAGGCAGCCATGGTTGCAACGCAAGCTCCAGTCAAAATGGTGGACTTCCAAGGCGTGCGGAAGCGTTCGTGGACGGCAGCGAAGAATCCAGGCGGAAGCAGCCCGTCCCGCGCCATGGCCAGGAAGATTCTCGGCTGGCTCAACATCATCACCAGAAGTACTGAGGTGATGCCCGCGACGGCCCCGACCGACACCAGCAACTCCGCCCAGAGCAGGCCCACCTGCCTGAACGCGTCGGACACCGGGGCGTCGATATTGATCCGGCTGTACGGCACCATCCCGGTGAGCACCGCCGCCATCGCGATGTACAACACTGTACACAGCATCAGCGAAACCATGATCCCAATCGGCACATCGCGCGATGGATTGCGGGCCTCCTCGGCGTGAGTCGACACCGCATCAAAACCGATATAGGCAAAGAAAACGATCGCCGCACCGGCCAGCATGCCAACGGGTTCGCCCGCCGGCCCCGTCTTTCCCATCAGCGTATGACCAAACAGGCTCAACCCAGTCAACCCAAATGGTGCGAATGGCCTCCAGTTGGCCGGATTCACGTAATGGGCACCTAAGCCAATCACGAAGAACACAATCGCGACCTTCAAGATCACAATGGCGGCATTGAAGCTGGCGCTTTCCTTGATCCCTTTGACAAGAATAACGGTGACCAGCGCCGCGATGAGAATGGCGGGTAGATCGAACCATGTGCCCGTCAGGGCAAGCCGCCCGCTGGTGGGATCAAAATCGAAAGGTGCATTGGTCACGATGTGCGGCAGCCTTACGTTGAAGAAAGCCAGCAAATCCTGGAAGTAATGCGACCAGCCGTGCGCGACGGTGGATGATGCCACCGCGTACTCGAGAATCAAATCCCACCCAATGATCCACGCAAACAACTCTCCCAAGGTCGCATACGCATAGGTGTAGGCCGATCCCGCCACCGGCACCATAGACGCGAACTCGGCGTAACACAGGGCAGCGAAAATGCACGTCACACCGGCGGCGACGAACGACAGCATAAGGGCGGGGCCGGCACGATCGTGTGCGGCAATCCCTACCAGAACGAAAATGCCGGTACCGATGATCGCTCCCACTCCCAGGCTCGAGAGTTGGACTGGACCCAGAACGCGGCGCAGGCGATGCTCGCTGCGGAGCTCTTCGAGCAAGACGCTGTGCGGCTTGGTCATGAATAGTTGGCTTGGCATATCTACCCTTCTTCTCTTGATTCCAGATGGGCCCATGAAGGTTTTCTCTCCTCCAAAATCAAGGAGAAATCGGCTCTGCCTCGGACCGTCGAGACCAGACCAGATATACGGGAACACCCAAGAGCACGAGCAATAAGCCCGGCCAGGTCGTCTGCGTCTTGTACAGGATCAATACCATCATGATGGCGAGCGCGACGATGATATACAACGCGGGCACGATGGGGTAGCCAAAGGCGCGGTAGGGGCGCTCGGCACCCGGACGTTTGCGACGCAGCACAAAGACACCGGCAATCGTGAGCACGTAAAAAATCAACACCGAAAACACGACGTAATCGAGCAGGTCGCTGTACAAATTTCCGTACGTGACCTTTCCCAGCGCGTCCACTCGGCGCGTGCGCGCAAGAACGAGCAGGGCCGCCCAAACGCCCTGAAAGAGCAGCGCTCGGGAGGGCACGTGCCGCTCGTTCAGCCGGCCAATGGAACGAAAAAATAAACCGTCGCGCGCCATAGCGTAGTAAACGCGGGCGCCGGCCAGAATCAGGCCGTTGACGCAGCCGAAAGTAGAAATCGTGATGGCGATCGCCATGATGACGGCGCCGGCGCTCCCGAGGATGGCGCTGAGTACAGCCGTGGCTACACGATCATCGGCGGCGGACTGAATCTGGGACAAAGGAAGCGTGCTCAGGTAGGCGACGTTGGCCAGGAAATACAAGGTAATTACGATTGCCGTGCCTAGGGCCAGCGAGAGCGGCACGTCGCGGCGCGGTTTTTTTACCTCGCCCGCCGTGAACGTAATATTGTTCCAGGCATCGGCCGAGAACAGCGAGCCCACCTGCGCCACACCGTAAGCGACGAAAAGACCCAGTAAACCAGAAGTGACGGAGACCGCTGGAATCCAGCGCCGGAAAAAATCCGCTCCGGGCTCGATCAACTGACCGCCTTCAGCTCCCCAGAGGTTCGAGAAATTCGCCTGAATTGCGGCGGCGTTTCGCCCAAAGAAGATGCCCACAATGACGAGGCCGGCTAATGCCAGCGTTTTCGCCGACGTAAACACATTCTGGATGTACTTTCCCCAATTCAATCCGCGGGTGTTCGCCAGGGTCAGAAACACAATCAGTAAAATGGCAAAAAACTGCTGCCAGGAAAGGCTAAATGCATATTTGGAGGAGATGCTTATGGGCGCGATGATCCATGACCCGGGCGAAACCGACGGAGCGAGCACGCCGAGGAAGCGCGCAAAGGCCACCGCCACCGCCGCGATCGTGCCCGTCTGTATGACCAGAAAAAGCGTCCAACCATAAAGAAAACCCCAAAGCGGAGAGTAGGACTCGCGCAGGTAGACGTATTGTCCACCCGCCTTCGGCATCATCGCGGCCAACTCTCCATAGGAGAGCGCCGCTGACACGGTGAGAACTCCGGTGATCACCCAGGCCGTCAGAAGCCCGCCGGCCGAGCCCGTCTGGCGTGCGATATCCGCGGAAACGATGAAGATGCCGGACCCGATCATCGAGCCGACCACGATCATCGTGGAATCGAAAAGGCCCAGACCGCGGATAAAACCGGATTCGCTTGCAATGGGCTCTGCTGATGTCGCTGGTGTAGCAGAGGATGTATTCACGTTCTGGCTCTCAATCTTCTCCGCGGGCGCGCGCCGCTTCTCTGAGAAATAGCCGCGCGCGGGCAGCCGGATCCTCCGATGCGATCAAATCCCGCGCAACGGCCAAAGAATCGGCGCCGGCTCGGAAAGTGTCTGCAGCGCGTTCCAACGTGATGCCGCCAATCGCGACGAGAGGCTTGCGAGTGTGTTGGCGCGCTTGCCGCAAGAGCTCCAACCCCACCACCGGGTCGGGATTTTCTTTCGAGGCGGTCGGAAAGATCGGTCCGAAGGCGATGTAATTGGCGGACGTCTTCTCGGCAGTGTCGAGCTGGTTGAGCGAGTGCGTAGATACGCCCACCCACTTGTCTTGCCCCACGATTGCACGCGCCTCCTCTACACCCAGATCATGCTGTCCCACGTGAACTCCTTGTGCGTTTACCACGAGGGCAACGTCGGCGCGATCGTTCACGATGAAACGAGGCGCATATACGCCCGGCTTGGCGAGTGCGGACAATCTGGCAGAGATGGCTTGCGATGCCTCGAAGAGTTCCTTGCTGCTGGCGCGTTTATTGCGATATTGCAGAAGCTCAACCCCGGATTCTGCCATCATTTCGGCAAACGACAGCTCCGACGTCTTGAGCAGGGCGGCATCGATTATGGCATAGAGGGGGGGGAAGACAAGGTTCATATCCGGCTTGCGCTACTTGCCGTGCACGGGCAGCAAGCGCTCCAAGAAGTGCGTATCGAGGCGCCCCGCTTCGAAATCCGGCTCCGCAAAAATTCGCTGATGCAAAGGAATCGAAGTCTTGATTCCCTCCACGACAAACATTTCCAGAGCCCGGCGCATGCGGGCAATGGCCTCGGCGCGGTCTCGCCCATGAACAATCAATTTAGCAATAAGCGAATCGTAATAAGGAGGAATCACGGCGTCTGCATGCGCGGCGGTGTCCACTCGAACACCGGGCCCTCCGGGCATGTTGAATGCCGTTATGCGGCCAGCACTGGGTACAAACGTATCCGGATTTTCCGCATTAATGCGGCACTCGATGCTATGGCCGCGAAATTCGATAGGGCCGACGGCGGCATCCAGCTTTTCGCCCGCGGCTATGCGTATCTGCGACTTGATCAAATCAACTCCCGTAACCAATTCCGTCACCGGGTGTTCCACCTGAATGCGCGCATTCATCTCAATGAAGTAGAAAGAGCCATCCTCGTCCATCAGGAACTCTACCGTGCCCGCATTGCTGTAGCCAATTTTCCGTAGCGCGTCCACTACCCGGCCCCCCAGTTCGGCGCGTCGCTTGGGCGTGAGCGCTACCGAGGGCGACTCTTCCACGAGCTTTTGGTGCCGCCGCTGAATGCTGCACTCACGCTCACCCAGATGCAGAACATTTCCGTGGCGGTCGCCCAAAACCTGAAATTCGATGTGCCGCGGGCGCTCCATAAACTTTTCCAGATAAACATCGGGGATGCCGAATGACTGCTGGGCCTCCTGCCGAGCCGTTTCCCAAAGCGGCTGCAGTTCCTCCCGATTGCGGACGACGCGCATTCCCCTTCCGCCCCCGCCGGCAGAGGCTTTGATGATCAGGGGATAACCGATGCGGCTCGCTTCCGCCGCCGCGGCCTCCGCGTCCCCCACGATTCCCTCGCTGCCCGGGACAATGGGCACTCCGGCCGCGGCCATCTCGCGGCGGGCATGCTCCTTCTCGCCCATCAGCCGCAAGATCTCGGGCGGCGGTCCGATAAACGTAATCTGCGAAGCCTCGCACACCTCTGCGAAGTTCGCGTTCTCAGACAAAAACCCGTAACCCGGATGTATCGCGTCGACGTCGGTGATCTCTGCAGCGCTGATCACGTGGGGAATATTCAAATAACTCTCCGAGCTGCGTGCCGGGCCAATACATACGGCTTCGTCGGCAAAGCGCACGTGGAGCGCGTTGCGGTCCGCCTCCGAATAGACCGCCACCGTGGCGATATCCAGTTCCTTGCAGGCGCAGATCACACGTAGTGCAATTTCACCACGATTGGCTATCAGTATCTTGCGGAACATAGAGGACGGCCGTGAGCGCTAGTTCTTTTTCGCAGGACGAACGGCGAAGAGGCCTTGTCCATATTCGACGGGCTGCCCATTTTCGACCAAGGCACGCACCAGCTCACCGCTCACGTCAGCTTCAATTTCATTCATCAATTTCATCGCTTCTATGATGCAAACCACTTGTCCTGGCTGAATCACGTCGCCCATTTTCACAAAAGGCGGAGCGCCTGGGCCGGCCGACGCGTAAAACGTCCCCACGATGGGAGATTTGATGGTGTGCAGTTCTTCGGTTACGGCGGCGGAGCTTGGTGGCGCCGCGGTCTCGGCGAGATGAGGCGTAACCCCCGCGGCCGCCGCTGGCGGCGCCGGCATAGCCTGCGGCGGTGTTCCCGCACGGAGCGCCGCGTTCGCAGACGCGGAGGCCTTCTTCAGGCGAATGCGTAAGCCTCCGTGTTCATATTCAAACTCCTCCAGGCCATGCGAAGCCATAAAGTCGAGCAGCTTTTCCAGCTGCCCGAACTCCACGCCGGGAGTCGGCATCTCGGTGCTTGAGTTTTTCTTATTTCGGGATTCCTTCATCGGATCTCAAAGTTCGAGGAGTCCATGAGGCGCAGTGGTTAAGACTTCTGTTCCCCTTGCATGAACGGCAACTTCGTCCTCGATGCGAATGCCGCCCACGCCTTCCACATAAATTCCCGGTTCCAGAGTCACTACGTTACCCGCGCGAATTTCCTGTTTTTGACTTCGGCCAACCCGCGGCCTCTCGTGGATTTCGATGCCGAGGCCGTGACCCGTGCCGTGCACGAAATACGGGCCGAGGCCATGCTGATTGAGAACACGCCGCGCGGCCCGGTCAACGCTTCCGGCAGTTACACCGGCGCGGAGAGCGTCGTGCGCCGCTTCCTGGGCCTGCTCTACCGCTTTGTACCACCGTCGAATGCGAGCGGGTGCGCGCCCCAGAAAGACCGTGCGCGTCAGATCACTGCAGTAGTGGCGGAGTATAGCACCCAGGTCCAGGACCACCAATTCGTTTTTCTGCAATCGTTTTTCAGTAGGCCGCGCATGCGGCAAAGCGGAACGCGGCCCGGAGGCGACGATGGTCTCGAACGAGGGTCCACTCGCGCCTTTGTGGCGCAAACGATAGTCGATCTCGGCAGCGACTTCCAATTCCGCTACACCCGGCCGGACGAAATCCGAGGCCTCGGCAATGACCTCGGAAGCGAGCCTGGCAGAACTGCGCATCACATCGAGTTCCTCCGCGCTTTTTACTTCACGGATGCCTTCAATGAGCTCGGTGGTCGGTTTCCATGCGATGCCACGCCGGGCCGCTTTTTTTAGCCTCGCCCATGCGTCGACGTTCAGGGATGCCGCTTCAAACGCGACGTGCATGCGCTTTCGCGACGAACGGGAGCGCACAAATTCGCCGCACGCCTCGGCAAGCGGAGTTCGGACGATGTGCACGCGCGCCAGCGGCGCCTCCTCATGAGCCTGAATCGTGTATCTGCCGTCGGTGAACAAATGTATGACGTCGCCCAGGACGAGCAGAATGGCATTGCTGCCGCTGAACCCAGATAAATAAAAAATATTCGGCAAATGGGTGACTACCAGCGCGTCCGCGCCCGTAGCCGCCATCACCTCCCGCACCTGGGTGAGCCTGGTTTGAGAAAGGACACTCATAAAAAAAGGAGGAGACCCGAGTCTCCTCCCCTTCACCAGAAAGTAAGTCGCGCCGTTAGCCGGGGATCAGCCGCGGCGTCAGGAAGAAGAGCAACTCCTGTGATGATACTTTGACCGAGGTTTCCTTGAATAGATGGCCGATCAAAGGGATGTTACCGAACAAGGGAACCTGGAAGATGTTGGTCTGTTGCTGGCTAACCATAACGCCGCCGATCACCACGGTCCCACCATCGCCTACCAGCACCTTTGTTTTGGCCGATTGCGTCGCCAGAGCCGGGATGCCATTGACCAGCGGGATTCCACTATCCACCTGGGTATTCTCTACCACCACCTCCATGAAAACGTTTCCATCCGCGGTGATCTGCGGCGTCACTTGGAGCCGCAATACGGCGTCGACGTATTGAACGGAGATCGTGTTGTTGATCGTGGTCTGAATGGGAATCTGCGTGCCCTGCTTGATCTCCGCCAAAGCGTTGTTCTGCGTAATCAATTGCGGACTGGAGAGCAGCTTGCCTACGCCTTTGCTCTCTGCGGCCGTGATCATGTAATCGAGAGCAAAGTTTGGCGAGGAGTGCGCGAAGGTAAGACCGCTTGTCGCCGCAAAGGACGCCAGGTTAGTCGCAAGAGGCATGGTCTTGCCAGAGCCGCCCGCTGCAACCAGCGGCGGCGGGAAAGGGTGAGAGATCGGGCTGGCGCCGACACTATTATTGCCCCCATAAACACTGCGGCCGCCCGTGCTCAGGGCCGAGAAAGCGAATTGCGTGCCGATATCGCGGGCAAATGAGCGTGAGGCTTGAACGACGCGCGCCTGTATCTCCACTTGCTCTGACTTTCGATCGAGTTGCCGGATCAAATTATCGACTTGCGGCATCACCGCCGGAATATCGCGAATGATCAGGGTATTCGAGCGATCGATGGCCATGACGTCGCCCCGTGACGACAAAAATCGTTTCA
>QHYR01000370.1 GCA_003223315.1 Acidobacteriota bacterium | reverse complement strand
AGGTCTTCCGGGAGTCGCCGCTACGCAGCTCGCCTTTGTCAGCACGCGCAGCGGAAATAAAGAGATCTGGGAAATGGATTACGACGGCGCCAATCAGCACCAGCTCACTTCGCTGCACTCCATCGCGCTCACGCCGCGCTGGTCGCCGGATACCGACCGCATCGCCTTTACGTGCTACCCTACTGCCGGATCGATCCTGAGCGCGCAGATTTGCGTATACTCCACGGTGAGCTCGCGGCTTTTGAGCTGGCCGCGTTACCGCGGCACCAACAGCTCGCCGGCGTGGTCGCCCGACGGCACCAAGATCATGTTCATGTCCAGCATGCTGGGGAATCCGGAGCTCTTCATTTCCGAGGCTGACGGGAGCCGCCCGCGGCGCCTGACGCACTCGACGGGCGCGGATACCTCGGCGGCGTGGAATCCGAAGACCGGGCAGCAGGTGGCCTTCGTCAGCGATCGCGGAGGGACTCCGCAGCTTTACACCATGGATGCGGACGGCAGCGAGGTGCAGAAGGTCGAGCTGCCGGACATGGGCTACGTCATCGATCCGGCGTGGTCGCCGAACGGGCAATTGCTGGCGTTCAGCTGGCGGCGCCCGAACGGCAATTATGATCTTTACGTCATGGATATCGCCACGCACGCGCTGGTGGAATTGACGCGCGACGCCGGCCGCAACGAGCGCCCCAGCTGGGCTCCCGACGGGCGGCACATCGGATTCGAATCCACGCGCACGGGAACCCGGCAGATCTGGTCCATGCTGGCCGACGGCTCTGCCGTGAAGCAATTGACTGCCGAAGGGCAGAACGAATCGCCCAACTGGTCGGCGAAATAATGGCGGCACGAGGCGCACGTTTCCTCTTACGGCAATCGGTGCGAAATCGAGTGATCTTTGGCACGCTCGCGAATCTCCAAGGGGTATAAATGTACCTGGCTGATTCCCAACCCGGCAGAAACGAAGCAGCAGTTCAAGGAGGATTTTTAAAAATGCGGATTCGTTCCGTTGCAAGAGTCGTCTTGTACGGCGCGCTCGCGCTCGCGGTGGTGGGCGTCGGTTGCAAAAAGCCCGTGACCGCTACTCCGGCCGCGCCGCCACCTCCGCCACCGGCCCCCGCCCAACCCACGGTGACTTTGCAGGCCACGCCGACCAACGTGCAGCGTGGACAATCGGCAACTCTGCGATGGTCATCCACGAACGCAACTTCCCTGACACTTGCGCCCAATGTGGGCAGTGTGTCTCCGGAAGGCAATACCAGCGTCACGCCGACTGATTCGGTGACCTATACCATCACGGCTATGGGACCGGGCGGCTCCGCTAATGCCAGCGCCCGCGTAACCGTCACCGTGCCGCCACCACCACCGCCGCCAGTGGCCGCCGCTCCGGCGCCATCGCTCGAAGAACTCTTCGCCAAGGAAGTGATGGACGCCTATTTCGATTTCGACAAGTCGGACATCCGTTCTGATGCGCATTCGGCATTGACCCAGACGGCGGGCTTCCTCAAGTCCTATCCGCAAGTCAAAGTGATGATCGAGGGACACTGCGACGAACGCGGTTCAACCGAATACAACCTGGCGCTGGGCGACCGCCGGGCCCAGGCGGCCAAAGATTTCCTGGTTTCGCTGGGAGTGGCTTCCGACCGCATGCAGACGGTGAGTTACGGGAAAGAACGGCCGTTCTGCAATGAGCACACCGAACAGTGCTGGCAGCAGAACCGCCGCGCTCATTTCGCGATGGCCAAATAGGCCACCCGCACGGCAGAGGCAACTTTTTGTACCGCACGAGTGCTCGCGTTCGAGAGGCGCATGCCCGGGACCCCGGTTGCCACGACTCTCGAAACCCGGGCTTGCATCCAACCTAGCACCGAGGCGCCTGCCCATCGAGGGTAGCGCGCCCCGGGCTAAGAGATCTAGTTTGCGCGCTAAATTTGGTTGGAGCGCAAGACGGTGGCTCCGCGTGAGCTGTTTCGGGCATACTAGGGGCAACTCAATGGTTTCGTTCTGGGCAAGAGCAGGATCGGAGAGGTCCTTCGCTCACGATATTCGCTCAGGACGACGATCCTGATCGGATCGTCGCAAGGAGGAAGGATGCGTAAACGGTGGATCGTTTACCTGGCAGCAGCGATGCTGGGCGGCGCTTTGGGAGGCACGTTGCTGGGGCCGGCGCCGGTGGGAGCAGTGGCCCGCGAAATGGTGGAGCTGCAGCAAAGCGTGAACCAGCTCATCCAGGGCCAAAAAGACATTCAAACGCTACTGGCGCAGAACGCTGCCGTGGAAAAGACGCTCATGGAGCAGTCCATGGATACGGTCAATAAGCTGACCGGTACCATGATGGCCTTGCAGAAAACGGTGCAGGACATGCAGGCCACTTCGGGCGCGCGCCTGGATACCATGTCCACGCAAATCCAGGGCATCTCCGATAATTTGCAGGAAACGCTGGCGCGCATGGGCAAGCTCAATCAGCAGCTCACCGACGCGCAGAACGCGATTCAGGGCATCGACGCGAAGCTCGCCAGCAACGCACCGCCGCCACCAACGGCAGCGGCTCCCGGAGCCGGCGCGCCGGGAGCGGCGGCTGCTGCGAGCGGATTGCCACCTGTACCGGGAGCGCCGGCGGGCGCGGCCAATTCCAATCTGCCGCCGAGTGCTGCGCCTTCGGCGGACCTGCTCTACTCGAACGGCCTGCGCGACCTGAACGGCAAGAAATACGATTTGGCGGCGCAGGAGTTCGGGGATTATCTGAAGTATTATGGCACCACCGATCTGGCCTCGAACGCGCAGTTCTACGTGGGCGAAATTTTCTTCGCGCAGCAGCAGTACGATCAGGCCATCGACGCTTATAGCAAAGTGATCAACAATTACCCCAAGAGCTTCAAACTTGCTCCGGCACACCTGAAGCGGGCGCTGGCGCTGATCGCTTTGGGAGAGAAGAATTCCGGGGTAAGTGAACTGCGCATGGTGGTGAAGAGCTATCCCGGCACGGACGAGGAACGGCGCGCCAAGGCCAAGCTGCAGGAGCTGGGATTGGCGTCTTAGAACCGAAAGTCACTTCTGTTGGCGCTTCTCGCTGATCAATAAGAAAAGCAGATCCCTTCCCTGTGCATGTGTCGCCCCTCCGGGGCTCGCACGATCTCACCAACAATTCCCAGTGCTCCCGCACTGGGCTAATTTGTTCCGTCCCTGACGGGACTAACAGCGTGATGACGTGGACTTGTGCTGGGGGGCGTGCTATCTTCCGTCCTTTCAGGGCCTGCTTTCCGGCGGCGATTCTGCCGCCGCAGTCGGGGGTAAAGCATGTCAGTGAACAAAGCCATTCTGGTGGGCAGACTGGGGCGCGACCCCGAAACGCGATACACGTCGGCTGGCCAAGCGGTCTGCAATTTCACGCTGGCGACCGACGAGACCTACAAGGACCGCAACGGCGAACGGCAAAAACGCACGGAATGGCACCGCATTGTCGTCTGGGGCAAACAAGCGGAGATCGCGCAGCAGTATCTGCACAAGGGCTCGCTCATCTTCGTCGAAGGACGCATTCAGACGCGACAGTGGGACGACCGCGAGGGCCAAAAGCGGACCACGGTCGAGATCGTGGCTAACAACTTTCGCATGCTCGGCGGGCGTGCCGAAGGCGGAATGGCGGCCGGCGCGGGCGCTGGCGCGGTCGCTGGTGAAGCGGAGCCGCAAGCTGCAGCCGCGGCGGCGGGCGCGGAAGAGATGCCCTCCACGGAAATTTCCGACGAAGATATTCCCTTCTAAGAAATCCTCGGTTGCCCAGAGCGTACTGGTACGATCACCACTATCTTTTGTAGATTTCTGTCCGCGGATCAATTTTCTTGCTGATTGCACTGACAATTTAGCCTAGACTCGCCTCACCATCTTTATAGGGGTCCCCCACCGATAGAGGTGCCTCCTCCG
>QHYR01000240.1 GCA_003223315.1 Acidobacteriota bacterium | reverse complement strand
TTTCGTCAGCAGCGGTCCTGCGCCGATGCGATGGAACAGTGTTTCAAAGCACTGAGAAGCGCAAACACGCAGTGGATTCTAGAGGGCGACATCAAGTCCTGTTTCGACAAAATTTCACACGACTGGCTTTTGGCTCACGTCCCAATAGATCGAGCCATTCTCCAAAAGTGGCTGAAATCCGGGTACATGGAAAAACACGTCCTTCACGAAACGACGGACGGAACTCCCCAGGGTGGAATCATCTCCCCCGCGCTCGCTAACTGTGCGCTGGATGGACTTGAACGACTCTTGCACGAAAAATACCCAGCAGGAAAACGTCTCAAGTCCCTTGGAGGTGAGAAACCTTGCGTCAATCTCGTCCGTTATGCGGATGACTTCGTCATCACCAGTAAATCGAAAGAATTACTGGAAGGAGAGATTCAACCACTCGTCGTGCAGTTCCTGCAAGAACGAGGTCTTGAACTCTCCCCGATGAAGACCGTCATCACGCACGTTGAGCACGGCTTTGATTTCCTCGGACAAAACGTGCGCAGATATCCTAACGGGAAACTGCTCATCAAGCCTTCCAAGAAGAATGTTGGGACCTTCCTGGACGGTATCCGACGAATCATCAAAGACGCACATGGCGTGTCTGCCGCCGATCTGATCGATCAACTCAACCCAAAGATTCGCGGTTGGGCGAACTATCATCGGCACGTGGTGAGCAAACGCACGTTCGGACGCGTCGATCACACCCTCTTCTCTAGTCTGTGGAAATGGGTACAAAGAAGACACCCGAACAAAAGCCCGCGCTGGTTCAAACCGAAATACTTTGCCCGGCGGGGGAATCGTGACTGGTCCTTCTTTGGTGACACCTGCGATGGCGAAGGACGGCCGACTAAAGTCTGGCTGCACTACGCCAAGAGCACTCCCATCAAACGACACGTCAAGGTCAAAGGCGAAGCTAACCCGTACGATCCAACCTATGAAACCTACTTCGAAGAACGCGAAGGGGCTCACATGCTGGAAACGTTCCGGGGTACCCGCACTCTTCGCTATCTCTGGTATGAACAACGCGGACTCTGCGCCCAGTGCAATACAAAAATCACCCGGATCACAGGCTGGCGCCTTCATTATGGCGTCCCCCGTGTGAAGGGCGGTTCCACGGGTGCCACGAACTGCGTTTTACTTCATCCCGAGTGCCATGACCGGGTTCATCGTCTGCGTCTTCCCGTTTCGAAACCGCGTCTCCTCTACAGAGGCGTTCGAAGGGCTTGAGCTGGGTGAAGGGAAACTTTCACGCCCAGTTCTGAGAGGGCCGGGCGGCCGCAAGGCCGCCTGGCTACTCGGTAATCTTCAATACGGATCAAGGGGCGCAGTTCACTAGCGAGGAGTTCACCAAACGGTTGGAGGAGAGCGGCATCACGATCAGCATGGATGGGCGGGGGCGAGCGATGGACAACATTTTTGTCGAGAGGCTGTGGCGCAGTGTGAAGTACGAAGAAGTTTATCTACACGACTACGAGGAGGTGGGGGAGGCGGTGAAGAATCTGGGGAATTATTTTCTGTTTTACAATCGGGAGCGTCCTCACCAGGCGTTGGGCTATCAGACGCCGGCCGCGAAGTACTTTGGAAAAAGAGAATGCGCTTGAGGAGGGCGAAAAGGGGGGATGTCATAGGTCGACCGGCGTGGGAATCGTCGTTCCTAGGGCATCCTGACGCGAACTTTTTCCGGAGAAAACCGGGATGGTTAGAAAATTCGGTCACGCGGAGGATCCCAAGGACCGAATCCATTTTTCCAACGCCGGTTTCTCCACGTGTGGCTGCAGGGGAAGGGACTCAAACGCCGCCCCTTCCCCTGCGACCCCATCTCGGCTTCAAATGCAGAGCGGGAAAATACGAGGTCAAGTTATCAAACTCAAGGCAGCGATCCACCTTAGGAGGGCCGAATTTCAGTCTGAAGAATGGGGAGCACCTCAGAATCGTTGTCTCGACGGCAGTAGAGGGGTACGATGCACGAACTAAGGTCCAAATCCCGGCTGGTATTGCCATCGCCATGGGTGCAATATGCAGCAATCGGAGAAGAACGCTTGAGGATCTTGCTATATAGCCCCGACAACGTTGTGACGCGGAACTTCATGCCACATCTTTGGATGTTCCTTCTGCAGACTCTCACCCCGCCGGGCCACGAGGTGTTGCTGATCGACGGGAACGCGCGACCGATTGATGAAGAGGCCATGGCGCGATTTGTGCAAGAACAGAAGATCGGACTGGTGGGCATCGGCGCCATGACCAGAATGGTCGCCAAAGCCTACCGCATGGCCGATGCGGTTCGCGCCGCGGGTGTGCCGGTGGTGATGGGCGGCCCTCACGTGACCGAAGAACCCGACGAGGCGCTCGGGCATGGTGGCGGACCGCGGCATGCCGACGCAGTTGCCCTCGGGGAAGCCGATGAAACGTGGCCCCAGATTGTTGCGGACGCTGCCCGTGGACAACTCCGCGAAATCTACGAACCCAGGGATGAGTTTGGGCAGGAGCGAAAGCCCACATTGCAATCCTATCCGTCGATTCCCTGGGAATCCATGGATCTCGACCAGTTCAACATCGTTCCTAAGGCCATGGCTCCGCTGCTTCGGCGCGTCGGTGGGGGATGGGCGACCTTCCGGATTATTCCGGTGGAGTCCGGGCGAGGCTGTCCTTATGGCTGCGAGTTTTGCACCGTAACCGGCTTTTTCGGGGATTCCATACGCTTTCGCAGCAATGAAAGCGTGGTGGATGAACTCCTGCGACTGAAAGCTCGCGCGCGGAGCGAGGACGGCCAGATGGTGGTCTTCTTCATTGACGACAATTTCGCCATCAACGTGAAGCGCACCAAGTCGCTGTTGCGCGATATCATCGCGGCCAACGCGCAAGTGCATTGGGTCGCCCAAATCAGCGCCAACCTGCTGCGTGACGTGGAATTCCTGGACCTCATCGCGGCCTCCGGGGGCAGGTGGATTTTCATTGGCATGGAGTCCATTGACCCCGCAAATCTCGCCAGTGTGAACAAGGGATTCAACAAGCCCGGCGAGTACGGCGCCGTTCTCCAAAGTCTCGCTGATCGCAACATCTACGCCATTACCTCGTTCATCTTTGGTATGGATAACGACACGCCAGGAGTGGCGGAGCGAACGCTCCGGCAGATTCGCACATGGCCGCCAGGCTTGCCCGTCTTTGGACTGCTAACTCCCCTGCCGGCGACGCCTTTGTACAAGAGGCTGGAGCAAGACGGCCGGCTCACACGGCCGAAACACTGGCAAGAATTCCTGCCTTTTGCGATGGCTCACACACCCTTGAAGATGAGCATCGAGGAAGCCCATGACGAAGTTAAGTACGCGTGGGCTCACTCCTATAGCCCGGAGGCGATTCGCCATGCTGTGAACTCGCTGGGCCACAAGGATGTGGGTTACCGTATCAACATCCTGGTCTCGCGCCTCTGCTTCCGTGGGATCTATTTCCCGCAGATGGGTCCGTTGGCATGGCTGAAAGTAATCGCTCAAAACTGGCAAAGCATTTTCCAAGTTATCAAGGATGGCTTCGGCGGCTGGTGCAATGGGTTCAAAAAGAACCGGGTGATCCCGTCCATTGCAGATCGCGCAGCCATGGAGAGGCTGGGGTACGCGTGCCCTCCGCCAGACGCCGAATACCGCAGCACACCAGGTCACGCAGCGAACGACTGAAGCGGACGACCCTTGATTCCAACTCCTTCTATCTGATAAGGCCTCTCCTCGGAATCTGACTCACCGTCAAACCTTGCGGTCTCTTTCCCGCGCTGGCAAAATAACGAGGCGCCCATTCTGGTTGCGGCAAAGTGCATCGGCAGAGAGTCGATTTCCGGCTTCTGGCGCAAGGATCGGCGTATGACGAATCGGCTTGTCAGGAATATTGTTTGGGGAGAAAAACCATAGGAACCGCTAAATCCCAGCGGACGGAACTCTCGCCCCGCGAACAGGTTGCCGCTTCCGCACGCATCGTCGTCAAAATCGGCACGAACGTGCTCATGCGTGACGATGGCGGCGTCTCCATCGGCGCTTTTTACGGCATTGCGGAGTCGCTCGCGAATTTCCGCCGTGCCGGTCGCGAAGTCTTGCTGGTCTCTTCCGGCGCCGTCGGATTGGGTGTGCGGCGCCTGGAACTTTCGGCGCGCCCTTCCGATCTTGCTCTGGTGCAGGCCTGCGCCGCGGTCGGCCAGAGCCGCCTGATGAGCATGTACGACGATGCTTTTGAAAAGCTGGGCTTCCGCGTGGCACAAGTCTTGTTGACGGAAGACGATTTTCTCGATTCGCGCCGCCACGAAAACCTTCGCGCCACGCTCACCACTTTGCTTCAACTCGGCGTTATCCCCGTCATCAACGAAAATGACACCGTTTCCACCGCCGAGCTCGATAGCCCCGCCGGCGGCGCGGAACGCGTCCGAGTCTTCGGCGATAACGACAAACTCTCCGCTCTGGTGATGACGCACATTGACGCCGATCTCCTGGTGCTGCTTTCCGATGTCGACGGCCTGTACACCGACGATCCCCAGAGTGAAGGCGCAACCCTCATCCCCGAACTGCATTCGCTCGACGAAACCATTCGCGCCTATGCTCGCGGCGGCAATGGCCGCGGACGCGGCGGCATGGAAACAAAACTGGAGGCCGTGCGCATCGCCAATGAAGACGGCCGGGCCGCCATCATCGCCAACGGCCGCACGCCTGGCGTCCTCGACGCCATTCTCGCGGGCAAGCCCGTCGGAACGCTCTTTTTTCCCAGGAAACGCCGGTGAGCGAAGCCGTCCGCGCTCTCGCGCAAGCCGCCAAACAAGCCGCGCGATGCATTGCTTCCGCCTCCATCGAGCAGCGTGATCAAGCGCTCGAGGAAGCGGCCCGCGCTCTCGAGCAAAGCGCGCCCCAAATTTTGGAGGCCAACGCGGAGGATGTGAGCGAAGCGAAACCCGCCTTCGAGCGCGGCGAATTATCGAAAGCTCTGGTCGATCGGCTGAAGCTTTCTTCCGAGAAGCTTCAGTCCATGATCGAAGGAATGCGCGCCGTAATCGCATTGCCCGATCCTATCGGCCGCGTGCTCGAGCGCATCGAACTCGACGAAGGCCTAGAACTCGAAAAAGTAAGTTGTCCGGTGGGTTTGCTCGCGGTGATTTTTGAGGCCCGTCCCGACGCGGTCACGCAGATCACCGCTCTGGCCATCAAATCCGCGAACGCCGTGGTGCTCAAGCCCGGCCGCGAGGTGGAACGAACGGCTCGCGTCATCGTCGAGAATATTCGCGCGGCCCTGCGCTCCCAATCGATCCCGGAGGCTCTGGTCACCAATATCCAGCAGCGCGCCGAAGTCCGCGAGCTTCTGAAGCTCGACGATCTCATCGATCTGGTCATTCCTCGCGGCGGGTACGATCTGGTGCGCTACGTTCAATCCAATACGCGCATCCCTGTCCTGGGGCATTCCGAAGGCGTCTGCCATATTTACGTGGACGCGGCGGCGGATTTCAATATGGCTCTCAACATCATTGACGACGCCAAAACCGATTACCCCGCCGCCTGCAACGCCGTCGAGACCGTTTTGATCGATCAAACCATAGCCGCCGATTTTCTGCCTCTCCTCGCCGCGCGCATGAAAGAAAAGGGCGTCCGCCTGCGCGGCTGCCCTCAATCTGTGAGCGCAATTCATGAAGTCGCCGTCGAGCCTGTCGCTGACGGCGAGTGGCACACCGAATACGGCGACTTGATCCTGGCGCTGAAAGTTGTGCGCGGCGTGAACGAAGCCATCGACCACATTCAGCGTTTCGGCTCCGCGCACACCGACGCGATCGTTACCAACGATCTCAATACCGCGCGCACATTTTTACGACAAGTGGATTCCGCGGGGGTCTTCCACAATGCTTCCACGCGCTTTGCCGACGGCTATCGCTACGGGCTCGGCGCCGAAGTCGGCATCAGCACGAGCAGGCTGCATGCCCGCGGCCCCGTGGGATTAGAGGGGCTGACCACATATAAATACATTCTCCGAGGACATGGCCACGTCGCGCGCGACTATCAGGGCCCGCAGGCTCGGCCCTTTCTGCATCGTCGTTAAGCAGGCTGCGATTGCCGCCGACAAGACTAGCGTGGATTGGCTAAATGGAGACTAGCGAGGCGAAGTCTGACGAGGTGAACTCTAACGAGGTGAACTCTAGCAAGCCCCAGGATTAGGAATCCCAACAGGAATGAAGATGAACAAGGCCTCCACACTCGAGCTGCTCTCCATGATCCGAGAAGCCGCCGACCGTATTCGCGATTCCGTTTACTATTCGCCGTGCCCATATTCCGCCGAGCTCTCCGCGTCCACGGGACAGCAGGTGTATCTCAAGCTCGAAAATCTGCAGATGACCGGCGCATACAAGGAACGCGGCGCGCTCAACAAAATCCTTCTGCTCAGCCCGGAAGAAAAGAAGCGCGGCGTGATCTGCGCCTCCGCGGGAAATCACGCGCAGGCGGTCGCGTATCACGCCACACTTCGCAAAATCCGCAGCACCATCGTCATGCCCACGACGACGCCCATGGTGAAGGTGGCGGCCACACAAAATTACGGAGGAAATGTCATCCTCCACGGCGTCAATTACGACGAAGCCTGTGAGCATGCCTTAAAACTCGCCGCCGAGCAGGGGCTCACGTTTGTGCACGCCTTCGACGATATCGCCGTCATCGCCGGCCAAGGCACGATCGGCCTCGAGTTGCTGGAGCAGTGCCCGCAATTGGAGGCGGTGGTCGTTCCCGTGGGCGGCGGCGGACTGATTGCCGGCGTCGCTTGCGCGGTCAAGGAATTGCGGCCTGAAGTGAAAATGGTCGGCGTGGAGACGGCGCGATTGCCCTCGATGCTGCTCGCTCTCGAAAAGCACGAGCTTGTGACGATCCCAGCAGCTTCGACCGTCGCCGACGGAATCGCCGTGCGCCGCGCGGGTGAAGTCACGTTTCCTTTGGTCGCGAAGTATGCCGACGAGATCGTTACCGTGGAGGAAGAAGAGATTGCCAGCGCAATCTTGACCCTGCTCGAGCGCGAAAAAACGCTCGCCGAAGGCGCCGGAGCGGCCGGTATTGCCGCGTTATTGCAGCACAAAACTTCTCTGAACGGCCAGCACACCGCCGTGATCATCGGCGGCGGGAATATCGATGTTTCGCTTTTGAGCCGCATCATCGAACGAGGATTGGTGAAGGATGGGCGGCTCGTGCGCATCCGTATCTATTTGCCCGATCGGCCCGGCGCGCTCGCGGAACTTTCCTCCGTGATCGCCGGCCAGCGCGCGAATATTGTTGAGCTTCTCTTTAATCGCGCCTACTACGGAGTCAGCCTCGGCGATACCGCGATCGATGTGACGGTCGAGACCCGCGGCGCCGAACACCTGGCCGGCTTGCTTGCGGCTATCAGCAAAGCCGGCTACACGCACGAGCGAATTCTCTAAACTCTGGCGCTGATTCTCTAAACTTTAGCCGTCGCGCGAGCGCGCGTCCTTTCCGGCCGATCCAGCTCTTCCATCAGCTGCGCGAAGGCCTTCAAATCGAGCGATTGCGGCCCGTCGGAAAGCGCGCGCTCCGGACACGGATGCACTTCGACCATGATGCCATCCGCGCCCGCGGCAATCGCCGCGCGGCTCATCGCCGGAATCACGATGCGCCGGCCCGTACCGTGCGACGGATCGGCGACCACGGGAAGATGCGACAGCTCCTTGGCCAGCGCAATCGCCGCGAGATCAAATGTGTTGCGCAGCTCGGATTCAAACGTTTTGATCCCTCGCTCGCAAAGCACCACGTTGGCATTTCCGCCGCTGAGCAGATATTCCGCCGCGAGCAGCCATTCCTTCACCGTGGCCGAAGGGCTGCGCTTCAACAGAATCGGCTTTTCCGCGCGCGCCAGGCGGCGCAGCAAAGGAAAATTCTGCATGTTCCGCGCGCCTACTTGCAGCATATCGGCGTAGTCGGAAACCAGATCAACGTCCTCGGTGCTCATGACTTCCGTCACGATCGGCAGGCCCGTTTCTTCCCGCGCTTCGCGCAGCAATTCCAGCGCTTCCACTCCGAGGCCCTGAAAATCGTAGGGCGAAGTGCGCGGCTTGTAGGCGCCGCCTCGCAGGATGGAGCCGCCCGCTTCGCGCACGGCGCGCGCGGTGGCGAGCAACTGTTCGCGCGATTCCACCGAACACGGCCCGGCCATGACGATCCAGTGCTCGCCTCCGATGGGCACGCCGCCGACGTTGACAATGGTTCGCTCCTGGCGGAGCTGCCGGCTCACCAGCTTGAACGGCTGCGAGATGGGAACGAGTTCTTCGACGCCGGGCGCGGCCTGCAGCGCTTCCAACTCCGAGCGGCGGCCGTTGCTTCCGACGGCTCCGATCACGGTGCGTTCCGCGCCGCGGATGACGTGCGCCTGATAACCGCATTCCTTGATGCGCTCGACGACGTGATCGATTTGTTCCTGCGTTGCGTTTCGGCTCATGTTGACGATCATTCTGAGAATGCCTCCTGTTCGTTTCCGCTGTTCGTTTCCGCAGATTCTCGTTTCTTTCGCCTTTCTTTATTTCGATTCGCTCGCCTGATTCGCTGGTCTTCTTTTTCTTCCTTCGCGCAATTCGCTCAGTC
>QHYR01000371.1:2382-3424 GCA_003223315.1 Acidobacteriota bacterium | reverse complement strand
GCGGCTTGGCTCAAAGGCAAAGAACTCACGCAAGTAAAAACAAAACCGTCTTGACTCGCACCGGCCTTCTCATGGAAGGAGTTGGCCTTTAGAATCGCCGCGGCCCTCGGCGAAGCCAGAGGAACAATTCCAAAACGGCGCCAATCAGTTATTAAGGAGCGCGGCAACGTCGCCGCAATGAATCTGAACGCCAAGAGAGTATCGGCATAGACTGGCGCCGAACCAACGCAGGAGAACGAAATGTTTACTTGGATCAATCGGCTCCTGGCACCCCAGCCGCTGCCGCTGAATGAAACCTTGGCTCGACTTGAAAGATTATCGCGGGATGACGGACAGCAACATCGCTCCGCTAGCGAACGTGGCACAAAGCCTGAGGATCGACTACGATGAGCTGTCCAGAGGGAAATGCCTCGAAGCACATTCGTAAGACGAGAATCTGGATGGGCTTGTTGTTTGTGGGTTTGGTGCTGGGCGCGGGCGGATGCAGCAGGGACGGTTCCAGTTCTGGCGGTGGCGGCGGCTCGCCAGCGAGGTCCACCGTGGGCGGCAGCGTCTCCGGACTCACGGCAAGCGGGCTGGTGCTGCGTAACAACGGCGGCGACGATCTATCCATCAGCGCCAATGGGTCCTTTACGTTCGCAACAGCTTTGGCCAACGGCAGCGCCTATAGCGTGACGGTCCAGACGCAGCCGAATGGCCAGAACTGCTCGGTGAGCAATGGCGCGGGGACGGTCAGCGGGGCCAACGTGACCAACGTCGCGGTGGCCTGCAGAGCGCTCCAGGTCGTTTTCCATTCAAGCCGCAAGCTGGACGGCAGCGATGCCTTGAACACGAACCCCACCCCCAACATCTGGCGGGTGAACGCCGATGGCACAGGCCTCACGCCGCTCACCAATGCCACCGCATCGGGGGCTGGTAGCCTAGTTCCGCAGTGGTCACCGGATGGCAGCAAGATCGTTTTCCATTCAAGCCGCAAGCTGGACGGCAGCGATGCCGCGAACACGAACGGCACCTCCAACATCTGGCGGGTGAACGCCGATGG
>QHYR01000371.1:0-2340 GCA_003223315.1 Acidobacteriota bacterium | reverse complement strand
AGCCGCAAGCTGGACGGCAGCGATGCCGCGAACACGAACGGCACCTTCAACATCTGGCGGGTGAACGCCGATGGCACAGGCCTCACGCCGCTCACCAATGCCACCGCATCGGGGGCCCATAGCCTCTATCCGCAGTGGTCACCGGATGGCAGCAAGATCGTTTTCCATTCAAGCCGCAAGCTGGACGGCAGCGATGCCTTGAACACGAACGGCACCTTCAACATCTGGCGGGTGAACGCCGATGGTACAGGCCTCACGCCGCTCACCAATGCCACCGCATCGGGGGCCGATAGCTTCTATCCACAGTTCAGCCATTAATGCAGCAGTGATTTGAAGTGGCTGCGGTGGGAAGCTCTTTCTTTTCAGCATGGTGGATGGGCGATGAGCGTGCCGGTGAAATGGCCCAGTGGCTCTGTGAGCCTAACTCGGTAAAAGGGGGCTTTCAAAAATGCGAATGTCGTCGCTGAGGGCGACGAAGTAGGTGCCAGTCGGCAGGGCGCCGGGAATCGTGAAATTCACCCGATTGCTGACGCATCTGTCGGGGATGCCAACTTCGTCAGCAGTGACGACTCCGAGCCGAAGGTGACCCGAACACCAACGGTGACCGTGGCCTCCACCACATACGCGACCCTCGGCGCCCCCTTTGAGGCTGTAGTTTCCTGTTCTGGTACCGTCTTCGTCTCGGTGAATGACGACGGGACTCCAGGTTCCAAAACGGGAGTGCAGGTGTTTACGCCGGCCGGCGGCGGCCTGCAACCGACGTGTGTGAATGAGCTACCGTCGGACGGTCTGGCTGTCGGCCAAGCCAGTGGAGCGTCCTACCTGCGGATGCTTATGTTTACGATAGACCGAGCGACTGGGAAAGCACCGAGGTACGTTGGCTGAGCAGTGATCGGTTGAGCATCCGGTATCACCTCGATCGCGATCGTTTCCAGAAGTGTGAAACTAATGCCGCAGGCATTCTCGTGCAATGCGTTCCTCTAACAAAATGAATTCAGTCGAATGATCGTGGCACGCTCGTTCGTCGGATAAGTCCTGAGAAGTCCCGTTCGGGGAAGCGAGGTCTAGTCGACGGTCACTTCCCGAGATTATCTCCTCGAACCCCGTTTATCAGGAACTGGCAAGGAGCATTACGCGGTAAGGTAGCCTTTGCGTTAGCCGAAGACGAAAGCCGTATTGCCTGTACACTAACATGGTCCTCTAAGATAATGATGCCATCTGGCGGTTGGTAACCGTGGTAGCCGGGGATACCTAGGTGGTGCAGCGGCAGGAGGTGTCGAATGCGCACTCGACTTCTGACGTTGATTGGAGCGGCGGCAGTGATCGTGTCGACCGTGGTATTTTTTAAACCGGCGCAGGTGACGGTTGCGCAGGAATCTCCTACGGCTTCCAAGACGCCGCCCGCATCCGCACCAGTCCTGAAAACGCCGTGGGGCGAACCGGACCTGCAGGGAATTTGGACCGACGAATTCGACACGCCCTTACAACGCCCTGCCGAGTATGCGAACCAGGAATTCTTCACCGACGTGCAGCGGCAGGAATTGGACAAGCAACGTGCTCAGCTCTTCGGCAGCGACCCGCGTCAGGAACGCGGGACCGCGGTCGATGTCGGCGGCGCTTATAACACGGCGTTCTTGACCATAAAGCACGCCGGCGCCCGCACGTCGCTGATTGTCGACCCGCCCAACGGCCGGATTCCGCCACTGACGCCGGAGGTTCAGAAGGCTGCGGCGGCGGATCGGGAGTTTCGCCTGTCCCTATTGCAATCGACAGAAGCGTGCAAGAACAAGGAGCCCGTATGTGCCGGCGGCAAGTACGATCCGACGCCGTCGCCGCGATTCGCCGAACCCCCTCCGCGCTACCACACCGGTAATTTCGAGCGCCTCAACCGTAGCGATGGCCCGGAGGATGACGGGTTGGCTGACCGCTGTCTGCACAGCGGGCTACCCGACTTCGGCAGCTTGTTCGGCGGCAGCTTCCGTCGAATCGTTCAGACGCCCGGCGGCATCTCGATGTTCTACGACTTGAATCAGGGCCAAGGCTGGCAGCGTAACATCGTCATGAACGGGAGCCCGCACCTGCCAGCCAGTATCCGCCAGTGGTTCGGCGATTCGCGCGGCCACTGGGAGGGCAACACGCTTGTGGTTGACGTGACCAACTTCAGTCCGAAGACCGATTTCTTAGGCTCGCGCGAGAACATGCACCTCGTTGAGCGCTGGACGCGCACCGGGCCAAAGACCCTCGAATACGAGGTCACGATCGAAGATCCGACCGTGTGGACGCGGCCATGGACCGCCAAGCAGGAGTTCACCAAGCAGAGCGACGAGGAGAACAGAATTT
>QHYR01000239.1 GCA_003223315.1 Acidobacteriota bacterium | reverse complement strand
AAAGCAAGCTGGCTTTCGTGCTCCGCCATCGCCGCAGAAAATCCTGCACGTCAGCGCGCGACTCGATCATCAACGAGCCGCGCATTTCGCCGTAAAGCGCGTGCTCCACGAGCACGTCCAGAACGCGCACGCCGTTGTCCACAAAAACCTGTAACTCCTCTTCGGTTCGTTCCGGCCCGTGCTGGCAGGCAATCACAGCGCGGTGCCCGTCCGGCACTTGCTTCGCCGGAAGCCGGTACCCCTGCGGCGTCGAGAGAATGTCGTTGCTCTCCGCGCGGAGAATGGCGATGTCCTGCACCAGGCATTGCCGGCTCACCCGAAAATGGCGCGCCAATTCC
>QHYR01000238.1 GCA_003223315.1 Acidobacteriota bacterium | reverse complement strand
AGCTGTCATGCGCATGGTTGGATTGCTCTTCGCCGCCCTGATCGCCATCGGCATCTATTACTATTACCTGAAGCAAGCCGCGCCCGCGCCCGGCATGGTGGCCACTCAGGCCATCTCCACCACGGGCGTGGAGATGGATCTGAACGCCATCGCGCAAGCGGAACGCATGTACTTCGCGCAAAACGGCTCCTATGCCGATCTCGACCGGCTCACCTCCAGCGGCGCGCTCACCATGGCGCGTACCGGCCGCGATGGCTATACGTATTCGATTGAAACTTCGGGAAATGGTTTCACGGTGACGGCGCGCCACTCCGATAGCCCCGCAATCAATGGTGTGCCGCCCTTGCACTACCCAGCGCTTTCGGTCGACCAATCGATGCAAATCCGTCAGGAGTAACCGGCGCCAGGTTTTTCCCTCGAGTCCCTCTCCCCTGCGATCCCGAAACGCTTCGTTCCCGTATGTTAGAATCAAGATGCGGATGGATGCGCAGATTCAGCACCTCGTGCATTTGCAGGCTCTAGACACGCGTTTGGCGGAACTGCGCAACCGCCTGCAGGCCATCCCCGCGCAGCTTGCCGCTGTGGATGCGCGGGTTAGCAACACCCGTCAGCAGATCGCCGCCGCCAAGGAAGCGCTCACCGCAAGCCTCAAAGACCGCAAGAAGTACGAAATGGATGTGGACTCCTGGAAGGAAAAGGCGCGCAAATACCGGGACCAAAGCTTCGAGGTAAAAACCAACGAAGCCTATAAGGCCCTGCAGCACGAAATCCAGCACGCCGAAACCCAAGTCGCGCAAGCCGAAGACCGTCTGCTCGAACGCATGGTCGCGGGCGAGGAGTACGAACGCCAGGTGAAAACGGCCGAGGGTTCCGTGAACATAGTGGAAGGCGAAGCTCAGGCGGAGCGGCAAAAGATTCAGGCGGAAGAGTCTTCTCTGCAACAAGAGCTGCAGACCAAAGAGGCGGAGCGTGGCGAGATTGCCTCGGAGATTCCCGAAGAACTCTTGGGCACGTATGAACGCATCGCCGCCCGCCGGCACGGAATCGGCCTCGCCGAAATCCGTGACGAAGCTTGCGGCCTCTGCGGAATGCGCGTTCGTCCGCACGTCTTTCAGGAACTGCGCCGGAGCGACTCCCACGAAATCTTCCAGTGCGAATCCTGCACGCGCATCCTCTATTACGTTGAGCCGCCGGTGGCCATTTCTCCAGATGCCGAGTCGAAGGCCAGCGCGGCGGGAATATCCGCGAATGAACCTTGAGCTCCGCGCATTGCGATTCGCATGCCCATTTAAATGAAAGATCGGCCGACGAAGCCTCCCTCTGGCAAACTCTTATTCGCCGCGCCCGAAAGGCCCGCGAATATCTTTGTCGCCTATGTGGACGGCGCTTCGCGCGGCAATCCTGGCCCTGCATCCTACGCCGTGATTCTCCGCGGTCCTGACGGCGCCACTCGCTTCGAGGTCGGCAAATATATCGGCCGCGCGACCAACAATGTGGCCGAATACTATGGCCTGATCACTGCGCTCGACCACGCCGCCGCGCAAGGAATCGAGCGCTTATTGGTGCGCAGCGACTCGGAGCTCCTGGTGCGCCAAATGCAAGGGCGCTATAAGGTGAAAAGCCCGGACTTGCGCCCTTTGCACGAGCGCGCGCGCAAGCTGGCACATGGGTTCGCATATTTCGCTATCGAACATGTGCCGCGGGAACAGAATCGCGAGGCCGACGAACTCGCCAATGTCGCGCTCGACCGCACCGGTTCTCGCAGTGGCGGAAACGCTGAGCCAGATGCAAGGTCCGGCGCGAGACCGGATGCGAAGGGCAGCGCGAGTGCAGATCTTGAAACTGGGGCGAAGCTCGGCGCGAAGCCTTCCGCGCGTAGTGGCCCGACGCACATAGCGCGCGACGAACTGCGTGTCCGCGCGCGCTATTCCGCCGGGGCGCTGCATCCCCTCGAAGGGCTCAACCTTTCCGAAGATGAGATTGTCGAAATCTCGATTCGCCGTTCGCCAAATCCTTCCTGACAGCGCTGGTTCGATGAGCAGCACGCAAATCTGGGATCCCGAGCGTTACGCGCGCAATGCTCGATTCGTGAGCGATCTCGGCATGCCGGTCGTTCATCTGCTGGCGCCGCGGCCCGGCGAACGAATCCTCGATTTGGGATGCGGCGATGGCGTCCTCGCGGCCAAGCTGGCGGAAATGGGCTGCGAAGTTGTAGGAGTCGATGCCAGCGAGATGCAGGTTGCGGCCGCGCGCAAATTGGGACTGGACGCTCGCGTCATGGCGGGCGAAGCGCTGCAATTCCGGGATGAGTTCGACGCGGTATTCAGTAACGCCGCGCTGCACTGGATGCTGCCGCCCGAGGAAGTCATCGCGGGAGTCTGGCACGCGCTGAGGCACGGCGGTCGCTTCGTGGCGGAAATGGGCGGACACGGAAACGTGGAGATGATCCAAGCTGCGCTGGTCGATGCACTCGATCGCCGCGGGATCAATGGAGAATCGTTCGTACCGTGGTTCTTTCCGACCATCGAAGATTACTCGGCGCGTCTGCGGAAAGCCGGATTCGTGGTCTCGTATATTTCCCTATTCCCCCGGCCGACGCCGCTCCCGGGCGACGTAACCTCGTGGCTGGAAAGCTTCGCGGAAGACTTCCTGAGCGCATTGCCGGCTGCCGAAAGGCCTGCATACATCGAGGAGGTGCGTGAAGCGCTGCGTCCGAAACTATGCGACGCGAGGGGCAACTGGACGGCCGATTACGTGCGCCTGCGATTCGCGGCGCAGAAGCCGCGCGCGTGAGTTTTTCACGCGGGTAGAGCGGAATTTGCGGTGGCGGCTGCGGACTTTTCTTTCTTCAGGTAGTAGCAGCGGTAGAGCGTATCGCGCTGCACGGGCATGTAACCCGCATCGGAAATGATGCGACGCAACTCGGCTTCATTCGTGCGATTGCGCACCCCGGCGGCGTAGACCACATTTTCTTCGATGAGAATGCTGCCGACGTCGTCGGCGCCAAACTGCAAGCCAATCTGGCAGATCTTGATTCCGGGGGTCAGCCAACTCGACTGAATGTGGTCGATATTGTCGAGATAAAGCCGGCTGATGGCCAGCGTCTTGAGATAATCCGCCGCCGTCGCTTCCGGGACGCGTTTGCCGAGCGAGGTATTCTCAGGCGCAAAAATCCAGGGGATGAACGCGGTGAATCCGCCGGTATCTTCTTGTATGCGGCGGATGCGCTCGAAGTGGTTGACGCGATGGCGATACTCTTCGCCGCAGCCAAACATCATGGTAGCCGTGGTACGCAGTCCCAGCGCGTGCGCCGTGCGGTGCATCTCTTCCCATTCGTCGGCCGTGCATTTCAGGCGCGAAATGCGGTGGCGGATTTCGTCGTCGAGGATTTCGGCGCCACCTCCGGGAATGGAGCCGAGGCCGGCATCGCGCAGGCGCGCAATCGTATCGCGCACGCTGAGATTTGAGACTTCGGCAATGCAGAGCACTTCCGGCGCCGAAAAGCAATGCAGATGGATTTGCGGGAAACTCTGCTTGATCGAGCGCAGCAGATTTTCGTAATAGTCGATGCGCAGATCGGGATGCAACCCGCCCTGCATGAGAATGCCGGTCCCGCCGAGGGCTATGGTCTCTTCGATTTTTTGCAGGATGGTGTCGAGCGAGAGGATGTAGCCTTCTTTCGAGCCGAGCGGGCGGTAGAAAGCGCAGAACGAGCAGTACTCGGTGCAGAAATTCGTGTAGTTGATATTGCGATCGATCTGATAGCTGGCCACGCGCGGATCGTTTTTCTTTTTGCGCAATTGATTCGCGGCCATGCCGATGCCGATCAAGTCATCGGACCGGAAAAGATCGACCGCTTCCTGTTGCGAGAGGCCCATAATCAGCGGCTTCCTTGCGCGCTTCCGGCACGCTGGGCGGGTGCTCGCCGCACGGGCTCTAGAGGAAGGGGCGAGAAGTCGATGGGCTTGAGTCGCGGAATGAGACCGGCGGCAGCGCATTCGCGAAAATAAAGTTCGAGGCCTTCAAGATTCGCGGCGTCGAGCGAAAAATCGATGTTGTCCAGATAGCTTTCGAGATCGCGCGGCGGGAGCTCCAGCTTCAACGCCGCGGCTTCGGCGATTTCGCCGATGCGCCCGAGGCCGTACTCTCTTGAAGCCAGGAAATCGGCGACCACGTCCGGCGTGATGAGCTCCCGGCGGCCAACCCAAATCGCCAGAACGCAGGGCTTGCCGGTCATCTGGCGCCATTGCTCGGCAACGTCATAGACGAAGAGCGTATCCACACCCGGGACGGGCAACTCGTCCTTATCGGAAACCAAATCGCCGCTACAACATCCCTTCGCATCCGGGGACTTCGCTAATAGGTCATCGACCTTCAGCCGAATGCGCAGCGCGGGATCGCCGATGAGCAAGGCGGCATCGGCTTCCGCAAGCATGGCCGCTGGATCAGGCGACGCGTCGATAAATTCCGGCGCGATGCGCCAGAATCCTTTGCACAGCAGGCGCGTGAGCGCGACGGAGCTGCGCGAGTTCGTGTCCAGGGCAATTCGCTTGGCCTGCTCGATGGGCTTTTTCGCCAGCACCAGAATGCTGCGTACTTCGCCCTTGGCCGCCACGGCCATTTCCGGCAGCACGACCATGTCGTCCATGCGCTGATATTCGATGGCCGGGATGATGGCTACGTCGGCCTGACCTGAACGCAGCGCTTCGGCGCAGAGCGAAGGCACAGTGAAGGAGAGGTCGTAACGGCCCCGGAGTGGCCCGTCCGTGAAGCCCCAAACAAGCGGCGCCGTATTCAGGAATTCGACGATGGAGATACGAAGCTTACTCATGGACTTTGTTATGCGCCAAAAGCGCCGTGACTTTGTTAACGCGCGAAAGCTCCTGATGTCCATGACTTTCGCGCGAAGAATGGCCTTTTGGCGCTCGACAACCCTCAGACCCCGGGGCTAAAGAGAGCCGGCCACTATAACACAGCGCCCTTCGTGGGCCACGCAGCCGGGCGTGCGCCAGCGCCCATGTGTTTTGTGTGGCCCGATTCCTTGTGTCACCCCTTCCGCCACCCCAACGTGCGCAAAGGCGGCGCGCATTGGGGACCCCGCCTGCCGGGGCTTCCGACCTTGCCCATAAATCCTCCCACCGCTTCCGCGCTGGGCTAAACTGTGTCGTCCCTTCGGGACTTCCTGCAGCCAGGACTTTCGGAACTGCTGATTCTACAGCCACTTTAAGTCGAATAAATCCGTATCTGCTCATTCTGCCAGACTTGTGCTCCAAATTTCGCAAGTGCTCATTCTTATAGGCTTAGCGCCGAAGCCCGCTTTCTAAGCCCGCGGGTCCGAAAGCTAAAGCTTCACTTGAGGCTACCCCCCACCCCCCCGGTTTTTTCGCAACGATATCCTTGCAAAGGAGTTGCCTTTGGAATTGGCACAAGAATATCATTCTAAACCGATTAGGCCGAATGCCGACAAGGGACGATAAGAGCCGACGAAAGTAGACTTGGCACCGATAGGAAATCCAGCGCTCCATTCGGCTGGACAAATTTCGAGCATGTTCTATTTTACCGCACGAGTAAAGGCGGCCGGCCGACGGGGGCGGCGCAGCATGCTTGGAAGGACGAAGTGGCGGGTGTAGGCACTTCCGATCACGATGACTTGACAGGGGTGCTAGCGTGCGAGTAGGTTCCGGGCGCTGTGGACCTGGAGCACTCCCTTCCGTGGCTGGCGCTGCGTCTCACATCCGGGCTGGGCGCGCGCCTGGCGGGCAAGTTGCTACGGCAATTCGGTTCGCCTGAAGAAATCTTCCGCGCGTCCCTGACGGAGTTAGAGGCCTGCCAATTGCCGGTGGCGGCGGCGCAGGCGGTTTTTTCGAAGGCGGCATTTCGCGACGCGGAAAAGGAACTGGCGCAGGTGCGCAAGGCCGGCTGCCACCTGATACACTGGGAGGAGAGCGCATATCCGAAGCGCCTGGCGGAAATCTACGATCCCCCGCCCCTGCTCTATGTCCGCGGAAATGAGCAAGTTCTAAACCGCCACGCGATTTCTATCGTGGGGACGCGACGCCCGACGCCTTACGGGAATCAAATAGCGGAAAAGCTGGCGCGAGACCTGGCCGAGCACGGCCTGATCGTCGTCAGCGGACTCGCGCGAGGGATCGACAGCTCAGCTCACCGTGGCGCCTGCGCAACTTCGCGCGGAGGAACCATCGGCGTCCTCGGCTCCGGTATCGACGTCATATATCCGAAGGAGAACCGGAAGCTTTTCGAGGAGGTCGAGAAGCGCGGCGCCATTATCACGGAATTTCCCATGGGGACTTATCCCGCGCCGGAGAATTTTCCGGTGCGCAACCGCATGGTCGCGGGGATGGCGCTGGGTGTGGTTGTGGTGCAGGGAGCGCAATATTCGGGTTCGCTGATCACTTCGCGGCTGGCCATGGAGTTTGGCCGCGAGGTCTACGGCGTGCCGGGAAACGTCAGCGAGCCAGTGAGCTTTGCGCCGAACCAACTCATCAAGCAGGGCGCAAAGCTGGTGAGCGGCTGGGAGGACGTAGTGGAGGAATTGCCCACGGAGGTTCGCGCCGAGCTTTTTCCGGTGGAAGCAACCACGCAGGAAGAGCGCGCGTCCCTTTTCGAAGAGAACCTTTCGCCCATCGAGAAGCGACTTTTCGATTTGATCCGCATCGAAGAGCCCATTCACGTGGACGAATTGGTGGAAACGACGGGCTTGAGTTCTTCACAGACGCTGGCCGCGCTGTGTGAAATGGAGATGCGCGGGATCATCCGGCAGATGCCGGGAAAGCAGTTTGTGCGGGTTTTGCTTTAAATGAGAGAGGTTGCGAAAGCGGCGTTCGGAAGTACGAGGAGGGATTCTTCGACTTCGTGGCCGCGCGGACCGGAAGACCGGTCCGAGAGAAAAGCGCGGCCACTTCGCTCAGAATGACAGGCCTGCGCTGGGGCAACCTGCGCGTTTTGCTTTAGTAACGAGTTTGGCTTTAGGTAGCGGGAAGGAACATATTCGCCCACAAGAGGGCGTTTCGGTTTAAAAGAAGAGTTTATGGCACGCTCACTGGTCATCGTCGAATCGCCGGCAAAGGCGAAGACGATCAACAAATATCTGGGCCGCAACTATATGGTCAAGGCGTCCTACGGCCACGTCATGGACCTGCCCAGGAAGGAACTGGGCATCAATATCAAACGCGGCTTCGAGCCGACCTACGAGGTCAGCCCCGATAAAACACACGTTGTGGAGAGCCTGCAAAAGGCGGCGGAGAAAGCCGAAGCCATCTATCTGGCCGCCGACCCGGACCGCGAAGGCGAAGCCATCTGTGCGCATCTGGCGGAAGTTCTAAAACCCACCATGGCCGCGAAGAACGGCTCGGGGGCCGGCAAGAAGAAGAAAAGGAAACCGCGTAAGGGCCAAGAGGAAGCCGAGCTGCGGCGAAATCATATCTTCCGGGTGATGTTCAACGAGATCACGCCGCGAGCGATTCGCGCCGCGTTCGAGCATCCCGGGGAGATCAACGAGAACCTGGTAGACGCGCAGCAGGCGCGTCGCGTGCTGGATCGCCTGGTGGGGTACAAGATTTCGCCGCTTTTGTGGGACAAGGTGCGCCGCGGGCTTTCCGCAGGGCGCGTGCAAACCGTGGCGCTGCGGCTGATCGTGGAGCGCGAACGCGAGATCCGCGCGTTCACGCCGGTGGAATACTGGACGCTGCATGCGCAGCTTGCGGCGGCCGAGCCGCCCTCGTTCGAAGCCAGGCTGGCCAAGCACAAGGGCGAAGAGATCGAAGTGCACACGCAGGCGGAAGCCGACGCGATCATCGCGGCGGTGGAAAAAGCGCGCTGGCAGATTTCCGAAGTTACGCAAAAAGAGAAGCGGCGCCACGCGCAGCCGCCGTTCACGACCTCCAAGCTGCAGCAGGCGGCCTACAACCGCCTGCGCTATACGGCCAAGCGCACTATGGCGCTGGCGCAGCGGCTGTACGAAGGCGTGGAGTTGGGCGAAGAGGGTTCGGTGGCGCTGATCACGTACATGCGCACCGATTCGGTGCGCGTGTCGAATGAGGCGCTCGGGCAAGTGCGAGAGTTGGTCGGGATGGAATTCGGCCCGAACTACCTGCCGGAGAAGCCGAATTTCTACAAATCGAAGAAAGAGGCGCAGGACGCGCACGAAGCCATACGTCCGACGGACGTGGCGCGAAAACCGGCGGACGTCAAACGTTATCTGAGCGACGACCTTTTCAAGCTGTATCA
>QHYR01000237.1:11564-23579 GCA_003223315.1 Acidobacteriota bacterium | reverse complement strand
TGGATTGGATCAACACCATCTCCTGCCGGATTGCACCTAGGGTTGTCCTGTTGGGGGAACTTGCGGTTCCGTCTTGCGGCTCCGAATCTTTGCGATGACGGCCGGCACCTTCTTCCTTTGTTTCAACCACCGAATCCCTGTAATGACAAATCCGACCCCACATACAACCACAACGAGTATGAAGATTGTCTTTAGTGGCCCTGAGAAAGTTGCTGTCATTAGAGCGAGCAGAAAGGCTATTCCAAATGCCAAGAAATTCGTTGCAAAAGCGAAATCATGGCCAACTTGCCCGTACCCTTCTTCGATACGACAGAGTTCGTCATCTGAAACCAGATAAACCTCTATTCGCGGAATTCGGTAGGTAATAATTTCAGGGTCTTGGTGAGGTCCGTCCATTTTGCTCCAGCGCCCCAGCCTTCCGCGTCACCACGGAAGGTTTACGCCAATGGGAGGTACATTGGGATGAGCCTCCCCTACCTTGGGTCGGAGTTGGTCGGCGAGGTACCTCTCAATGCCGTCCCGAACGGGCTGTGTAGCGACACTCGCCCATGTGACGAATAGTCCCAATGAACTGTATTGAAGGATGCGCGGGTCCGAGCGGTGTGCTGTTAGCCGGTTAGCGATGTCGCCCTGGCCAACGTACACTGTCCAAGGATTCTGGCCTCCGTGCCAGATAATGTAGACGCCAACTAAGTTATGAAAGTGCGTATGCTGAAGATTAACTGTCAGAAACGGGCACCACTGGTTCCCGTCGCATCTATTCCAGGTCAAAGTGTGAGTGTACATCTGACTTGGGCCGAAGGATAACAGATTAGGTATGTTTCATCTAGAGACCCCCTCAAGTCGCGGCAACCCGCTTTTTCGTGACGCCAAGCTCGGCGCGCCGGGCGAACACATCCTAGACCGTCCATTTGAGAGAGCCATCCTGGTCGGTTCGATACACGTTGTTCTTGGTATTTTCCCGATAGCGCTTCAGCGCGGTGGGGTGCGGCACGTTGTCGTGCACGCCGGCCTCAGTCGAAATGACGGTGTAGTTGGCGTTGCACTTCTTCACAAAATCCAAATCCGCGCCCTCTAAGCTTCCATGATGGCTTGCGTGAAGGATGTCGTCGCATATGTAATTCAGCCCCGCAACATCCTGCAGATTCGCGTCCGAGGCATCGCCGGTGAAGAGGCACTTCCGGCTGCCAACATGAGCCTTGACGACGAGGCAGGCATCGTGAAGCTGACGCGAATCGGCCTGTGCGGTGCTCTTCCTGGGTCCAAGTATCCAGAACTGGGCGCCGTTGGTGTTCCAGTATGCCTTGTCCCACGAGTCCTGCCGAAATGGGGCGTAAAGATTGGTGCCGTTGTTCTTGAAGTAGTCTCTCAGCTCCGCGAACTCGTCCCACTCTTCTATTGTGACGCTCGCGTCACCATACCTCCGGTCGTAGGGGCTGTAGATTAGACAGTCGATCGTATACTTCTGCTCCCGTAGGAACGCGAGGTCCTGATCAGACTTGCGTCGGCGCAACCGACATTGAGGTGATATAGCTCGCCCATTGCTTACTTCCCCTTGCCCCAGACGGCCTCTGTAGTGGTGCGCCCTTCCTTAGCGCGAAGGTAAACACGAATAGCGAGTGCCTGAAAGAAGAAGATAACTACAAGACCTAGGGCCGAGAATGTTCCACGGTTAACGCACTGTCGAGCGAGAAGAAAAACGAGGGTTGCGCCAGCGACCGCGTTGAACAGCGCTACAAGCAGCGTAGCCCACATCTGAGTGCTAGTCCAACTGAAGTATGGTGGTCTGGTTGGAACGGTGTAGAATCCCGTGGAGTTTTGGAAGCCCACAGTATTGTCGCGCAAAAAGAAGGCGCGTTGCTCGTTGATGTAGCGCGAAACAACCACGAAGTAGATCCGAATGCGGACCATGAGAAGGACAAGGAACAGGCCCACTGCCAATGTGATCGCGAGGACAACGGTGGCTGCCGGCACTAGGTCTAGCGTACGGTCAACTGAGTAGCGGTAGGCGCCTATGGCTAGGCCAATCAGTGCACTGTGAGCCGTAAATGCGAACTTGCAGATGTCCCAGACCTGATCCTCCAACCGTCGCTTTTCAGAGAAGGCTTGATCGAAATCCCGTCCCAGGAACGCTGTGTGATCCTCGTGGGTCAACCTGTTCGATAGCTTGGCTTTCTCAGAGTCAGTAGACATGGGATTGGGCAGCGAAATGAGAGTGCCTGCGCATCTTCAATACCTCCGAGGCTAAGTGAGCCCGAGATAGGAAAATACCACTTAAGACCTATGAGGCACCGATCCGTGAACCGATTGACTGGTCGGAACGAGTCATAAATAATCACAACAATCCCAAGTTAAGGAGAATCGGCCCATTTTAGTCGAGTGGGAGGTGTTTAACCCGCTCGGGCGTTTGCAGACCCATGTGGTGCAGCAGTTTCCCCTGCTCACGCGCACGCTTGCGAGCATTTTGCTTGATTACACGACAGCGAGTCGCACGCGCGGTAGCATTGCGCCCTTCAAGCCGATAGCGCCGCTGCACTGCTAATCCGCCGCGCTTAGCGAGCATCGAGCGGCCCCAGGATGAAGTCGGCGGGTTCAGTGCCAGTCGCTTTGCTTGTCCAACATAAATCGCAAAAAGCCAGCTAGGAACGCTGCCGTGAGTGGCTTCGCGCCGCCTGATGAATCGGTCGAGCCATTGGTAAGCGCGTTGCCGAGCGTCCCAGGGAAGGTCCTGGAAGTAGCCGCGGAGATTTCGGTGCCGATAACGGTCGAGTTGGGAGATGCGCATGTCCCATTATGCACGGCTGTCAAGAGGCGCTCCGCATCTAAGATCAGAGGGCTGGAATGTATTTCCGAAGAACAACAGAGATTCACGTCGACGTCATAAATGCGCGTAAGTGGTATGAAAACATTAATATCTCGACGGACGGCACCCGTCTACACGAGATAAGCCGTTACTTCGACGAGCTTCTTAACCCGACAACCCCCGATGCCAATCCATTCAAAGCGCGCCCCGTTGAAGATTCTTATTACGCCATGAATGACGGTGCCGGTTTTGGTCTCATTGGGTCGGAGATGTCGAAACTACCCTCACATCTCTTGCCACGCCGAACGCTCCAAGACATTCTCAGAGGTCCATTAGCAGCTTCTGACGAGGACACAACTGTCAGCGATTCTCGAAATAAGTTTGTCGAGCTTGAGTTGGCCGCAAACCTCTCCTCTGCCGGTTTTAAGTTGCTCGGATTTGACGATCTAAAGTTCGGATTCGAGGGCTGCAATTATCTAGTTGAGTGTAAGCGGCCGTTCTATGAACACACACTTAGCGATAATATGGAAAAAGCGTACGCGCAGCTTCAGGCCAAGCTCAGTGACTCATCTCATCGGGGCATAGTGGCAATCGCTGTAGAAAAGATATTCGGGTTGGACAGACAGATACATCCGCTCAAATCGGTTCCCGAAGCCAATGCTTTTGCAATCTCGACCGCAACTGATTTTAATCGCAGAATCGCTAGATACTCCCGCACATGGGTTGATCCGCGTGTAGTTGCGGTGCTAGCTATCATTTCGCTTCCTGATGGGAAACACGGCGTCGGATGCGATTGGGTCGAGCTATATAGTGGTCCTGCTCAAGTTCGCCTCCCCCCAGGTTGCGCAAGCCGCAGAAAGCGCGAGATTGGATAGGCTGATTGCCGCGTTGCGAACTAAGTTTGGAAGCATGACATAGCGGCAGAATTTAGGTTCTTAATGGCGGCTGCTATAAGGTCGGCGCCGGCGAACAACCCGTCCCTTGCTAGGCGGACTTGCCGGTTTCGTCGGTTCGTTCTGCCTCCGGGTGACGGATATAGCGTCTAAAATTTTCTCGACTACGGCTTCCAAGCCACTATTGGTTATCGCGGCGAATCTATCTGCCAAAGTCGGTGATTGCTCACGCACTTCAGCAAAGCCAAGCCTGTGCCAAATCGGAATAATCACTTTGCGGCCATCTACCTCTCGGGTTGTCAAACCATTCAATTCCTGCTGCGGCCAGTGCTTCTCGAAGAAGTGGGGGCTGAGGATAACAACGCCATAATCAGAATGCGCTAGGCCTTGGTCGATGGATCTGCGTAGGCTATCACCCAATCTCAGCGAAAACTCGTCATACCAAACGGAGAGTCCACGTGCCCTAAGTGCCTCTGCCAATGGCCTGGCGATTTCGTCCTTGTCCTCACTCGCGTGGCTGATGAAAATGTCCCAATGCTCAGGTGTTTGTTGCGGATTCTCAGCCTCCGAATCTGCGCTTCCCCTGGCTTCAATACGTGCCGACCGAATGGGAATGCCCAGATTTGTGAGTGCGGCTTGATTTGCGGCCAGTCTCTGTTTGCGAGTAGATATGAGAGAGTCGGCTAGTCGTCGCAATTCAGGCTTCAACTGCTCTGCGGATGGCCGGAGCCATTCCAAGTAACGCTTAACCTCTCCAAGTTCCCTCTGGAGCTGAACAGTTACGTCTATCCCCTCTATAACGTTGTAGATCAAAATTAGCTCGCGGCTCTTCGCGTCCACGTCGCCAGCAGGGAAGATCGTCGTAAACGATGAAGGTCTTACATCAAACAGAGTGGGATCACCCTGAAATGGCACGTGAATGATGACTTCGGTCGCGGGAATCGGAACAGGCCTTGAGCGATCAAAAACAGCGCGATTAGGATAACGGCGTGCGTCCACGGTGGTTTCTCGGTGGGTAGCATACTTATTAGGTTCATCCAGAGTGGGCACATCGATTTCATACTTAGCGGCGAGGCGTTCTGCCAGCGTGGCGTCTTCTAGGAGATCTGTTGGGCAACCGCTTATGTCGTCTCTTAGCTCGCGTTTCCTACGCTCGATAAGATCAAATATGTTGATCCGGCTAAATAGAACACGTTGCGCCACGAATAACCCCCCTCACCCGCAAAACGGATCGATTGCTAGTTAGCCCCAAGCCGAGTTCTCACCTTCTGTCGCGTCGCCACATCACGCGGAGAACCGCCCGTCCGCCTGAGCCATTGCTCCAAGTCAGAAACCTTAAGATTATAGAATGTAGATTCGTACACCTCCACGCGCAGCGTGCCCGCATCCAGCGATACCTCCCGGCTCCATTCGGCTCGGCGAAATTGCTGCAACGCGAGCGCGCCCGCCTCATAAAGGCTCTCCGCCGTCACCTCGGCGACGTGCTCGACACCCTCACCGTCGCGCAAGCTGACGAGGCATCTGCGCGGCTGGCCCAATCGGAGGATAGCACACACTTTCGCTGTGTATTCGCCTCAAGTAGAGGGGGGGGACTTTGCCGGGACTTGGCGGTAGTGTCAGCCACACTCCCTATCCGGCGCCACGCTGGCAGTGTTCCTAACGGCGCCAATTGTTCAGGCCCAATCGAGCGGCGACACTGTCGCGGCGATCACGAAATTGGAAAACGACGGCGTAAAGTCTGATCTGGCCGGTGACCGCGCTTGGCCAGAGAAGTATCTGGCGGACGACTTCCTAGCCTGCGACAGTGACGGCAAATGGCTCACGAAGGCCGACATCCTCAAAATGCTGGCCGATCCCAAGAACAATAATTTCAAGAGCGAGAAGATCAGCGATCTCAAGGTGCGGGTCTACGGCAATACGGCAATCGCAACTTACAAAGATACCTACGACGCCCAGGTCGAAGGGCAGCATCGCATGCGGTCAATCCTCGCCACCGATGTGTGGGTGAAGGTGGGTTCCGACTGGAAGGAAGTCAGCTCCCAGGGCACGACGACGAAGTGAACAGCGACTGACCCGCTTTGCCCCGCGCCCGCGATATAACCGTGTGTCTGATGGGCTTTGAGCAACATAAAGCCCGGCCCGATCTCAGCGACGACTCCGGGTTCTGGCTCAGCCTCAAGGCTGAGGATGCGCGTCCGTTCGTGGAGGTGTTCAAAGCTTCGCCAGCCTTCCATGGCTTCTTAATTGAGCAGCGCGTCGGGAGGGAAACGCGCTCTTCGACGCTGATGGCGCAGATAGTTAAAATCGAGGAAGGTCCAGCCGACACCAGGGTTCTGCTCCGGCCTCATCCGTCCTACAAGGCGGCTATGCCGGAGAAATAATTCGCCAGGATGCTACTGAATCATTTGGAAGCTCAACTTCGTCTCGACCTTCAATTTTTCCATCCGCTCTTTAACTTGCGGGCGTGTCAGCAGTCCTTATTTTCTTCGAGCACCTGAAAAATAGCTTCCGTTAGGATTATGTTGTAGTAGGGCCATTGTTTCGACCGATGCTTTGACTTTCGGTTCTTCAGATGCCATAGGCTACCTCCAAACAGAATCATGACAGCTTGAGCCACAAGACCACGTCACAAATCTTTTCTCACCGTGGTGAGTCTAGTCCCGACCGGATGAGGTATCAAGGCGCTGATAGGAGATAGAGCCATTCAAAACGAGCCCCCCTTTGGGCGTGCACAATATGGCTGCGTATAGCTGGATAGCGCGCTCCAAAGTTGCACCCAGCGGCGATGCAAACTTGTCAGACTGGTTCGAATCCGTCGTATCATTGCGATCGAGAGCGACGGGCCGGGGAGCGGAAAATAGTGACTCGAAGACGCAAACGAAGAGCCTTCAGAACTTTGACGCTCTTGGCGTTGACGCGCTCAGCGACACCATCGTGTGAGCCGTGAAGTAGGCGGCGCTGAATGATGTTCGGAATCTGTCGCCGCAACCGTATCTCCGGCCAGATCAGGCTGGAGTATACGAGAAGGACAAACTGGAGAACTAGCTACGCCCGGCAGGCATGCATCACGCACAAAATTACCTTAGAAGAGGCCCAGCAAACGTTAATGGGCAACTGGTACGCGGCATACATGAAAGCGGGACTAGGCAAATGCCAGGAGACGACTCCATGTTCAAGGTCGGCAATGTAGATGCCTCGGTCGAGGCCGTCGCTCACTACAACCTGCTTCTCACCCAGGCGATGTTCGAGGCACTGGAAGCAAAAGGTTTTCTGACGAAGGCAGAAGTGGCAGAGCGATTACAGAAACTCAAGGAAGAAACCAAGCTAAATTTCCCGCCTCTTCAGTAGAACAACTATTTGACGCGAAGCTCGAAGTTGGCGGCAAAACTGTGAAGTTCGGCGAAGTATTTCAGACTTGGAGGTAGTGGTCAACTGCGTCCACAAGCTTAAAGGCGCGCCATTCAATCGGAATCTGCCACCTAGTTTAGCCATCGAGAGCTGGGTCCAGTTGTGGGGGCTGAAGAGGCTGTCGGCTCCACCTGCAAATAAGACCACGATGGAGCCTCCACCAAAATTTCCAATGCCAAGCGAATTTGTGAAACAAAAAACCTGCGCGAGATCGAGGAACATCCTGTCGGAATCATTGTGTAATACGGCGCGGTTTCCAGCCAGAGCTTTGCCGCACTCAGTTCAGTTTGTCCCAACGACTTAAAATGGTGGCGCAACTTCCTGGAGAGTGTGATAAGCGGTAGGTTGAGTACCGATTCAAAAACAGATCGGTGAGTCTCCCGAAGGGCTGCGTTGACCTGCTCTGGCGTCGAGACGCTGGCCCAGGCTTCATTGAGGTAATGACCCGTATACGTGTCCCTCAAGGAGGCGAGAAATACGACCCGCTCAAAGGAATCTGGCAAACTTTCCAAGGCTTGATAAAGATATCGGTAAACTGGATCAGTTCGGGCCATAAAAGAGTGCAATTCTAGACAGACTTTGATTCTCAGGGCAACCATATTTCAGCAGCCGGACTTCCTCGGCTCGCCTCTCACGGTCGCCCTTATTACTCTTGACTTACTCTACGTAGGTGATACATTCGCGGCATTCTGAGGGTTTTTTTTCTCAAATTGGGCAACCGGGCCGTTTACCGATTGGTTTCAGTGACTCGAGCCAATTGGTCAAGTCATGGATATCGACGGCCAAAACACAACGCGAATAAGGCTGGGCGGTCTTGTTGGGGCCTCCGCCCCGATGCAGCGTGTCTATAGCCTTATACAAAAGGTCAGCCCCCACCGGTTTCCTGTACTCATCCTCGGGGAAACTGGTACCGGCAAAGAACTGGTCGCTAGGTCGATACACTTCATCAGTCCGCGCAGAGACAAACCCTTTGTCCCTGTGGATTGCGCCGCGCTCGTGCCGACCTTGATTGAAGCGGAACTCTTTGGATATGTTAAAGGTGCCTTTACGGGGGCGTTTCAGACTCATTGCGGACTATTGGCTTCCGCCGGAGAGGGGACCCTATTCTTGGATGAAATCGGCGATCTCCCACCGAGTCTGCAAGCAAAACTACTTCGAGTCCTCCAAGAAAATCAATCTAGGCCAATCGGCTCTAATGTTGCCATACCATTCAGAGCAAGAGTCATTGCGGCGACTCATCGCAACCTGCATGCGGAAATAAAGATAGGCTCATTCCGTGAAGACCTGTACTTTCGGCTGAATGTTTTCCAAATTGACGTACCGCCTCTTCGTAAACGGAAGAGTGATATTCCGGTGTTGGTTGATTCCTTTGTTGGAAAATACGCAGAATCGGACATGAAGCGTAAATTCTCCGACGCGGCAATTGACTGTCTTTTGACGTATGACTGGCCCGGCAACGTTCGAGAGCTGGAGAACACGGTGGCTCGCTCACTCGCTCTTTCTTCCCAACCAATGATTGACGTGCAGGACTTGAGTTTGGACTTTCTAGATGAGTCGGCAGGTGAGTCAGCTGCCCACGACCTGCCTACTCTAGATGAGTTGGAGCGCCGTACAATTGCCCGCGCCCTTCACGAGACCGGCGGTGACAAG
Source organism: Acidobacteriota bacterium (assembly GCA_003223315.1). GTDB lineage: Bacteria > Acidobacteriota > Terriglobia > Acidiferrales > UBA7541 > Palsa-189. Next base: position 14,825 of record QHYR01000237.1, on the reverse strand, counting down.
ATCGCTGCTGCGCGTATTCTGGGAATTGGCAAGACCACCCTGTACAGAAAATTGAAAACCGGAAGTAACTAAACTTCAGTTGGGTGAGCGTGGTTGATCGCCTTGGGACGCTAGCTCCCTTTCGATTGCACTCCAGTCCAAGCCCCAGAAGTTATCGCTGTCAACGAATTCAAGAGCGAGCACAGGATTTGTTTCCCTCTCACGAGGACACCACGCCACACGAGCCCGTGCCTGCTGTCTCTCGTCCTTCTTGAAAACTCGAAGCTTTTGATCAACTTCAGCCGAATGCTCGCTTCGCACTAGAGCCCCGCAACGACTAACTACAACGGTTTCTGTATCTTCTTGCCATAACTCTTCCGGTTTCTCCGAAAGCAGGCGAACAGGAATCACGAGGGCTTTTCTCGGGCTTCGCCGTAGATGCCGTCCCAAATCCGCCGCTGATAGAATGACATTGAGGAGTCGTGCTCGTTCAACCTTATCCAGGCCGATACGGTCGGCCTCCCGCATACACTCTTGAATGAAGCGCGACACCGCTTCCAATGACACCCCCCGCCAGCGTCGTTCCTTGAACCGCGCATAATAGGTGTCTAATTGTGTGTGACACGTAAGGATGAAATGATCCCCGCAGAACGGGTGGCCTTCCAGCGCGCCGACGGTTCTGTTGGCACAACCCTCAAAGCTGCATTTTGTGCCTTCTAGCGGCGCTTCTTTCTTCTCTTCCGCTTGGAGCGGCTTTTCGTGCTGCGTTCCATGAACTGGGCAATCAAATTCCCACTGCGTATTCAAAATTCCTTCGAGCGAGAGATAGAGATTTTCCATGACCACCCATTCAGCGTGGTCCATGTGGGGACAGGAGAGTTGAACACGATAGCTCTTCACCATAGCCATTTCCATCGCTCAGACTGTTTGTGGCAGATCGGGCCGCGTTTCACGGAGTCTCCAAGATTTTCCGATTCGGCCCAGTCTGTGTCTATGGGCCGTTAGTACGGGTTCGTTAAATCGATTTCGAGCAATTCTAAGACCGCATCTGCCTCGGATTCGAAAGAAGTTACCCTATCGTCGAAATGGATTGGACCGAAACTTCGTAACAGTTTTTAATTTGGTAGGGGCCGAAACGGGCATACCGAGGTATGTAAAACCGCAGACCATCCATCTTTCCTCTTAGAGGATAGAAGGCCGTCAGGATGCCCGTAGGGCACCTCTTGTAGCTCAAATTGCAATTGGGGTCAAGGGTGGTGTCAAGGCTTGGCAGAGAATAGTGAGACGCAACTCATCAGCAGTGACCCGCATGTGAAAAGCGGTCTTCTGCCGAGCGTTGGGTTGTGGCAGGCAGTTACGTCTTTACGAATTTCCGATATTCGTTCAGACATTCGACCCGGCAAACCTGTCAGACATTCACCGGCGTGCGCCAGGACTTGAGGAATCTGAAGCTCGGCATGTTTGATTTCTCAAAACCGAAGGACGCCGCGCTCTTTTTTTTCTTATTCGAGTTAGAGAGTATCTACTTAACGAACCGACAATCCCCATACTATCTGGCGAGGGCATTTGTGGATTAAGGGTTCATAAAAACTGATAGAGCGCTGTTGCTCGCGCCTTGGAAGGGACGGTTCGCTGATGGTTTGCTTGGCTCTACCAGTTCGGGCAAGACTCCTGCCACTTCAGCTCATTGATTCCGCAGCATAACGCTCTCAATCGCCAGCAGATTCTTCTCGGCAAGCGGAGGCTGCCCCAGTTAGACCAAACTCTCTTCGGAATCCTCACAACAGCTTCCCTGAGCGGTTGGGACCTCGGACCGCAGCATTAAAGCGAAGGCAGCAGGGCGATGGGACAGATTATTCTTCGGATGCCGATACTTGGCCTGAATTGAGCAGTTGATACGCCAACTAGTTGCGCGAGCCTCTCCCAATGCCGCGCATGCGGTCGGCGTCGCCCTCTGCGAATATCCGCAGCGTATGACCAAGAGACGCAGAGCACAGTTGCAATTGCCGAAACAATCTGGCGCCACGGTAGGAGGGTAGCTCGCGTTTTTGTGCTGGGTCCTCGGGGGAGGAGCCTACATTTTACCGTGACACAAAACGTGGCTTATTGAGATTTTCTTAGCTCTCTACACAGCCACCAGCGCATGCGACCCCTCTTTTATCTCCACGAGACATAGAGGGTGGCTCGGAAATTTCTGCTGGGTCCCCGGCGAGGCAGGCGGGTTCAGCATCTGATGGCCATGTAAGAACTGCTGAAGATTGCTGGCCAATCGACTGAAAATCTGAAGGCATCTGCAATTCTTTTTCCAACTATTTTGCGTTACGACGCATTTTCCTATTGACACGCAATTCTAATTGTGGCATATATGCAGCCATAATTAAGACGGCTCTGCCAGATGCGCAAACATCCGACAGAGCCTAACTCCCAAACGTGAGGTGTCACGATGGAAGCTACAGCGAATCTATCAGCGGGCCATTCCCACAGCAAGGCAGTCCATTCCAATGCAGAAGAGACAAGGCGCGAAGCACTCTCTCGGGCCATCTCGGGCCAATCGCTCATTAACTTTCCAGCGATATTTCAGGGATTCGCAGCTAAGGGCATCCCTGAGTCTGAGATCAAACCGCGTGAGAATGTCTTTACCTTCGACGCATGGAAGGCACTAGGCCGCTATGTCCGTAAGGGCGAGCATGGCGTCAAGGTTGTAACGTTCATTGAGACTCTGAGCAAGGAAACAGACCCGGACAGTGGTGAGCGCAAGTTAATCCGCCGTCCATGGACTACAACCGTATTCCATATCTCACAGACTGAGCCGCTGAAGGGGGTGCGCTAATGATGTCATCCGCCCTCTTCCGCGTCACTGAGTATGCGCAGCGGCAGTCTGGGATTTCGCCAGTGTACGAATCGCTGGCAATGTGTTTACACGATGCCTCTAGGTTCGCTGCGGCTCTGTCCTACGCTCGCGGCGCTTATGTGCACGTCAATTCACAGGAGACCAATTATCAGGAATGGTGGTTCGCTGGGAGCATCTGGAAACAGGCTGATGTTCCGCCAATCGGGGGTGTGCGATGAGCACACCCTCTTTCGCTTTCCCACAACCGCTCTCTGAGAAGTATCGGCCTAAGACCATTGCGGAATTTATCGGCCTTGAACGTCCAAAGCGGATTATGGCCAATTTTGCCCGCGATCCGCGCAGCGCGGCATTCCTGTTCATAGGGCCAAGCGGTACGGGCAAAACCACGATGGCATTAGCTCTGTGCGATGCCATCGGCGGGGGGCTAATCC
>QHYR01000237.1:0-11526 GCA_003223315.1 Acidobacteriota bacterium | reverse complement strand
ATCGCGGGCCGCGCAACTGGCTCTTCTCTCTAAACTCGATTCGACGGATGCACCGAAGCAAGCCGTTTTCGTCTTTACGTGCAATTCAACCGACAACTTGGAGCCGCGATTCCTCTCGCGGTGTCTCCCCATTGAGTTTTCAAGCTACGGAATGGCCGGGGACATCGCCGCGTATCTCGAAAAGGTGTGGCACGCTGAGGGCGGGAACGGTAACGGTCCAGACTTCGCTCGTCTCGCCAAAGAGTGCCGGAACAACGTTCGTGACTGCCTCGGACGATTGGAAGTAGAGCTTATGGCCCTCTGAGGCCGGGAGAATCCATGAAAAAGACGTACAGCACGAAGAGGGCCGCCGTGAAGATGGGCGTCTCGTTCAGGACGCTCAATCGCTGGCTGGCTCTTGGATTGATCCGCCCCTCTATGGCAATCCCGATAGAGGGAGGCCGGACGCTCTGGCGCTGGACGGATGCCGATATCGCCAAAGGACGCAAAGTGAAGGGGGCGCAAAAGCCTGGACCGAAGCCGCGCCCCAAGAAATACAGTAAGAGCAGCTAGCTACGCGCGGTGCCGCACAAACGCGAGTGTCGCTGTCCCGACGCATCTCTGAGCGGCGCCTATAGAAACAAGAACAGCCCGAAAACGAGCCAAGTACCCACAAAAGTCCCCACACTGGTCCGACGAGAGTTCTGGGATTGTCTGCAAGTAATTGAAAAAATGGCGCGCCCGGAGGGAATTGAACCCCCGACCCTCTGCTTAGAAGGCAGACGCTCTATCCTCTGAGCTACGGGCGCGTCGTTTGCTCCTGTCATCCTATCATTGAGTTAAATGGCTTTGTGCCTCTTGTGTTGGGAAGCACTGATCGCTGCTCAACGTGGGCTACGCGGCGGTCAAAAATTCACTGCACGCTCGCCTGCGTTGGCTATTTTTTGGGTGTCTCGACGGAAGCGGGATTGCCGATCAGCTTGTTGTAATCCGCCGTCTGTGACGCAGAGCAAAAAAACTCCTGAATATCATAGTCGTCTGGCATACGGTGAAGAACGAACTTGCTTAGGGCCTGCCATGGTTGCGCGTAAAACTTCGGATCGTTAATCGTCACCGTAAGCTCCAGCGTGTCATAGTCCAGGCGATGAAACCGCTCCTGCACTTTCATATCGCCGCTGTGAGGACGGCCCGCATTGTCGAGCCACGTTTTCTCATTCATGCCGACCGTATCAGCCTCAAAGGTGTAGTCGTCCACCCATTTGCCCACCGAATACCCGTTCCACCTTGGTTCGGCCTCGTTGAGATCAGGGAACGGCCGCCCATCGGTCCAAATGATGCGCCAGTTATCATTGAACTGATGCAATAGAATGATTTGATTCTTGGTCTGAGTGATTTGCACCACCCGGAATTCGAAAAGCTCCATGCGCGGAAATCCCTGAGGGTCGCAGAAGTCCACCGGATCATTTACAAGCCCGGGGCCCACGGCCCGGACTCCGACTCCCGGCTTGTTCGTCTTGAGTGCCGCCAATCCCAACGGCGTATAGGATAAAGGGCGGGAAACCCCGCTTTCGTCGGGCTGCTCTCCTATTTCGTCTTGCGGGTGGCCTGGCAATAGCGCCGGGTGCTCCAGCACGCCCTTAGCCTGAACCCCTCCCTCGGCCGCTGCATTCCAGATCCCCGAGAGGTCGCGGCGTGGTGCGGGAGCCGATTTTTTTCCGGCATAGGCTTTTTTTGTCGGCGGGCCATTGTTCCATTTCCCCTGATTCGCCTCTTCCGTGGTTCCCGGGGCGTTTTGAGCGCGCAGAAGCAGTGACGAACTCAAGAGCGCGGTCAACAGAATCGCTGAAAACAGGCAGCCCTTTGGCATCGGAAATATCCCCCGCTTTGAACTCTTTCGATTCCTTTGTCGCGCGCGGCCGCCGCGCGAATGCGCGGCGCAGACTCAGGCCCATTAGCCCGGCGCAGCGCTGCTTACGGCTTGGAGTCGCCCTTGGAAGCGCCCGAAGAGCCGTTGACCTGCGCTGGAAACGGCTTGCCATTCAGCACGACGTCGCCTTGAAAGCGCCCGATGGGCTCTCCGTTCTTAACTTGTATCACCGTAACCGTCACTTGATCTCCCGGCTTGAAGGAATTGTGCGACCATCCCTGCCCGCTTAAGGTTGGCGGAGCACTACCCTCGACGATCCAGTGCTTCACTTCACCGCTTTCATCTTTCACATCAAGCTTCAGCCAAGAGTGCGGATTGGCCCAAATCCATTCGGTGACGGTTCCCGATACCGTTACCTTTTTGTCGTAGTTGTAGGCCGCATTCCCGTGGTGTGCCAATAGTGGAGCCGCGAATGTCGACACCACGACGGCGAGTGACGCTAGCAGCAGCTTGTGTTTCATCGCAGACCTCCGAATTCGGCCCCAGTTACCGCAGGACCGCTAGGCTCTAGTGCCGTTCCAACTCGTTGCTACGAATTTCAGCCAGCGGCGAACCGGGTCGGTTCGGTGCCAGCCAAGAAGCTTGGTCAAAATAGTTGGAACGGCACTAGTCGCCTTCCCCACCGACTTCCACTTCTCCCAAGCCCGCGCAGGCTTGGCAGTGGCCATTGCCGCCGCATGCGGGGCATGACAATGACTCTACCAATGCCACTGAAGCCGCGGGGACTTGATTCCCCGCAATGCTTCCCCTGCCGTGGCATACCGAACAATTCCCGTCGCCGGGAAAATCACAATGCACGCAGATCTGGGTGGCCATGGCGCACCTCCCGACCGTGCCGCGATTCTGATCTTCTTTCACATCGCTGTCAAACAACGCTTCAAGCCAATACCGCTCTGCTCTTGCCGGGGCACCGTCCGTCCAGTTCGCGCGCAGTGCGCACGATGGCGCCCAAGGGCCAAACGCAATTACAATATGCGGAACTCTCTGGACACGGAGGCGCTATGCCGAAATATCTGTGGGAGGCTTCCTATTCGGCGGAAGGTGCAAAAGGGCTCTTGAAAGACGGCGGGTCTAAGAGGCGCAAGGCGGCGGAGGAAGCTGTAAAGGCTGTCGGTGGGAAGTTGGAAGCGTTCTATTTTGCTTTCGGCAAATACGATGCGTACGTGATCGCCGATATCCCGGATCACGTGAGCGTGGCGGCTGCCTCGTTGGCGGTCAATGCAAGCGGGGCCGTGGCCATAAGAACTACTGTTCTGCTGACGCCGGAGGAACTGGATAAAGCTTCCAAGAAGAGCGTCAGCTACAGCCCGCCAGGTCGCTAATTGGACGGCCTGCTGAGCCATAGGCAATCGAAGTTTTTTCACGAAATTCCAAGCGTGGATAACAGGGCGAATCTCGCCTGCAACGTACGCAAGCCGAGATGCCGAGGAGGTTCAATGATTACAAGTGTTGCCCGAGTAAGCCTCAAATTGGTGACTGCTTTTGTCGCGGTTCTGGTGGCGTTCTCTGCAGCCAGTGTTTTCGTCGAGGCCCAAATCCAACCCACGAATTCGCTTCCCAATCCTTACCAGACCATCGAGAACTGGGCGAAGTTGCCTGAGGGAAGGATGTGGGGCTCGACCGCCGGAGTGGCAATCGGCCCCAACGGCAACATCTGGGTCGCCGAGAGGTGTGGCGCGAACACGTGCGCCGGCTCAAATCTCGCCCCAATTTTGGAATTCGATCCCTCAGGTAAGCTTCTGACCAGTTTCGGCGCGGGCATGTTCGTCTTTCCTCACGGCATTACGGTAGACAGGGAGGGAAACGTATGGGTCACCGACGCTGACGGAAAAGACGGAAAGGGCCATCAGGTTTTCAAGTTCAGTCCGGCGGGAAAAGTCTTGCTGACGCTCGGCAAGGCGGGAATCGCCGGGACCACTGAGGATACATTCAACAAACCGTCAGCCGTGGCCATTGCGGCGAATGGAGACATTTTCGTCGCCGATGGACATGGCGGAGACAGCAATGCGCGCCTCGTGAAATTCTCGAAAGATGGGAAGTTCATCATGACCTGGGGCAAGAAGGGATCGGCTCCCGGAGAGTTCAACGGGCCGCACGCGCTGGCATTCGATTCTAAAGGACGATTGTTTGTCGCGGACCGGAGTAACAATCGCATCCAGATCTTCGATCAGAACGGAAAACTCCTGGACCAGTGGCAGCAGTTCAGCCGCCCCAGCGGAATTTTCATTGATCGCAATGACGTAATTTACGTGGCCGATTCGGAGTCGGGCTCGGTCGCCAAGGATCATGCTGCCTGGAAACGGGGCATCAGGGTCGGTAGCGCCAAGGATGGCTCGCTCGCAGCCTTCATTCCTGATCCCAACGCCGATCCCAACTTTACTGGCACGAGCGCGGCGGAAGGCGTGGCGGCGGATGCCAAGGGAGTCATTTATGGAGCCGAGGTTGGCCCGAAAGACTTGAAGAAGTATGTCAAGCGCTAGCCATTACGATTCGCTGCTCGGCGGCATAACAGATGAAACGCCTGCCGCGCAGGAAACCGACGAGCGTCAAACCCAGCTCTCGCGCCAAACGCACGGCCAGGCTCGAAGGCGCCGAGACGCTGGCGACCACTGGAATGCCGGCCGCGAGCGCCTTCTGCACGATTTCGAATCCCCCGCGGCCGCTGACGAGCAGTGCGTGCCGCGTGAGCGGCACTTTTCCCTGCAGCAGCGCCCAACCGATCACCTTGTCCACGGCGTTGTGCCTGCCGATATCCTCGCGCAAAACGAGCAGCTCGCCGTCGCCCTGAAAAAGCGCAGCGGCGTGCAGCCCGCCCGTGCGTCCGAAGATCGCCTGGGTGGCGCGCAGCTTTTCCGGTAATCGGCAGAGCATCTCGGCGTCAAATCGCGATTCCGAATCCGGAGGGCGTATTCCTCGGCGGCGCACCTGAGCGATGGACTCCTTACCGCAAATCCCGCACGCCGATCCGGCGGAAAATCGCCGGGCCCCCAGTGCCGAGAGCCGAACGCCATGTTTCAGCCTGACGCGGACAATGTTGTCGCTCGCGGCGCGACGCTGCGATAAATCTCCAGGCGCTTCGATCGCTAAGATCTCTTCGCGCTTCGCAACGATCCCTTCCGTGAAGAGAAAACCTGCCACCAATTCGCAATCGTTTCCCGGAGTCCTGAGGGTCACGCCCAGCCGCTGGCGGCCAGAGCGGATCTCCAGCGGCTCTTCGCCGGCAAGATAGTCCTGGACGCGCTGCGCCCGGCCGTCATTCCACTCCACCACCTGCGTAATCTCTATGCTGCGCGTGGATTGCGAAGGCGTCTTCACATGAACCGCCGCAAGTTGCGGGAAACCGCGATTCTAGCTAATCGGGAGCCATTTCGCAGCCAGAAGGTGCCGATACGGGACGCACATCCCACCGTCGTCATCCCGAGCGCCGAAGCGCGAGGGATCTGCTTTTTCTTGCTTCTTCGGGTGCCGCACCCTTCGGTTTCAAGGGTGCGGATTCTTCCAATGTGCAACCCCGCACGCTTGACACCACAACCATCGTGGAGTAACTAGTTTTGCTCACCAGTGGGAAGCTTCGCATAAAATTGCGCCTGTTGTTGGTCAAAGCAGAGGAACATCTATGAAAGTTCGTACGCTTAGTCGCCGCTTTATTCTGGGTTTTGGCGCCATGCTGTTGGCTGTGATCGGATCGCTTGCATACTCGACCATTTCGCCGCTTGGAATGACGATTCTGAAGCCTGGCGTCCAGCCCGGCTATGTGATTTTCGGCGCACCTGACGGCGACGCCTACGCAATCGACACGAAAGGAAACGTCGCCAAGAAATGGGCTTCTCCCGAGCCCAATACCGAATTGGGCTATACGCGGCCGCTCGCCAACGGAAATCTTCTCGCCAGGGTGCAGCCCGCGAGGTCGCTGTCCGGCGCGGCGGGAGCGAACGCCGAAGTTACGGGTGCGGAGAGCGTTATCGAGTTCGCCCAGGACGGTCGTGTCGTATGGAAGTACAGTGACTCAGTGCGGTCGCTGCACCACGACCAAGAGCGCATGTCCGACGGAAATACGCTGTTAGTCTGTTCGAAGGATCTTGATATTCCGAAAATCTCCCGCGAGCTGCTGAAAGACGACTGCCTGATCGAGGTCAATCCGGCGGGAAAAATTGTTTGGGAATGGCAGACCTCCGACCATTTCGATGAGTTCGAATTCCCTCAGGATGTAAAGGACCGGATCATGGTCGGCTACCGCGACCCGCAAGGCCTGCGGCCCCAAGTGGGTGCCCTGCCCCCGACGAAAGGATTCGACTGGGCCCACATGAACGCAGCCAGCCCTATCCCGGATAGCGCTGGCCATACGGACCCACGCTTCAAACCAGGCAATATCATAGCCAGCTACCGGCACCTCAACACCATCGTCGTCGTGGATAAAGATACGAAGAAGATCGTCTGGAAGTCGGTCAACGTGACAATCGGGCAGCACAGCACCCACATGCTTCCCGCCGGTGTGCCCGGAACCGGGCACATTCTGGTGTTCGACAACGGCAATAACAGCGTCAACTATAATCCAAGGAAAAAGGACGGGCGTCCGAACTCCCGCGTCGTGGAAATCAATCCCTTGGACAACTCCATCGCATGGCAGTACACCGCCGAAATGAGCAACCGCCCCATCTGGAGCTTCTTCAGCCATTACATCAGCAGCGCGCAGCGCCTGCCGAACGGCAACACTCTGATCTGCGAAGGATCCAACGGACGGTTCTTCGAGGTTACGCCGTCCGGGGAGATCGTCTGGGAATATATCAACCCGTTCCCGAACCTCTCGGGGAAGATCCCCAACAGCACGGTTTTCCGGGTGGCTAAAGTCCCCGAAAGTTGGCTGCAGCGCTAGCCCTAACCGGCACCGCCTTTGCGCTCGGCCTCGGAACCCCTTCGCGGCCCCTGGGGTCTTCCCGCATCAGTCCCGCCAGGGACGGCACATCGTAGCCCAGCGCGGAAGCGGTGGGTGAGCTTTAGTCAAGGCAGACGAGCCCCGGGCAGGGGCGACACACCTTCTGAAATCTCAAATTTCAGATTTGCCATCTCCTGACGCACTCACACGGCCGCGCTGCCGCAACCTGGCCATTCGGCTGATGTGCACGCGATTGCAATCTGCCAAGCTGGCACGGAAGGGAGATTTATGGAAACCGTACTTAGCAGCCTTTCGAATGAATTGACCAGCTTAGTTCAACGGATAAGTCCTTCCGTTGTCGCGGTTCACGCCCGCCGCCACTTTCCTTCTAGCGGAGTTCACTGGGGGCCGGATCTCGTCGTCACCGCCGATCACACCATCGCGCGGGAGGAAGACATTCGCGTGACTCTTGCAGACGGCAAGTCGCTGGGCGCATCGCTCGTTGGTCGTGATCCCGGTGCCGACTTGGCCGCCCTTAAAGTACCCGGCCTGGGCCCAGCCGCTGCAATGAATACCCAGGATAAGCCTGTGCTCGGCGAGTTTGCGCTGGTTGTGGGCCGCTCCCCGGATAGCGGGGCGAACGCCAGCCTGGGAATCGTCGGTGCAGCTTCTGGGCCTTGGCGCACTTGGCGCGGAGGTCGCCTCGAACAGTACATTCGCTTAGACGCCATGCTCTATCCGAACTCCTCCGGCGGAGCCGTGGTCAATTCTCGCGGAAGCCTACTGGGAATTGCCACCTCGGCCCTCTCCCGGGTCGCCGGCCTGGCCATTCCCGCCGCGGACGTCACGCGCGTGACGAAGGAGCTGACGGAAAAAGGCTACGTGCCCCAGGGGTATCTCGGGATCGGCGTTTATTCGGTCGCAATTCCGGAAAGCTTGAAGTCCAAGCTGGCCGTGCAGAATGCCACCGGCATTCTCATCTTGAATGTAGAAAAAGGGGGCCCGGCTGACCGCGCCGGCGTGCTCCTCGGAGATGTGCTGATTTCCTTGAACACAACGCCTATGGAAAAGGCGGAAGACCTTCAGTCGTTTTGCGCTTCCGGCGTAATTGGCAAGACCGCGAATGCCCGCTTTATCCGCGCCGGCGCGCTAATCGAGAAGAGCATCGTCGTGGGCGAGCGCCCACGGAAGGGACGATAAATGTTCCCTCCCGGATTTGGCGAAGTCGCCGAGCGGCTCCGAAGGTGCACCGTTCACGTCAGCAGCGGGGGCCGTGGTCATGGTTCGGGTATCATTGTGAAATCCGACGGAGCCATCGTCACCAATGCGCATGTGGCCCGCCTCGGAAAATCCACCGTCACCTTGTGGGACGGGAGATCTTTTCCCGCCGAGATCGCCTCGCCCGATCTGCGGCGCGATCTGGCGATTTTGCGCCTTTCGGCCTCCGATCTGCCCGCGGCGCCGCTGGGCGATTCGAATCAATTGCGGGTGGGGGAACTCGTCATCGCCATCGGCAATCCTCTGGGTTTCATGGGCGCCCTGACAGCTGGCATCGTTCACGCCGTCGGCCCTGTGCCTGGACTCGGACCCAGGAAGTGGATCCAGGCCGGAGTCCGGCTTGCTCCCGGCAATTCGGGCGGGCCTTTGGCGGACGCCTCCGGAAATGTGGTCGGCGTGAATACCATGGTGGCAGGACGGCTGGGGCTCGCCGTCCCCAGCAACGAAGTGACGCGGCTCCTCAGCGGCAGCCAGCCCTATCCCCTCGGCGTCACGTTGAGGCCAATCCCGGTTACCGCGGCGGGAAGGGAACGGCTCGGGCTGATGATTCTCGAACTCGCACCGGACAGCGCGGCGAGTCGCGCTTCGCTGCTTCCAGGCGATATTCTGGTGGGCGCCGAGGGGCGATTCTTCAGCGCGCTGGAAGATCTCGAGGACGCGCTGCACGCCAACTCGCAACGCGTTGTGCGGTTGCAGTTCTTGCGCGCCGATCCGAGCAGGATTCGAACGGTCGCGGTTCGGCTGGGTGTGGGCCATTCAGTGGCGGCATGATTGACGTTTTGGTTGAAGCTTCTTCGCCGGATTTATACGCCGAAATCGCGGATCTCCTCCGTGATCATTCGCGGCTTCGGCCTGCCTTCGAATCGTTCGGGTGGAATTCGGCCGGCTGGAATGCCGCCGGCGTTCCCATCATTCTTCTCGTGGAGAATTCCGCGCTCCGTATCTCCGAAGCGCTGCCGCCGGGAGTGCGTGCGGTCCTGCCGCGAAACGTCACCCCAGCCGAAATTGCTGGCGCAATAGAAGGCGTCGCGGCGGGCCTGTATGTATTCCATCCCTCTGACGTCGATTCGGTTCCCATGTTGCGGCCGCGAGAGGCCCCCGTTGCAGAAGTTGCCCCCGAGCTCGCCGAGCCCCTCGTCGAGCACTTGACGCCACGCGAAATCGAAGTCTTGCAGTTGTTGTCAGAAGGACTCGGAAACAAGGAAATTGCTTCGCGCTTGAATATCTCCGAGCACACCGCCAAATTTCACGTGGCTTCGATCATGGGCAAGCTGGGCGCCATGAGCCGCACCGAAGCGGTCACGCTGGGCATACGCCACGGCCTCGTGATGATCTGAAATCGGCCATCCGGGGGCCAGACGCCTACATAGGCGAATCGGAATTGAATGTATCGGCGACGGCCTTCCAGCTTCCGTCAGCCTGCTTGGCGTAGACCGTCAGATACTTTCCCTTGTCCGTCATGACCTTCTTGGTCTTCGGGTTGGTCAGGGTCATGGTGTAGGTGCCCTGCGAATAGACCATGTCACCACCATTGGAGGCCATCGCCCGCGTGGACTGGAAAGTCAGCGAAAAATTGGGATCGGCAAAATACGGCGCCATCGCCGCTTTGATGGCCGCCTTCCCATTCAGTGTCGCGGCCCCGGGGTACAGCGCGGAGCCATCTTCCGCAAAGTAGCTGGCCCACTTGTCGGCGTCCTTGGTCGCAACGTCTTTAAGCCAGGCCGCCTCGACGTCCTTGACCGCCTGCAGATCGGCGGCGCGCGTGTCAGGAGGTGGAGCGGGGGCATTCGAGCAGCCGGCACTCAGTGCGGCCAGCGCCAGGCATACAATCAGCGAAGTGTTACGCAGCATGTTCTCTCTCCTTTGGGAGTCAAGTCCGAACCAGTTCATTGTAAATTCCCCAAGCCACTAGCATCGCCGAGACAGCCGCTCTCAATCGCTTTTGGCTTCCGGCTTGTAAGTCTTGCTGAAACCGTTGCGGGTGTTCGTCACTGTGAAAGTGCCATCCGGTTGTGCCGATACCTTGAAATAATAAGCAGTTCCGTTGTGCTGCGGCGCCGCGGGAGCTTGCTGGCCTGGCGGCGGAGGCGTGACGGGCGCCACGGGCATCGCGGCCAGCGGCTCGTCGAGTAAATTGGCGATGAATATGCCCGGCACCGTATATTCCTGGCCACTGAGCAGCGAGAAGTGCATCTGCCAGATATCGGCGATGCTTGGCGAACTGAAAAGCACTTTCATCGCTTCGGGTGGAGCTCCTTTACGGGTGCCGTTGTTCATGATCGCAGCTCGCGGATGCAGAGGGTAGACGAGCAGGTCCGAATTAGGATTTCCATGACGAGCAAGCAGATCCAGATCCACCGTGCCCAGGCGATTTCTCGGGCACATCAGGTCAAACTGGCGATTCAAGGTCAGGTCGCCTAGAATGACGGTTCGAAACTTTCCGAAGGTGACGTAACTTCCCACCGATTGGTCGTCTTCGGTCTTCGGGACATCCGCCGGCTTGAAGTCGGCACAATAAGGGTTTGGCGCACCGGCGCCTGAGAGCGGGGTCTTGATCACTTCGCCGGCGGCGGAAACAATGCGCCAGTCCAAACCACTAACCGATATCTTGTCGCCAGGCTTTGCCACCGTGTGCTTCGCGTGGGCATAGAGTTCCGCATACCGCGCTAAAACCGGATCGATGTTGGGGCCAGGTTGGATGTTCGCTCCGTGGTCGATGAATTCCTTGATCGGGATACGCGTCGCCAATTCGGAAAGGCCGCCGATATGATCGTTGTGATAGTGAGTGATGATTAGGTGATCGATCTGCGTAACGCCCGCGTCCTTGACGGCGGCCATGATGCGTCCGGCGTCACGCGCGGCGCCATCGCCGCCGTTCCCTGTGTCCACAAGCATGGATTCGCCGGAAGGCGCCACAAAAAGCACGGCATTGCCGCCCTCTACATCGATTACATAAATGTCCAGTGTCTTCGATGTTCGGGTCTGCGCAAAGCCAAGCGATGCGCAAAGGACGACGCCAAGAACGAGAATCAATAAGAATGTTGTACGCACGAGACACCTCCCTCTTCCACAATAGGCGGCATGATACACCTTGCGCTTGGAATCAGCAGCACCAGCGAGCGGACACCAGATACTGCGATCTCCGCGCTTGGCGCTACCCTGAGCGAGGGAGTTAGCAGCAAGGCCTTGGGCGGGTGGCGCACCCTTTCTAGCTTTAGACACCGCCGTCTAAGCAGGCTGATGCGCCTTGAGGAAGGAATGGATTTGGCGCACTGCTAGCGGAATCCGCTCTTTGGGCTCTTTCCAAGGGAAGATGCTCACTTCGGCTTTCGGCGCGAGCATCGCGCACTCCATGGCGACGGCGTAAGGGTGCGCGGGGACGTCGTCCGGCAGGACCAGGATCGGGTTTTGGCAACTACGCACGAAATCGCGTGTCACGGTGAAGACGAAGTCGGGATTGGTTTCGAAC
>QHYR01000372.1 GCA_003223315.1 Acidobacteriota bacterium | reverse complement strand
CTTTTATAGAACGGGATTCTCGGAATCTGGAGGGGCCGGACTCCCGTGCTCGGAGTGGCGACGGTTTTCCGCGGTTCTGCACTGTAATGCGGGCGATCGCCAAAGCTGGATTGACAGATGACACTGAGTGGTAGTATCCATTCTGGGATAACCACAGAGGTTGGCCAGGGCTAGCCGATTTCCGTGAATCCTTCTTGGTCAGGGGTAAGTCGCCATGCGCGAACCTGATTCTTACCCACGGTTTGGCGCCGCGCGAATCTCCACACATTTGGGAGGCGCTGCTCATGTTCTCATTCCGAGTTAATGGAAAGATGTACTCCGTGGACGTAGAGCCGGACACGCCGCTGCTGTGGGTGATCCGGGACACCATCGGTCTCACTGGAACCAAGTTTGGCTGCGGAATGGCGCTCTGCGGGGCGTGTACGGTACACGTGAATGGCCAGGCAGTGCGTTCGTGCGTGCAGCCGATAAGCCGGGTGGCCGGGAAAGACGTAACGACCATAGAAGGACTCTCGCCAGACGCCCAGCATCCGCTGCAAGTGGCTTGGCGAGAAGGCGATGTGCCGGAGTGCGGGTATTGTCAGCCGGGACAGATCATGGCGGCTGCTGCACTCTTGGCCAAGAACGCTAACCCCAGCGACGCAGACATAACCCGCGAGGTCACCAATCTTTGCCGCTGTGGGACCTACCCGCGGATTCGACAAGCGATTCACCGAGCCGCAGAGCTAGCGGCGAAGCGTTAAGCAGGTCATTGGAGGATCCGATGGTACTGACTAAGGAAATGGACCGCAGAGAATTCCTAGTGACGACACTGACGGTTGGCGGAGGCTTCGCGCTGGCGCTGAGCTTTCCCTGGAATCGAGCGGAGGCGGCCGCCAATGCCGCAAGGATTCCGGACAAGCCGTGGGAATCGCTAGTGGGAAAGGACGAGACCGAGATCAACCCTTGGCTCGTAGTCGCACCGGACGATACGGTGACCATCCGTGTTGCCCAAAGCGAAATGGGGCAAGCGACATTTACTTCCTGGTCGAAGATGATCTGCGAAGAGCTTGAATGCGACTGGTCCAAGGTGCGCGCGGAATACGCGTCCGTGAATCGCCACTTCCGCGAGAATAAGGTTTACCGGCGCATGGCCACGAACGCAAGCGGCGCGGTTCGCATCAGCCGCGAATACCTGCAGCAAGCGGGAGCAAGCGCGCGGGAACGCCTGATGGCTGCGGCCGCCGAGGTATGGGCCGTACCACGCTCGGACTTGACGGTTAAGGACGGAATCATCACCCACGTGCCGACGGGCCGAAAACTCCGCTACGGCCAAGTTGCCGAGAAAGCCGCTGCCATCAAGCTGCCCCAAGAGCCGAAAATCAAGACGCCCGACCAGTTCACGCTGATGAACAAGCCCACCCCGCTCCTCGAAACGCCTCTGCGGGTAGACGGCAGCGTTACGTATGGAATGGACGTGCGACTGCCGGGCATGCTCTATGCCGCGGCCAAGGCGTCGCCGGTCTTCCTGGGGAAGGTAAAAAAGTACGACGACACGAAAGTCAAAAACCGCCCGGGTGTGCATGCGGTGGTGGAATTCGGCGGTCCGGATATCGAGGCGGGAGTCGCGGTGGTGGCCGACAGTTACTGGCATGCTAAGACCGCTTTGGACCTCCTCCCGATCGAGTGGGATGAAGGCGTGCACGGCGAAGACACTTCGGAAAAGTTTCTCAAGATGGCCCGGGCAGCGCTGGATGAGCCGGGCGCCCAAGTCGTGGTGAAGAAGGGCGACCCAGAGGCGGCGCTCAGAGACGCCGCCCAGATGGTCGAGGCGGTGTACGAGTTGCCGTATTTGGATCACGCCTTTATGGAGCCGTTGAACTGCACCGCTCAGGTCACTGCCGATCGCGTGGATGTTTGGGTGGGAACGCAAAGACCGGAGGAAGCACTGCTGGATGCGGCGAAATTGACCGGCGTCCCCCAGAAGGATGTTTACATCCACAACTGCTTTATTGGCGGTGGATTTGGCCGCCGCAATCAAAACGACGACATGCGGCAGGCGGTGATGATCGCCAAACAGTTGGACCGCCCTGTGAAGGTCGTCTGGAGCCGCGAGGAAACGACGCGCCACGGCTACTATCGCCCCATGCGCGTGGCGAGATTCCGGGCTGGCCTGGGGCCGGACGGGATGCCCGTGGCCTGGATCAACCGTGTCATCGGCATCGACCAAAATCCGCCCGCGGATCCTGCGCAAACCATCAGGGGCTTGCACCAGGTTCCCTATGCCATCCCCAACCAACTGTTCGACTATCACTTGCGGCAAACGCACGTTCCCACCGGCGTGTGGACCTCGGTGGGCCGATCGCAGAACGAGTTTTACCTAGAAAGCTTCATGGACGAGCTGGCCCACGCGGCCGGGAAAGACCCCTACCAGTACCGGCGCGCTTTGCTGGATGGCAACTCGGATTTCCCGCACGCGAGGAGCTGGGTGAAAGTGCTGGATACAGCGGCTGAGAAGTCCGGTTGGGGAAAGAAATTACCCGAGGGAACGGGCATGGGAATCGCCATCGGGGATGGCCGGCGGCCGGGCGTCAAAGAGATCACGATTTGCGCGGTCGTCGCCACTGTGTCCGTCAGCAAGAAAGGCGAGGTTCGGGTGGAACGGTTCGACGTAGCGATGGACACCGGGCCGTTCCTGGTGAATCCGCTCGCCGCGGAACGGCAGGTCGAGATGCAAATGGTGATGGGGCTTGCGGCGGTACTGCGCCAGGAAATCACCCTCGAGAAAGGGCGCGTCGTGCAGAGCAATTTTCACGACTATCCTTTGTTGCGAGCGACCGAAATGCCGGAAATAAGAGTCCATTTTGTCCGCGCGACGGACGAACCGATTGTTGGGATCGGCGAAGAAGCTCTTGGATGGGTTGCCCCATCTGTGTGCAATGCGATTTTCGCCATCACGGGCAAACGGATTCGTTCGCTGCCCCTCAAGAACCACAACCTCAGTGCGGGTGCTGCCTAACCGACATAGCTTTAGGGCCGAAGGGCGTTCGGCCCAGGGCTCGCGCACGCACCATCTCTACTCTCCATTCCGAAGGCCATCTGCCGCTATTGCTGCCTGTCATCTGTCATCATTTTGCTAATGAACAGAGAGGCGTCAACGTAAAGTTCGTCAGAATTACCATTGAGAGGAGAGGGATCGATGGAGATATCGCCGGATCTTATCCCGTTTTCACGGTGTACCGCAGCCAACACTTGGCCAGTCTGCCCGTCAAACAAATACTGTTGAAAATACTCGTTCCCTTGGCTAGGTTGGCGTTCCAGACGGTCAGCTGAACGTATCAACGATTCGTTTTCGGCTCGTAGTGCGACAGTTGATCTTTCTTCAGCACATCACCGATAACCGTATTCTTCATCTTTCACGCCGAGCTCAGCGCACTTCGATCTCAAATTAAAAACCTCGGTAGCAGTCGGGCTGCGAAACGAGGGTGCATCCACAGGTGGAATGGGCGCGGACGACTTTTGGACGCCTGGCCGTGCAAATCGCGAAGTACATGGGAGCGAAGAGAGTCATCGCGACTGGCCGCAACGTTGAGGCTCTGGAACAACTGATGGGCATCGGCGCGGACGCAACCGTCCCGGTTGTGCCGATTGGTACAGAATCAAATTCCAACTGATTGTGTTTTGAATCAGTTGGCGGAAGCGTGTGGGAGTCGAACCCACCATCCACCCCGCGAAGGGACGGATCGCCGGCTTTGAAGACCGGGAGGATCACCGGACCCCTTGCGCCTCCGCCGCGATTATAAGAGTCCGAAGCTCAGCGATCAATTTTTGCGGACGCGGCGAAGGCCATGGCCTCAACCTGCTCGAGAACGCGCGGGTC
>QHYR01000236.1 GCA_003223315.1 Acidobacteriota bacterium | reverse complement strand
CGACATCGCTGATCTGGAAGCTAAATTCGACGATTCGGTTTGCGCCATCGTTATCGAACCAATCCAGGGAGAGGGCGGCGTTTATCCCGTCAGCGCGGCATTTTGGACGCGGGCTCGCGAACTGGCCAGCCACTATGACGCGGCGCTCATTGCGGACGAGATCCAGTCGGGCCTGGGGCGGACCGGCCGTCCCTTTGCTTATCAGCGCCATTCGGGCTTACCGGATATCGTAGTCATTGCCAAGCCGCTGGCAGGTGGACTTCCTTTAGGAGCAGTTCTGGCCCGAGAGAGTTTCGCGGAATCCTTATCGCCTGGTCTGCACGGCTCGACATTCGGGGGCGGACCGCTGGCCTGTGCCGTTGCACTCGAATTTCTGTTTACCATCGAGGACGACAACTTGCTTGAAAACGTTCGCGAGCGTGGATCGCAATTGCGCGCGGAACTGGCACGCCTTGCTGGAGACTTCGACTTCATCCGAGAGGTGCGCGGCGAAGGACTGATCTTGGGAATCGAGCTTGCTGTCGAGGGCAAAGCTTATGTAGAAGGCGCGCTGCGCGAAGGATTGATTATTAATTGCACGCATGAATGCGTGTTGCGGCTGCTGCCGGCTTTTATCGTGACGGAGCGCCAAGTGGATGAATTCACGCAGAGATTTCGGCAAGTCCTGAAGAAGACCAAGCGTCGCAATGCTGTTCCTGCAGAGTTCGCCGAAAAGAACGACCGGAACGCCTTGGCGGCTTCCTGCTAAATCATGACCACGATGTCCATACCCGTCGCTCTTTCCACCGACCTTCTTACCGGCACGGAGTGGAACGCGGCGCGCGTCCAGGAACTCCTTCAGCTTTCGGCCGACGTCAAGGCTCGCCCGGATCATTACGCTTCCGCGCTGGCCGGCCGTTTCCTGGCTTTGATTTTGGAAAAGCCTTCGCTGCGTACGCGCGTCACTTTCGAGGTTGGCATGCGGGGCCTGGGCGGAACGGCGATTTTTTTGGACCACACCGTTTCAAGGCTTGGGGAACGCGAGTCGATCCCCGATGTAGCCAGAAACCTCTCGCGCTGGGTTCAGGCTATTGTTGCGCGAGTCTTCGCCCAGCGCGAACTCGACCAGCTCGCGGAGTTCGCCAGCGTCCCCGTAATTAACGCGCTCTCCGACCGCTTTCATCCTTGTCAGGCCTATGCGGACTTCTTTACGCTGCGCGAGCGCTATGGAACACTGCGCGGATTGAAACTTGCTTATGTGGGAGACGGCAATAACGTTTGCCATTCGCTGATGGCTGTCGCGGCGCGCGTCGGGGCAGAGATGCGCATTGCCACACCGGCGGGTTACGAACCCGATGCTTCTGTCGTTGCCGAGGCGCGGCAGGCTGGGCGCGAAACTCGCGCTACTTTGGAGATGTTCGCTTCGCCCGAGGAGGCGGTGGCCGGAGTACGAGCCGTCTACACGGATGTCTGGGCCAGCATGGGACAAGAGGACGAAGCGGCCACCCGCGCAAAAATCTTTGCTTCTTATCAGGTAAATGACGCCCTGATGAAACGTGCGGCTCCGGACGCCCTATTTATGCATTGCCTTCCCGCCCATCGCGGCGCTGAAGTGACCGATTCGGTAATGGACTCGCCCCGTTCCATTGTCTTCGATCAGGCAGAAAATCGTCTGCACGTACAGAAAGCTATCCTGCTGATGCTGCTCAGCTAAAAGGAGACTGCGTGCCCCGCAAAGTAGTGCTCGCCTATTCGGGCGGGCTGGATACATCAATTATTATTCCCTGGCTGATAGAGAACTATCGGTGTGAAGTGATCGCCATGATTGGCGACCTCGGCCAGCAAGAGGACTTAGAAGCCGCACGGCGCAAGGCGCTCGCCACCGGCGCTTCGGCGGCTTCCATTGAGGATTTGCGTGAGGAATTCATCGCCGGGTATATCTGGCCGACCTTGCGAGCAGGAGCCGTTTACGAGCACAAATATCTGCTGGGCACTTCCTTTGCCCGTCCGGTTTTGGCCAAGCGCCAGGCGGAGATTGCTCTGCGGATCGGCGCGGATGCTCTTGCTCACGGCTGCACCGGGAAGGGCAACGACCAAGTGCGGTTTGAGCTTGCATACAAAGCCATCGCGCCGAAGCTGCAGATCATTGCGCCCTGGCGCGAGTGGAAGATCCAGTCCCGCGAAGATGCGCTGGCCTACGCCCGGACGCACAACGTGCCGGTAGCGCAAACGAAAGCCGATCTCTATAGCCGCGACCGCAACATCTGGCATTTGAGTCATGAAGGCGGAATCCTCGAGGATCCTGCCAATACTCCTGAGGAATCCATGTGGCAGTGGATCGCTTCCCCTGAGCGCGCCCCGGATAAGTCCGCGGAGGTTGAAATCGGCTTCGAAGCGGGAACGCCCGTCTCCATCGATGGGAAGCCGTTGAATGCCGTGGCCCTGCTCGAAGGGTTAAACGCGATAGCTGCGGCAAACGGTGTGGGGCGCATCGATCTGGTCGAAAATCGGCTCGTCGGCATTAAATCGCGCGGCGCATACGAAACACCCGGTGGCACTCTGCTCGTTTTGGCTCACCGCGAACTCGAAGCGCTCTGCCTGGATCGCGAGACCGGGCATTACTCGCAAATTTTGGCCCACCGCTATGCCGAACTCGTCTACTACGGATTGTGGTTCACGGCGCTGCGCGAAGCCCTGGATGCCTTTTTTGCGGTCGCACAACAACGCGTGACCGGAACAGTCGGCTTGCGGCTATATAAAGGCAACGTCGCCGTAACAAGGCGGCAATCTCCCCACTCCCTCTATCGAACCGACCTCGCCAGCTTCACTATGACTCGCTATAACCCCAAGGATGCGGAAGGGTTCATTAACCTCTTTGCATTGCCGGTAACGGCGCCGGCGAATGACTCGCAATCGTGAACCAGCGGCCAAAAGCTGCGGGCGCAAGCAAACTTTGGGGCGGCCGATTTGATCAGCCGCCCGACGAATTGTTCTACGAGTTTCAGCGTTCCTTTCCGTTTGACCGGCGCTTGCTGCCTTACGAATTGGCCGTGGACCGCGCGTGGGCACACGCCTTAGAAACAGTCGGCATCCTCACGTCTTCGGAGACCCAACAAACGCTGGATGCGCTCGATGCCATCGCCGAGCGGGCCGATTCGGATCACTCGTGGCTCGACCTCTCGCCGGCCGAAGATGTGCACCATTTCGTAGAGATGGCTCTGGTCGAACGGCTAGGCCCCCTCGGTTATAAGCTGCACACGGCGCGGAGCCGCAACGAGTTGGTGGCCACCGACTTCCGTATGTTCGTTAAGGACGCCGCTCAGGAAGTCTCTAGAAACATTCTGGCCTTCATCGCTGCGCTTGCAGACTTGGCCGAGCGAACGATGGGAGTCCCACTGGCCGGAATGACCCACCTTCAGCATGCGCAGCCTGTTCTCTTTTCGCATTTCGTCCTCGCGCATACCGAGGCATTCTTTCGCGATCTGGAACGGCTCAGCGCCGCTCGGAGCAGGGCGGATTCGTGCCCGTTGGGATCGGGCGCGCTGGGCGGCTGTGCTTTCCCCGTGGATCGGGAAGCGCTGGCGAAAGAACTGGGCTTTTCGCGCATTTCCGCCAACAGCCTCGATGCGGTGGGCGATCGCGACTTCGCGGCCGATTACCTTTACGCGCTGGCCGGCTTGGCTACACATATTTCGCGCTTGGCGGAAGATTTTGTTCTCTTTGCTTCTCAGGAATTCGGATATGTCCTGTTACCCGATGAATATTCGACCGGAAGCAGTCTTCTGCCCCAAAAGAAGAATCCGGATGCGTGGGAACTCCTGCGCGGAAAGACCGGCCGCATTACCGCCGCTCTGATTTCCCTGTTGATAACTTTGAAAGGGCTGCCTTCAAGTTATCAACGCGATCTACAGGAAGATAAGGAGCCGCTCTTTGCCGCGCACGATCAGGCTGTGGCGATCGCCCAAATTGCGGCTGGAGCCGTCGGTGGGACGCGCGTGAATGAAGCGAGGCTCTTGGCTGGGGCTGAGGATTCGGCGCTGCTGGCCACCCAGGCGGCACATTATCTCGTCCGCCGGGGTCTGCCCTTCCGCCAAGCGCACGAAATCATCGGTACGATCGTTCGCGAGGCGGAGCGCGCCCGCGAATCGTGGAGATCCATGCCTTTATCAAAGCTCAAGAGCTTTTCGCCTCTATTTGAATCCGATCTCGGGCAGGTACTGACCCTCGAATCTGCTCTAGCGAGCTGCGACGTTCCCGGAGGAACGGCACCGGCACGCGTTCGAGAAGCGATCGCCGGCTGCCGCGCTCGCTTGGAGCAATGGACGGCTCAACTGGCTAAGGGAGAGGCCTGAGTGAACAACGATGCGCCCCGAATGAATACGGCGCCGCTCAATGCCCTTCCGCGGGGATTTCGCTTCGCAGCTACGAATTGCGGCTTGCGGAAGGCTCCTAATCTGGATTTGGGATTCATCATCGGCGACGAGGAAGTCACGGCTGCCGGAGTTTTCACGCAAAACCTGGTGCAAGCCGCACCGGTGGTCCTTTGCCGCAGGCACCTACGCAAAGCAGCATCGCGCATGCGCGCGGTGATCGCCAATTCGCGCAACGCAAACTGCGCTACAGGCGAGGCTGGAATGGCCGCAGCCGAAGCGACCGCTCAAGCAGTCGCGCGCGAGATCGGCTGCGAGAAAGAACAAGTATTTGTTTGCTCGACCGGAGTTATCGGTCTTCCGTTGCGCACCGAACGCATCCTTAATGCTGTACCGGCCTTGGTCAAAGCGGCCGATCGCACTGCGGAAGGGTTTGGCGGTTTCACCAGGGCAATCATGACCACGGATACTCGCCCGAAATGGGCCGCATCGCGCTGCACTCTTTCGGGCCGCACGATCCGCTTACTCGGCTGCGCCAAAGGCGCGGGAATGATTCATCCCAATATGGCGACTATGCTGGCTTACGTTGTTACCGATGCAGCCATCACATCGCCGCTGCTGCAACGCGCCTTGAATTTCGCGGTCCGCGGAACCTTCAACTCCATCACGGTCGATGGGGACACATCCACCAACGACACGCTTCTGGCCTTGGCCAGCGGCGCTGCCGCCAATCGTACAATCACGCGGCCAGATGCCGGTTATCGCCGCTTTTTGACTGCACTCGAGAGCGTCTGTCAGTCACTTGCATTGCAAATCGTTGCCGATGGCGAGGGCGCTACGCGCGTGATCGAAATAGAGGTGCGCGGAGCAGCCAGTGACGATGACGCACGAAAAGTAGCACGCACGATTGCCGGATCCTCCTTAGTGAAGACCATGTTCGCCGGTGCCGACCCGAATTGGGGGCGCATTCTCGCGGCTGCCGGGCGCTCCGGAGTCAAAATCGAGCCTCCCCGTACGAACATTTATCTCGCCGGCACTCTCACTTGCCGTGCCGGCGTCGAGCATCCCTTTAGCGAACCACAGGTGCACCGCCGCATGCTGCGCGATTTTATTCCCGTTCGCGTGGAGCTCGGCCTGGGCCGTGGACGTGCTTGCGCGTGGACCTGCGATTTTACTTCTGACTACGTGCATATTAACGCCAGCTATCGAACCTGATCCGTGAGACCGTATTGTCCATTTTGTTATAGGATGCGTTGCTCTAAATGTGCTCGGCCAATCCTCGGGGTTCTGGGGAGAATTGCTCTCTCCGCCGCGATCTCTTTGACAAAGATGGAGATAATACACTATGAGGCAAGGACTTACGCACGAATCCGATCTCTGACTGCAGATAGCGATGATCAGTCCATAAGGTAAGTTCCCTATTTTTGTTAGTCCCGGTTGACCTGGTCGCAAGGTTAGCGGATGATGCGGCGGGAGAGCTGAAGCGCAAGCTTCGCGCCGGAGTAGCCTGCGTTCGTTCGGACTGCGTACGGAGTTGGCCTTGCCTCTTCAGCCGCGCCGCGTGGAGTCATTTAGCCACAGGCCAAGGAGTATATGTTCGTGAAAAAACTGTACGTGGGCAACTTGCCTTTTCAGGCTACGGAAGAGGACCTAGGCAACTGGTTTTCGCAGGTGGGTGTCTCGCCTGCCAATATCACTCTGGTGCGCGACCGCTTCTCAGGTCAACCTCGCGGATTCGGCTTCGTCGAAGTGAATAACGACGATGATGCCGGCCGCGCCATTCAGGCGCTCAATGGGCATGATTTCATGGGCCGCAGCGTGGTCGTCAATGAAGCGCGTCCTCCGCGCGAAGGCGGTGGAGGAGGCGGCGGGGGCGCCGGCCGGGGTGGTGGCGGAGGAGGACGCGGCGCCTACGGCGGCGGCGGACGTGGAGGCCGTGGAGGGCCCGGCGGCGCGGGCAGGGGCCGCTATTAAACTTGCATTCAGCGGCGCTCCCGTTCGTCTTCAAGTTAGGAAGCGAACGGGAGCGAGGCCGCTCAGGCTTTCTGCTGGTTCAACTGGCCGACCGAATTCGCGACGATGTTGAGGACTGCGGAGCCGGTTTCCACGCGCTCGACCCGTCCTGAGCTATAACTGTATTTTTCGAGCACACTCGCCTCTGTGGCCTGCTTGGCTAATTCCACAACGTCTAGTGCACTCTCGGCCTCTGCCAGGTCGGCCGCCGAAGCATAAAGGGCTGGACTGCGCGGCAAGAATAGCGGGCAGCAGTCGTGAAATGGCTCCTCAGAAACCTCAAAGGTGCCGATGCGGCGCGCCAGTGCGAGAATCTCCTGTTTGTCATCGCCGGCCAGGGGACGGAAAACAGGCATTGGCGAAGCTGCACCCACCGCTACCATGTTCTGCAAGGTCTGAGAAGCCACCTGTCCCAGGCTATCGCCCGCTATGATCGCCTGGGCGTGGTTTCGTCGCGCAATGCGCTCCGCAATCCTCAGCATCATACGCCGATACAGCAGCAGCCTATATTGCTCAGGCGCGCTGCGTACAATCTCCCGCTGAATCTGCTCGAAAGCGACGAGATAAAGCTTGGCCGTAAATTGGTAGGGCACCAGGCACTCCACCAACGCCCTCGCCACATGTACCGAGGACTCGCCTGGTCGGGCTCCGCCGCCCCAGAAATGGACAAAATTGACGTGCGCACCACGTCGCATCATTTTGTACGCGGCAACTGCGGAATCAAATCCGCCTGATAACAGGCAGACCATTCGTCCCGTGGTATTTGCGGGGAGTCCTCCTGTGCCGGGAATCCTTCTGGCATAGACCAACATGGGGCCTGGAGTAATTTCGATCCTGCAGGTCATCTCCGGATCATCCAGTTGTACGCGGACAGGGCGCCCTGCGGCACGCAATTTCTCCAGGAGATAACGTCCGACGTGCCTTTCGATCTCATCGACGCGGTGAGGAAAAGATTTATCGCTGCGCTTAGCACGAACGGCGAAATTCGAGAACTCGAGTGGCGCTATTTCTTCCCACGCGACTTGGCAGAGGACTTCCAGATCGTCGCTGGATCCGCGCTGCACGGAACGAGCTACCGCAAAGTACGCTATGCCGAGAACTCGTTTCAGGCGCGCGATTACCGTTTCCACCGGCGCGTTCACCCCAAACTCTAAAACCACGCGATCGCCCGGCTGGCGCATGCGCGCACCGGGAAAATCTGCGAATGCGCGCCGCAGCGCCAGCAAAAATTTCCCCAGAAAGAATTTGCGATTCCGGCCCTTGAGCCAGAGTTCGTGGTAGTGAATGACAATGACTGTTTTGAGCATTTCTTTGGGAAATGACAAGGAGCCCTCAGACCAGTATACAGCGGGTCTGAATCATTGGGAGAACGCCGATTCTACGAGCACTCCCACTGCCCCGTCTGTGCGCGAAACTCGTATGTAGTAGTTGGACACCACTGTAGACTCGGGACCTATTCTGGCGTATATGGGAGTGCAAGTCGCCTGGGATTCGGCAAATAGGCGACCTTGGGGGCTCTTTGAGCATCCATATATCAGCACGTCGACCTCGCAAGGAAGGGCCGAGCGATGTGGGATAAGCGCGATTGGCACCAGTTCTTCCAGCTAGCCCAACGCCCGTGGCAGCGTCATCGCCCGCCACGCCCGGTGGCTCCCTCTGGTTTGAACCGTGTGCTGCCGGTGGTCGGGTTCAGCCTTTCTGAACTGGACGATGCTGGAATCAATTTGGAGCTGGCGGAACGGCTAGGATTGCCCGTTGATGCCGCCCGCGTTGGCGTTTATGGTCCCAACGTTTCCGCATTGCGCGATTTTGTGCGCTCAGCCCGGCAGCCCGGCTAAGGCAGCCGGCCGGGGCCCCGGGCTGCCCACGGGGTTTGTTTTAGGGCCTCTGGTTCCAGCAGGAGGCGTACTAGTAGTTACTTCCGTCCCCTCTTGACGAGATCAAAACTTTCGGTAAACTGCGCTTTCTCGTATGTCCGAGCAATTCATCATCGGCGAGGAGGCTCTGCGGGAATTTGAGTATCCGCAGCGCGAAGCGGCTTTCTTCTATGGACTGTTTCTCCGTGGCCATTCTGCCGAGGAACTTCGCCGAGATATCGAAGTGCCTCCCCAAGTATTGGCCCGCTGGCACCGAGAGGCCGAGCGCGAACCAAGCCTGCGCGAACTGCTCGAGCGTATGGTGGAGTACCGCCGTCACGTCCTGGCCATTTTTGATTCCTTGATCGGCTTCGATACCCGCATCACCCGCCTGCAATAGCCGATTGAGTGGATCCGAAGGTTTTCCCGCGCATGGAACTCGCGTGTCTCTCTAGCTTGCATCTTTGACAGAGGCGGGGGCGTTGGTTAGACTGCCGCAAAATGTGTTTGATGCACTCCCCGGTAGCTCAATGGTAGAGCGTTCGGCTGTTAACTAGGCAGCCGAAAACCATAAGCCTTTAGTCTGGCGTCACGTAGCTACCAAGGCGGCCTTCCTAGATGGGACCAGACTGGGACCAATTCTGTCTAGGGCTCGGACAAAGCGCCCGAATTGCGTCATTGGCCCCCAATCTTCACGTCTTTCACAGCTCCTGCTGTGATCTAGGCCGTGATTTCCGAAGGAGTAAGACTTACTGCCGAAAACGTTGGTGTCGAGGATTGCCTTGATCTTCACTTCGCGCGGCGCCTGACTCTAGCAATCGCAGTTTTCAAATCTGCCTTCTTGACGCCG
>QHYR01000235.1 GCA_003223315.1 Acidobacteriota bacterium | reverse complement strand
AACTGGTGAATCGCGTGGAATTGGCCGGCATTGCGGCCGTCGTGCCCCATCATGCCAAGCAAGGTGCCGTCACTGCGGCGCAAAGTCCAGATCACATTATTTGTGTCATCGGCTACCAACAGATATTCCTGTCCGGCATCGTGCGAAAAAGCAATGTCGCAGACAGTTCCAGGCTCTAAAGTTTCGGGGCGCACGAAGAATTCCTTGAGGAACTTTCCTTGTTTGGTAAAGACCTGAACTCGGTCATTGGAGCGATCGCAGACGTAAACAAGCCCATCTTTCGAGATGTGGGCGCAATGGACGGGAGACCGGAACTGCTGATTGATAGGGGCGTTTCCTCTGCCCTTGTACGGGCCCGGATCGGCATCATTCGGAGCATTTCCATACCCGCCCCACATGCGTTTGAATGCCAACGTATCAGAATCAAAAACGATGACGCGTTTATTTAGATAACCATCCGAGATGTACAGCTCATGGGCGCCTTCGTCGATCTCGAGTCCGGCTGGCCGGCCGAGGAGAGTGGTATCCGCGCTATTGGCTGGTCCTTTGGAAGGATGGCCAATTTGCTTGATGAATTTCCCATCATTGGTGAATTTGAGTACCTGGCGACTCGTGGGGCCATTGCCGCCAATCCAGACATTGCCTGCTCGATCGACGAAGATCCCGTGCTCTACGTCCGGCCAATCGTATCCGTTGCCGGGGCCGCCCCAGGAGTTTAGAAGGTTCCCCTCCTTGTCGAATTCGAGCACTGGGGGCGCAGGTACACAACACATTGCTTTACGCGGGGAACTTGGGTCTGCGCCGATCTCGTCGGGAGTGTCACTACCTGGACGCTGCAAGACCCAAATATGATCGTTGCTATCCACGGTCATACCGCCGATTTGCCCTACGATCCAGTTGCGTGGCAGCTCCTTTGGCCAGAATGGATCGACCCTGTAATGCGGTTGCGAGACTTGCGCTAACGCGATTTGGGAGACGGCGGCGGCATACAAGCAGATCATAATCGTGAACCAAGCTGCCCTAATCAACTCGTCCCTTATCAGTTTCGGCATAGAGGGATTCTCCAGTCTAAGTGCACCCCAGTTTGCAAAAGGGGATTGATGTTCGTCTTCCGCACCCGGAACATACAACTGACCTTCTCCAAGTGCAAGCCGCGGGGCACATCCGACGGGTTGAACCTGGCGATCAATGTGGCTGCAATGCTGGTTCCTAGTTGTAGTCCGCCATGCAGTGCGCCAGTTCAGAAGCGCTTTGATTCGAAACGACTAAGATATAATCCGCATCGCTGGATGCGTTACGTAATATTGCGCAGGAAGCCCCCTTGGATTGGCCTGCGAGAACAGGGGAGATAACCTTCGCCACTTACATTGACACACAAACAAAAAATAGATCCGCGCCTCCCGGCTCGGACTCCCACCGATCCCCTCAACGCCTACAAGCCCAGCCTCACACCGACTCGGGCCTGATCTCTGGGAGTCTAATTGTGGTCCAGACGAGCAACACATGGGGATTTCTCCAAACATAGTCCACAACAGTACCCTTTAGGGTCACCTCGTTTGTCGACCACGCTGCGTTCCCGTGATGTGCCGCAACAGGAGAGGTCAACATGGGTAATAGAACAATAGCCCCCAGCACTGCAACCATGAGCATCGTTCGCGACATACTTCCCCTCCCCTTGTTTGGACTGCCACTAAAGATTCGAGGACAACCCTTACTGTTTCGGAACCGTGGGTGTCGTATTCTCATTGTTAAAATGAAGGTTGTCGGATGTCAAATCGTCAGCGTTACCTGAAGCAATCCGTAGTTGAGTCGCTTGTAACGTTCCTCGATCCGCATTTCGTCACTATGCGGATAGCCGCCCGGCCTCCTGCTCCCAGTACGCTGGACCTGATTATTAAGCCACGATCTATCGTCATAACCGTTCGATTCGACGAAGAAGCTATCTCCTTCCCACCTGCCGACAGCATATCCTAGGTATCGCGGAATCGGAGGATTCGGCGGCAGTTTGCGCCCGTCAGTCCAGATGTCCCGCCACGCATGACCCTGCTCAAAAAATTGTAAAACACGGTCTGGCAACACAACGAACTCAAAGCCATAGTTGTATGTCAACCACCGCGGCCAACCGAGAGGATCACAAATATTCATAGGATCTTTTGAATTCCACTGGGGTGAGTCACTTTGATCGGCCTCAAATAGCTTTTGTCCGTAGGGAGTAAAGGACGGAACCGCCGTTATATCTAACTGAGTACCATTGCCCTCCAGGTCTTTAGGATTGCCGCTCCAAACTCCTGATATATCATGCACATCAAACGGGCGCGTATCTACCTTCGCTTTCTTACGGTCCTCCGCCATATAACCTTCGTTCTCGCAGCGTGGACACGCCTTCCAGCCCGGACCCGGAGTAATTAAGGGCACCTCCAACCCCGGCCTTGGGGGCTTTGGAGCACTTTGGTCCGGGCTTCCCTGCTGCGCGGACGTGATCGGCCCTAGGGTCAGCAGGGTCGCTAACACTACAAGGCTGACTATCGCAAAGTTTCGCATTTCTTCAAATCCGCCTTCCTCAGAGGGATCGCGCTATCCCAGAACAAACAAAATGTATCAACACATCTCCGTCTTGGATATCAAATTGGACCCTGCTGAAATGCTTCGTGACTTTCGTGACTATAGGCCCCGTGCGGACAGAGTGTCAACATGAGTGATGTAAGGAATTTTGTGGAATTTGGTCAGGCACAGAGTAGAATTTTTAGCTCTACACCGAGTTCCCGCACGCGTTCGGAAATTCCATCCAGGAAGAGAAACTCGACTTCCTCGTCGGCAATCGGGATGGTGCGATACCGCTCCAGCTCTTCCGCCAGGTGCGTTGTCGTCTTGGAAATGGTCGTCGCGCTGACCCGCCCGCCGTAGCCACCGGCAATTTCCTCGTTGACCTGCGCGGTCCCTTCCGGTATAGAATCGCGTCGCTTGTCTCAGGTACCGATAAGAAGCGCCCAATGTGCGCGTTTTGCTGAGCGGCAGCTACATGAAAAGGGGAAGACCATGAAGATTTATGTTTCGCGTAGCGTGCTGGCAAATGGTGTGAACCCCTGCCGGCCTTTGCCAAAGTCACTCGCATTCGGGGTCCTGAGTTCTGCCATGCTGATAGTGACGAGCCTGCTGATCTTCGGCCGCTCCTTCGCTCATGCTCAAACCCAGGGCGCCGCTCCCCAGGCGAATACTGCTACCTCCGGAAACCCTCAGCCTGTTGGCACCATGAGCGATGTTATGGTGAGTATGGTTTATCCCGCCGCGAACAACATATTGCTTTCCACATATCGCGGGGGTCCCCAGGACGACAAAGAGTGGCTTACGATTCAGCGCAATGCCGTGCTGCTGGCGGAATCGGGAAACGTGCTCGTAATGCGCGGCCCCGCCGGAGGCCAGGGCGATTGGGCGAAAGAGGCGAAAATGCTCGTCGACGCGGGAGCAGCAGCTTATAAAGCGGCTCGCGCCAAAGACGCGAACGCACTGATGGCCGTCGCTCAACCGCTCAACGCCGCCTGCAGCACGTGTCACAAACAGTATCGCGCCAACATTGCGGGACCGGCCGAGCGAGTTGGTCCCTCCCGCCAGCCAGCCGAATGACCTTTCGCCTCTTCCCTTTCCGGTCGCCAAAATTCAATCCGCAGAAGAGAAACGCCCAGACAAATTTGTCGGGTACACTTGCAGTTTTTATTCCTTGCCTCCCTGGGACACGGGGGCTCATGGGCAACTCATCCTTCGGATGTAATCTGGCATCGGCTTCCTTGAAGTTTGGCCTTCTAGAACTTCGTCTTGGCCTCTGGCTGAATGGATGTTTCGCCTCGATGTGTCAATTTCTCATGGGTCGCAACTCATTGGACGCACCTGCCTCCTTGCTGTTGCCGAGAAGCCTCTCTATCGTTGCGAACAGCTCATGCGTCCGAATCGGTTTTGTAATGTAGGCGTCCATGCCTGCTGATAGGCAGCGCTCCTCATCACCCTTGAGGGCGTGCGCGGTCATGGCAATGATCGGGATGTGCTTGCCCGTAGACCTTTCTCTTTCCCGAATTGCCACAGTGGCCTCGAAACCGTCCATTTCCGGCATTTGAACATCCATCAGGACGATATCAAAGTCCTCCTTCTCAAGAGCAGCCAGGGCTTGCCGACCATCGCCTGCGACTGAAACGATGCAACCTCGTTTTTCGAGAAGACGAAGTGCGAGGATTTGATTTACGGCGTTGTCTTCGGCCAACAGGACTCGCGATCGGCTCCTGGCCTCTCGCAACATATGACGGGTGACCAATGGAGCTTTCTTCTGAGTTGGCAGATTCAAAACATTACATATCGCTTGCAACAGCTCTCCTTGACGTATAGGTTTCACAAGGTAGGCGGAAATTCCGAGTTCCCGGCAACGAGCTGCATCCCCCAATTGTCCAGCCGAGGTAAGCATCATGATGGTGGCACCGACCAGCTCCGGATCCTTCTTTATCGTTTCAGCCAGGGTAAAGCCGTCCATCTCCGGCATCTGTCCATCCAACAGGATAAGAGGAAAGGGACGGCCAGTGCTTTTCGCGACTTCTAGTGCCTGAAGTGCGGCCCGGCCACCCTCGACTGCTGTCGGCTTCATGCCGCAACGACTTAGCATCCCGTTCAGCACCCTTCGGTTTGTGAAGTTGTCGTCCACGATCAAAGCATGCAGGTCACGTAATTGTTCTGGCTTAAGGGCAACCGAGCCGAGGGAAGGCTTGTCCTGGACAGCCAACCGGAGCGTGAAGTGAAACATACTGCCTTGGCCAGGCTGACTCTCCACCCATATGCCTCCACCCATCACCTTCACAAGTCTCGTGCAGATCGTCAGCCCTAACCCCGTGCCCCCGTATCTTCGGGCCATGGAGCCGTCAGCCTGCGAGAATGCTTCAAAAATCTTCCCCTGCATTTCAGCCGGGATGCCAACGCCCGTGTCCTTCACAATGAAATGCAGGCAAGTGATGGCGTCTTCGTGGGATTCTTCCTCAACATTAATAAAGACCTCGCCCTGTTCGGTGAACTTGATAGCGTTTCCGACCAGGTTGATAAGAACTTGGCGAATCCGCCCGGGATCACCAATCAACGCCTCGGGGACGTCGGGCTGAACATCGTAAATTAGTTCCAGCCCCTTCTGATGTGCGCGAAAACTCAGCGACTTCATTATCTCGCCGAGGCTCTGGCGCAGATCAAATGGAATCGACTCGAACTCGAGCTTTCCTGCTTCAATCTTCGAAAAGTCTAGTATGTCGTTGATGATTGAGAGTAAGGATTCCGCTGACAGTCGAACGAGCCCAAGATTGTCACGTTGCTCAGTTGTAAGATCTGTGTCCAGCACGAGCTCCGTCATGCCAAGAATGCCGTTCATCGGTGTACGAATCTCGTGGCTCATCGTCGCTAGGAAAATGCTCTTCGTTTCATTCGCTGCTTCGGCGGCCTCCTTGGCGTCTCGCAATGCTTGCT
Source organism: Acidobacteriota bacterium (assembly GCA_003223315.1). Lineage (GTDB taxonomy): Bacteria > Acidobacteriota > Terriglobia > Acidiferrales > UBA7541 > Palsa-189. Next base: position 5,184 of record QHYR01000235.1, on the reverse strand, counting down.
CGGATTGCTTCCGCTCGGTGATGTCACGCACAAAAGCCGCGAACAAGAGCGTCCCGCCCGTCTGCATGACTGAGATAGTCAATTCGACTTGGAATTCGTGTCCATCCCGGTGCAGCGCTGTGAATTCACTCCGCTTGTTTATAAGGGGGCCTTCGCCTGAGACAAGAAAGTGTTGAAAGCCTTTCTCATGGGCGGCACGATAACGCTCGGGAATAATCATGCGGGAAAGCGATTGGCCCAGGGCTTCCTCACGAGACCATCCAAACGTCGCTACTGCCTGGGCATTCCAGTCCACGATTATTCCCCTTGAATCCATTCCGACAAATGCATCCAGGGCTGTTTCAAGGATCTGTCGGGACCTTTCCTCGCTGGACTCGAGTTCCAAAGCTTGCGCCGAGAAGCCGCGATCAACAAGCGATGTTAAAACCGTAAGTCCAAGAACCATAAAAGTAACAATGATGATGCCGGCCATGCCCAGCGAAGATATGCTAAGCGCGTGCGACAGGTTGGCAGTGGTCGGCAAGGAGGGTGTGAAACTGGCAGCTGCCATCCCGGTGTAGTGCATGACGGGAACCGCGGCTCCCATGACTACTGCGCTTAGAGCCTTTCGCCAGCCGCCCGACTTCGTTTCTCCTCGAAAGTGGAATGTCAGCCATAGGGCGGCCAAAGAAATCACGATTGCGAGAAGGACGGAAATCGTTACAATCCCGCGAGAGTAGTGGCACATAGCCGGCAGCCGCATCGCCGCCATGCCGATGTAATGCATGCCTGCGATGGCGCTGCCCATGAAGACGCTGCCGACTATGGCTCGAACGAGGCCCATCTTCTTCCGGCTCACAACAAATAAGGCGATAGCCGATGCGAATATGGCAGCTAGGAGCGAAACCAATACTGTCGGCCAATCGTATTGGACCGGAACCGGCAGGCGGAAGGCGAGCATCCCCACATAGTGCATTGACCATATCCCAATGCCCATGGCTATGGCCCCGCCGCTCAACCAGAGACTGCGAGCTCCGCTTCGCGCCGAGGTTACTCTTCCCGCGAGGTCGAGAGCCGCGTAGGAAGCCAGCACAGCGATGACTACAGACAGGACAACAAGACGGTAGTCGTACGAGCCGACCATAACGAGCTCAGGGGAGACCATAACTCAACCTTTCATTGACATCTGGAACCCAGTGACTCTCTTTGAGCCTTACGGTTGACTAGACAACTCCGCTGATCGTCTTTCAACTGAGAATAAGGCAGTCTTAGACCAGAGGAGCAATTTGGAAGGGGATTCCATTCTGACTCACCAATCAGCCAAGTCAAGGGTGGCGGACAAACTGCAGCGCACTAGTTAACCAACTGAATCCCTCGGACTGCGGCTTTTTGCCGGGGCAACGAGATGCAGAGACACGCTGGAAGCGACCGGATATCGTTCGTATGCCAGACTACTCCAAAGGGCTTACATTATCGAGTGCTTTCGTGCACCGCGGAGTTCCGGGCCCGAGGTATGATTTGTCGCCCAGGTACTGCAACCGTCTACTGATTTGTGGGTCGAAGCCTCCAAGCGTGTTTAGGTTGGCTCGCAGGTAAACAACTGTCGGACCTCTAGTCCCCTAGAATTGAACCTGTGCCAATGACGGTGAGCGATGTTTCAATTTGGGGCACTCTGCCAACATTTAGCATACTACTGCCAAAAACGCTATGTGACCCTTTCTCTTCGCTGACAACGACCACTAGCTGCTCCCTGGATTCTTTCTACTGTTTCTCAAGCCTAACAATGTTCCAAATTGAACCACCGTGAAGGGCGCAGTCCCTCTTAACCGCGGCCGTCCAGAGCATGCTAGGCGGCGGCCGAACGGAAAATCTTTGCATTTTCTTATGACCGATATGAAGTCTTGCAACTTCTCTTTGGTACCTGAGGCCCATTGCCCCGAGTGAACCCAGGTCACATCCTCTGTCTTCAGAGGTGACTCGTGGAAGAGATTCTGAATGACATGTCTTTTCACAGTGAGTTGAATCGGCGCGTGTCCCTGCGGTACCAATTCCAGGTAGATATTGAAATCGAATGGCGCTCGAAAAGAGTTTGGGGCCGCGTCAGGAACATCAGCCGGGAGGGCATGTTCATTGAGTTGGATGATGTCCTGGAACCGGGTACAAAATTCTCCGCTAACCTGTCGCTCAATGTTCCGCTCAGAGTCATCGGCTTAGTGCGGAGAACCGTTCCACAATACGGGATTGGCGTTTCGTTTGTTGTCCCGGAGCAAGTGGACAAGAGGCGGTTTGAAGCGCTTCTCATTGCCTCGGCAGATGGTTCTGATCCGGCAACGGCTGGCGCGAATCCTCCGCAGGCGAAGCCAGATGAACCGCTCCTCTGTTTCTCAGCGGCCGCGACCGGGCGCCGCTCCGGGTCGTAGTCGCTGTTCCGTCAGAACAGTCGATACGACGGGCCGGAGTGTCCACGCAAAAGAATTCCATTCGTGATCACCCGCTACCGTAGTGTGCTCTGGAAATCTCTCGCGCGGATAGTACTGCTTTCACCGGGGCATGGGAGCGCATGACGTTTGCGTTCAGCTCGCGGGGGATTGTCAGGGAAGGCCCTTCACGGGGGACCCGGCAGGATCGCAGGATGCGGCTGCGAGAAGATTTTCGAGTGCGGCGTGATCCACAGGCCGGGAGAAGAGATACCCCTGGCCAAAATCGCAGCCGAACTGTTCGAGGTAAGTGAGCTGGCTGCGCGTTTCGATGCCCTCGGCAACTACCTCCAGGCTTAAATGATGCGCGAGCGTAATGATGAGGTGAGCGATTTCGCGGCTTTCACCGTCATGTTCGATTCCGCCAATGAAGGAACGATCGATCTTCAGCACGTCCGCGGGAAGACTGTGGAGACGGCTCAGGGACGAATGGCCGGTTCCAAAATCGTCGATGCTGAGCCGAACACCCATGTCCTTGAGCTGAGAACAAATGCGGATCGTGAGATTGGGGTCGCTCATGGCCATGGTCTCGGTGATTTCGAGCTGAACGCTCCGCGGGTCCACCTTCGTTTCGTCGAGGTCGGATTTGACGTTGGCGACGAGATTGCTTTGCGCGAACTCGCGGGGTGAAACATTTATAGTCATGGTCAGCGGGGGATCGGTGTGAAAGAGGAGATGCCATGCGCGGGCCTGGCGACACGCTTCCCTCTGGACCCACCTGCTGATGGGAAGCATTAATCCGGTCTCTTCTGCGACTTCGATGAAAGCCATGGGTCCGACGAGTTCGGACTCATTGCGCCACCAACGGACAAGCGCCTCGACGCCCGCGATCTGGCCAGTGGCCAGCCGGACGATCGGCTGATAGAAAACGCGGAACTCTTCGCGTTCGATCGCTTTGCGCAACTCAGTTTCCAGCTTCAGGCGCTTGACGACGAAGGCATGCATCTGCGTGTCGAAAACTTCGCGGCCGGATGTGCTTTGCGCTTTGGCGCGACACATGGCGATGTCCGCGTCGCGAAGCATCTCCTCCGGCTGGTGGTACGACGGCAAACTTAGGGCGATGCCAATGCTGGCGGACGCGAAGACATCCACGTCGCGCGCCGTAAAGGGTTCGGCCAAACTTTCCTGGATCCGCATGGCAACACGCATGGAATCAGTTGGTCCCTTGAGGTCCTCCAGGAGCACGGTAAATTGATCGCCATCCATACGCGCAAGTGTCTCGTAGGCAATCGGCCGGCCACCAGTCGCGGCGGAACGCGAAACCGTGTCATCGTGTCGGAGACGACTCCGCAGCCGTTTACTGATGTCGATGATGAGCTGGTCAACGACTGAGTGGCCCATGGTTTCGTTGAAGATTTTCAGTCCGTGGACGTCCACGAATAGGACAGAGAACTTGAACTCGGGATGGCGCCTCGCATGGTCCATAGCGTGCTGAAGACGATCCAGGAAAAGGCGGCGATTCGGTAAGTCGGTGAGCACGTCGTGGAATGCGTTGTGCTCTAGTTGTTCCTCTATCCGCTTGCGCTCCGTGATGTCGCGGTTGACGATGGCCAGCTGCGTGACTTGGCCCTTTCGGTTGCGAATGGCGCTGGCAGTAGATTCAAGTGTGCGCCACGTCCCATCCTTGTGGCGCATGCGATATTCGAGGCGCCTCCCGATACCAGTGAGCCCCGCTTGCCTCGCAGCTTCGATCACGCGCTCGCGGTCCTCCGGATGCACCTGCTCAAGCGATCCTGTCGCGGCCAACTCCTTGGGCGAGTAGCCAAGAACTTTCTCGTACGCCGGGCTGTTGTACAGTCGTTTGCCCGTGACGTCCACGAGCGCGATCAGGTCTGCAGCGTTTTCGCTGACAACACGGAAAAGTTCGTTCTTGCGGCGGTGATGGAATCGCTGGTATGCGATGTAGACATAAGGCAGAGCAATTAGGCCGACCACTTCGGGCCAAGGCCGCTGAAGAACCCAGGACGGGAAGAGAATAACGCATGTTGTCAATTCCATTTGACAGTGCTCCCTACGCATCTTCAATCTCTGTCCGATCCGATCCCTCCTACCTTAGCGGCCCCTCTGTCAGGGCGTTTTTTCAGGCGAAACTACTGCTGTGAGCGATTTACGACTTGCACCTTGTGACGAGTTGCGAGCCAGGTCATTCTGAGCGAATTGAAAGGTCTCACCCTACAAAACAATCGCAGCCTTTCTTACAACTCCCCCAAATCATGAACAGCATGGGGCGTGAGATCCTTTTCACCCATGACTTTTCGAATCACCGCAAGGAGCTTGGCATTATCCACCGGCTTTTGCAGAAATGCCTTCGCGTCCGCTTTGAGCGCCTTCTCCCGATTTGCACTGGGGTCGCGCGCGGACATGACAATTACCGGAATTAAAGCCAGAGTATCATTTGCTTTCAACCGCTCCATGACGCTGAAGCCATCACCGGCCGGTAATCCAAGGTCCAGGATAATGAGGTCCGGCATGTGTTTCCGCGCCTCCGCGATACTCGCCATTCCATCCGCTGCAAAAATAACATTGTAGTGATTGGCTTTGAGTCGTATGTTGAGGCCCATCCGAACGTCAGGATCGTCATCCACAATCAGGATTGTTTTATTGCTCATGTCGGTACGCTCCTCGCTATCATCATCGTGTTGATATGTTCCTGAACTCCAGCAGCCACGTGTTCCGCAAACCCTCCCATCGGTTCGTTTACGCTCCTCGAAATCGGCGACAGAAAGCT
>QHYR01000268.1 GCA_003223315.1 Acidobacteriota bacterium | reverse complement strand
ATCCCGGCGGTGACCATCACCAAGCAGGTGACGGTGGTGGGGGGCGGCGCGGCGGTGCCGGGCGCGACGCTCGATTACCTGGTGCACGTGACGAACGCCTCCGCGAACCCGGTAAACCCGGTGGTGATCACGGACAACCTGAACGCAGCGGGGGCGGGGGCGCTCACCTACGTGGCTGGCACCGCGACCATGAACGGCTCGCCCAACAGTGTCAGCGTTGCCGGCAACGTCATCACCGCGAACTACTCGGCGACCTATGGACCGCTGGCACCCGGAGGGACGATCGACCTGCGCTTCCGCGCCACGCTCGGCAGCACGCTCGCTGCCGGTACGATCGTCACCAACACCGGCGTCGTAACGTGGAACACTCCCCCGCAGACAGCAAGCGCCAGCGTCTCGATCGCTGTCGGAGGAATCGTCGGTGCGCCCAATCTCGTGTTCACTAAGTCCGGGCCGCCGACGATGAGCCCGGGGCAGTGGGGGCAGTTCGGCTTCAACGTCCAGAATAGCGGGTCGAGCGATGCGTGGAACGTCACGCTGCTCGACGAGCTCCCCAGCGGCTCAACGGGCGGCATGTGCAATATGACGCCTCAGGTGCTCACTGCTCAGGTCTTCCAGGCGGACGGCGTCACGCCGGCCAAGGGCCCGTTGGTTCCAGGCACCGACTTTTCGATCAGCTACATCGCTGCGCCCACCTGCAAGCTCACACTGACTATGTTCACCGCCGCGGCCACGATCAGCCCGAATCAGCGTCTGATCATTACCTACCGCACCCAACTCGACGCCAACAGCCAGAATGGCGCCCAGCTTTCGAACGTAGCGGGCGCAGTTCAGTGGTTCAATGCCGACAGCAGCGTTACGACTCGCCAAGCATTCACACGCACGTTGACCGACGGCACACCGGGCATCCTCGATTTCCAGGATGCCCACACCGTCACAGTAGTGATCACCACGATCGCTATCACGAAGCAAGTCAGTGTTGTTGGTGGCGGCGCTGCGCAGCCGGGCGGGCAGCTCGACTACCTGGTGCACGTGACCAATGTCTCGACGAACCCGGCCCCCTCTGTCGTGATCACGGACGATCTCAGCACCTCTGGTACAGGCCGCCTAACGTTCGTTAACCCACCTGCAACGATGAATGGCTCCACAACGGGTATCAGCATCGCGGGCTCGGTGCTGACTGCAAACTACTCCGCTGTGTACGGTCCGTTGCAGCCCGGGCAATCCATCGACGTGCGATTCCGGGTGCAAATTGCTTCGGGACTTCCAGCCGGCACGACGCTCACGAACACCGCGGTCGTAACGTGGAACAACCCTCCCCAGACGGCGAGCGCCAGCGTCTCGATCGATATCGGAGGAGTCCCCGGTTCCGGCAGTTTGAACGGCACCGCGTGGCTCGACGCAAACTTCAACAAGATAGCCGACCCCGGCGAGCCGTTGCTGCAGGGCTGGACGGTTGGGCTGTATCTCAATGGTGCGCTGGTGCAGTCCGTTCTCACGGATGTCAACGGCGTCTATCGGTTCAGTAACATGCCGCCGACCGACGGGACGGCAAACCGCTACGAGCTTCGGTTCACCGCGCCCGGTGCGGGTCCGAATACCGCCAAGCTCGGCAAAGCCGACTCGGCCTTTACCAACTTGCTGCAGCGGATCACCAACATCGCGGTGCCCTCCGGCAGCAACCTCCAGAATCTGAACCTGCCGATCGGGCCGAACGGCGTCGTCTACAACTCGATGACGCGCGCTCCTATTGCGGGCGTGACGCTGAACATGCTGCGCGCCGGTAGCCCCACACCATTGCCAGCAACCTGCTTCGACGACCCAGCTCAACAGGGCCAGATCACCCAGGCAGGGGGCTATTACCGTTTCGACCTGAACTTCTCGGATCCGGCCTGCTCCGGTGGCGGCAGCTACCTCGTCGAGGTGGCCACGCCGACGTCGAGCTACGTGGCCGGTGAGTCGCTGCTTATCCCGTCGACTTCGGACGCATCGACCACTCCGTTTTCGGTGCCTACCTGTCCGGGGGATGCTCTTCCGGCCATCCCGTACTGCGAGGCACAGGCATCGGAGTTCGCGCCGCCACCCTCCGTGCCCGCACGTAGCGCTGGGACTCGGTACTACCTGAATCTCACCCTGGACGGCACCGCGGTGCCCGGCTCGAACCAGATCTACAACAACCACATTCCGCTCGACCCGCAGCTCGCGGGATCATTCTCGATCACTAAAACGACGCCGTTGCTCAACGTCACTCGCGGGCAGCTCATCCCGTACACCATCACGATCAGCAACGTGATAGGCGCATCCATGCAAGGTGTGCGGATTGTGGATCGCTATCCAGCGGGCTTCCGCTACGTCCCCGGATCCGCGCGCCTGGATGGTCTGCCCGCAGAGCCCACGGTGGCCGCCCGCGAACTCGTGTGGAATGGCCTCAGCTTCGGCCGCTCCGATCATCGCACGATCGTCCTGCTGCTCGCCGTCGGCGCCGGTGTTGGCGAAGGCGAGTTCGTCAACCGCGCGCAGGTCATCGAAGGCCTGACGGGCAAGCCCCTGTCCGGTGAGGCGACCGCAACGGTTCGTGTCGTCCCGGATCAGACCTTCGATTGCACAGACGTGTTTGGCAAGGTCTTCAACGACGTCAATCGCAACGGAGTGCAGGACGACGGCGAAGATGGCCTGCCCGGGGTGCGTGTGGCGACAGCACAGGGTTTGGAAGCGATGACGGATCGGTACGGGCGCTACCACATCACCTGTGCAATCACTCCGGATGAGGACCGCGGCAGCAATTTCGTGCTGAAACTCGACGACAGGACCCTGCCGAGCGGCTTCCGGATGTCGACTGACCAGCTGCAGATCAAGCGCGCCACGCGCGGCAAGGCCCTGCGCATCAATTTCGGCGCGTCGATATACCGGGTGGTTGCCATCGACCTCTCCGATGCGGCGTACCAACCGGGTACGACCGAAATCCGCGTTCAGTGGCGGCCACGCCTCAACGTACTCCTCGAGGAACTGCGCAAAGCACCGGCGGTGCTGCGTCTCTCCTACGTCGCCGACACGGAGGATGCGGCACTAGTCGAACGGCGCGTGCAAGCGTTTAAGCAGCAGGTGTCCGAAGCATGGGATGCGAAGAGAGATAGCTATGTGCTGACCATTGAGCCTGAGGTCTTTTGGCGCCGTGGCGGCCCGCCCAAACGGCTCGACGTACGTGTGCCGGGGAGCAAGTGAACGGTATGAGCAAGAAGCGCCATCTACTGCTGATCGTCGGATTCCTGATGATGAGCGCCTCTGCGGCCGCCGGTCAAGTCAACATGGCCAAGCCCGGCGAGCCGGTCGAGCGGCATCTGTCCAGCGACCAGACCTTTCGGGAATGGTCGCACGACTCGAATCCGACCGATCAAACCAAGGTCATCAAGGTCTGCCGGGTGGAAACCGTTTGCAAAATGCGATATCGGGAAGGCCAAACGCCGCGGACGCGCGTCAGGAACCTCGTCGTGCCACTGCGGTACGAGGACGAGAATATTCCCATTTCTGATGCCTTCACCAAACAGGTCCGGCAGGCGTTCTACAGCCTGCGGGACAACCAGGGCGTGACGGTCCGGTTCATCGGCTACACTGACGACGCGCCGCTGACCGGCCGCGACGAGAGCACTTACGGAAACCACTTGTCGTTGTCGAAGGCAAGGGCGCACCGCGTCGCATTGGCCATGCAAGAAATCCTAGGATTGCCCGCCTCGGCGATCGAAAGCGACGGTCGCGGGGCCTCCCACCCGCTTGCCTCAAACGAAACGGTGCAGGGACGGACGCTGAATCGTCGCATCGAGGTGGAATTCTGGTACGACGATCCTCTCCAAGAGTTACCGGACGAGCCGCAGCTGTGCCCGAACGATGTCGAGGAAACAGTGACCAGGGTTTACGATCCCCCCTGGGGCAGCATTCCACCCCTCGAGCTCGCGAACGGCCAGCCGATCATTCCGCCCGGCTACGCGGCAAGCCTGAGTCGCGCACTGACGGACATTTCGGATCGGACCAACGCGCGACTGCGGTTTATAGGTTACACGAAGAACGAGGGACTCGACCGCCGCACCGCGTCCGTGTATGGCGACGACATCGGGCTTTCCGCGGCGCGGGCTCGCCGCGCTATGGATATCCTCATGCAAGACCCGCTGTTGTCGGCTGCCCGGGGCGAACACGAGGGACGCGGCTACGTCCAGTCCGACGACGTCGTGAACGCCGGCTTCATCCAGGGCAAAGAGTCGTTCGTGCGCGTGCAGGTCGTGTACGACGAACGGTTGCCGTTGGACAACTACGAGGGTGTAGATATTACGCGTCTGACTCAGGAGATTAGTCCGAAGAGTCCGTACGAGCTGAACGTGATGCACATCACCGTCGATGGTAAGCCGATCGATGACCCAGGCCGCAGCTCTTCCGACATCCAGCGCTGCACCGACGTCGCGCTCGACAACGCCAATATCCACTTCCGCTTCGACAATCTGGAGTCGCGGCGGCGGCTCGGCGTCGCGGCGAATCCAGTCGCCGTGGCCGTGAGCGACCGTATTGCATCGGTCGTGTATTTCCGGATGTACAGCAACTATGCGAGCTTCATCAAGCGTGCTGAAATCCGAATATTCGAGCAGCCGCAGTCCCTGCAAGCCGTGCCGCTCGAGATCATCGCGGTCGACGACGCGGGTCTTGCGGAATGGCATCCGACAGCAGAAATGCTTGTGGGCTCGGCACGCGAACTCAAGTACCTGCTGCGCGCCTATGACTCGAAGGGTAATTTCGACGAAACGGATGCGCGGCCGCTGCGGCTGTACCGCGTGCCATCGCCTGAAGACGTCGTGATCTCCGACGGGCCGTCAGCGCGCGAGCTGCTGGCCGCCTACGGCGAGAACGACCTGGCGCGCCAGCAGATTCCGCTCGGCAGCGGCACGGTGAAGGTGCAGGGCAGCAGCATACCGGCTGGCCACACGGTTTGGGTAGCCGGGCACCAGATTCCGGTCGACCCGCAGGGCAAGTTCGCCGCGGAGGAGATCCTTCCGAACGGCACGCATACAGTCGAAGTCGGGGTCCTCGACGATGCGGGCAACGGCTCTTTGTATCTTCGCGATCTGGAGTTAAAGCGCACGGACCTGTTCTACGTCGGTGTTGCCGACATGACTGTATCCAAGAACAGTGCGAACGGGTCGGCAAAACTGCTGGAAGGCGAGAATGCTCCGCAGCCCTACGATTCGTCGCTGGATGGCCGGCTGGCGTTCTACGTGAACGGCAAGGTGCGTCAGAACTGGCGGTTGACGGCCAGCGCGGATACCCGTGAAGGCCCGGTGAAGGACCTGTTCAGTAACTTCCTAAACAAGTCGCCCGATTCGTTATTCCGGCGCATCGATCCCGACTATTATTACCCGTCGTTCGGCGACGACGGTGTAGTGGAAGAAATGGCGCCGACCTTGGGCAAGTTCTACGCTAAAGCGAGCCGTGGCCAGAATTACGGGATGTGGGGCAATTTCAAGGTCGGCTACCTGGATAACGAGCTGGCCCACGTCGACCGCGGCCTGTACGGAGCCAACGCGCACTACGGGTCCGAACTCACCACCCGCTTCGGCGAGCGACGGATCACGGTGGATGGATTCGCCGCCGAACCGGGAACGATGCCGAGCTATGAGGAATTCCGCGGGACGGGCGGATCGCTCTACTTCCTGCGCCACCAGGACATCCTGACGGGCTCTGAGCGCGTGCGCGTCGAAATCCGCGACAAGGCCTCTGGCATCGTCACGGGGGTGGTCAACCTGCAGCCCAACGCGGATTACGACATTGATTACCTGCAGGGCCGGCTGCTGCTTTCCCAGCCGCTCTCGTCGACCGCTAACGACAGCCTGCTCGTGCGCAACAGCGGGTTGAGCGGTGACGAGGCCTATGTGGTGGTGCGTTATGAGTACACTCCAGGTTTCGACAAACTGAACGAAGTCGCGGTCGGCGGTCAGGGCGATTACTGGTTCAACGACCACGTGCGGCTTGGCCTGACGGCCGATTCCAACAAGGGGGACGCCGCCAGCAACCTCGGCGCCGCAGACCTGACCTTGCGGAAGAGCACCGATTCCTGGTTCAAGGTGCAGACGGGCCGCAGCAACGGTCTCCTCTCCCCCTCGCTGCGATCCAATGATGGCGGATTCGGGTTCCAGGGCCCTAACGACCTGTCGTTCACCGGCGCGAAGGCGGGGGCCTACCGCGCCGACTTGAGCGTCGGGCTCGGCGACTTCTTCGAGGGTCACCACGGTCGCTTCACTTTCTATAAGCAGAGCCTCGACGCCGGTTATTCGGCGCCGGGACAGGCAACCATCAAGGACACCCAGCAATATGGCGGCACGTTCACGTTGCCGGTGACGAGCCGCCTGAGCCTGACGGCCAAGGGCGATCAGAGGATCGAGGACCAGGGGCTCGAGACCCGGGCGGTGGAATTGGATGCGGGCTATAAGCTGACCCAGAAATGGAGCGTCAGCACCGGCGTGCGCAATGATCTGCGCAAGGACCGTTCGCCGGTTGTTCCCCTGACCCAGGAGCAGGGCGAGCGCACGGACGCGGTCGCGCAGGTAAAGTTCGAGCCCGGCGACTCCTGGCGCGCCTATAGCTTCGTCCAGGACACGGTTGCAGCAACCGGCGGCCGTGAACACAACGATCGCATCGGCGCGGGCGGCTCCTATCGCCTGACGAAGCGCTTTCGGATCGACGGGGAAGCTTCCGACGGAAAACTCGGGCCCGGCGGAAAGTTCGGCACCAGCTTTCTCTATTCCGAGCGGACCAATCTTTACCTGAACTATTCGCTGGAAAACGAGCGGACGGACAACGGCCGGCTATTCCGGGGCAGCCAGGGCAGCCTGGTCTCGGGCGCGAAGACGCGGCTCTCCGACAGCTCCAGCGTCTACGTCGAGGAGCGTTACCAGAATGGTGCGTCGCTGACCGGCCTCACGCACTCCACGGGAATCAACCTCACGGCGAAAGAGCGCTGGAATTTCAGCGGCAGTGCGGAGATCGGCAAGCTGCGTGACTCGCAGACCGGCGCCGAGACCAATCGCAAGGCGGGCGGAATCCGCATGGGCTACGGCTGGGATAAGATTCAGTTCTTGAGCGCGATCGAGTATCGCCGGGACGACGCGGAGCAGCTCGACCGGACGCATACTGAAAGGACCATGTGGCTGTTCCGTAACAACTTCAAATTCCAACTGACGCCCGACTGGCGCGTAATCGGCAAACTGGACCACTCGGTCAGTGATAGCTCGCTCGGCGGGTTCTATGCCGGCGGCTACACCGAGGCCGTGGTCGGCTACGCGTACCGTCCGGTGCGGAACGACCGACTGAACGTTCTGGCCAAGTACACGTACTTCTATAACGTCCCGACCACGGATCAAGTGGGATTCCAGAACACCGCGGCCGAGTTCCTTCAGAAGAGCCACATCGCGGCACTCGATGTCACCTACGACCTCACGGCGAATTGGTCCCTCGGAGGCAAGTACGCCTACCGCCTGGGACAGGAAAGCCTGGATCGCGTGCACCCGAATTTCTTCAGCAACCCCGCGCGGCTCGCGGTGTTGCGCGTGGACCGGCGGTTCCTCAGGTACTGGGAGGGCCTGGCCGAAGTGCGAATGCTTGACCTCCCGGATCTAAGTCAACGCCGCCGCGGCGCGCTGGCCGCGATCTATCATCGCATTGGCAAGAACGTGAAGGCTGGCGTCGGCTACAATTTCACCGACTTCTCCGACGACCTGACCGATCTGAAGTATAACCACAGAGGCATATTTCTTAATCTCATCGGGACCATGTGACGCACGGGTGGCTTCGATCTTGTCCAGGGTGCAGAAGAGAGCTTTGGATCGGTCCACTTCGGCGCCACAGCAGAACTCACTCGGGTCCCAGCAGTCGATGTCTGGCAAGAGTACGGCGGAGAGTTACCAAGATCAGACTAACCGGCCGACAGAGGAACAACGACAACAACTACAACACAGAAGCCGCAGAAACCATTCGCGCACAGTACTAGCTGCAGCTAGTAGTCGCGTTCATAGAGTTTGACGATGAAAGGCACGTTTCTAAGTGCTTTTGGGTTGGGCGGTCGCAGGAGGCACTGTCTCGCTGACCGGGCACGCGTTCGTTTAGTTGGCAGAGATCACCGAAATTCGGTATTTAATCCAAAATGGACAAATTAAACTGCTAGCCGGCCCACGGAAACTTAGTATCGATTTTAGATTCGGAGTCAATACGATACTAAACGAGGTTATTCAACGGACGGGTGTGCAACCAGCTACACAATAGCTGTCTGCGTCACAGGGGTGGAATTCGGGATCGATTTCAGGCCTCGCTGTTTTGGGTACAGGATTGGGTACAGGTAAAAGTATGAAAGCTGGGCGGGTACCTTCGGAAGCGACACCAGGCAAACGAGATATGGTTTTTGACCTAACCTCTCATAACCCGAAGGTCGCACGTTCAAATCGTGCCCCCGCAACCACGGGCGCTGTGAGGCCAAACCTCAAAGCGCCCTTTTTTCTTTCAGTTGCACAGAGCACGATGTTACCTCCGAGTTTAGTTAACTGCCGCATTACTGGTCTTGTTCCCAGTTGGGAACAGATTAGGAACAAAACCGCCGCAGATCGCTTCTTCCACGGTTAAGGCGGCCTCACGCTCAGTCTCCTCAGAAATGTGGGTATACACATCAGCGGTCGTGCTGATGCTCGAGTGCCCCAACAGCTTCTGAGTGAGTTTGAGATTGCCCGTACGTTCATTGAGAATGCTGGCAGCCGCGTGCCGGAAGGTGTGAAATCCAGATTCTCCGGGCGTGCGAGCAATTCTCAGCCTGTCCAGGATTGGGTAGAGAACATCCTTGCGGACTACGTCTGGATGAAGGGGAGACCCCTCCTTGCTGCAAACGATGAAGTCCTCTGGGGCTTTGTGGGCTGACTGTTGAAAGTGTGCGGCGAGCACATCAGTGAGCACGTTTCCGAGACAGATCCGAACACTCCCGACAGTTTTGGTCCTCCGTGCAAGCGGGAAACACCAAGGCGGCGGTAGCGCTTGCTGATCTCGACATGCGGGGCGACGGTGTCCCTGTGAATTGTGATCAGGCCCGCGTACTGCTGGTTGTGGCTTCGAAAGAGAACAACGCAGAGGCCATTAAGAAGTTACAGGATTTAGACGAGACTGGCTGCCCTGCACCCTAAAGCTTCTCCACAATTTCACGCGAGGCGATACGGGCGGCAACGCTGGTCTCGGTTCCACTGGTAGGTTTTTTAGAAATCCTTCAGGTGCCAAGGGTCGAGTGTGCCTTCCCTCCTAAACAAAACCGCTGGCGGCTTCCTGCACCTCTCTACTACCCGGAGAATTCCTACACTGAGCCCGATCTCATTGGCTTTGATGGTTCCCCGTCATGCGGCTGGCCCAGGGCCTCCCGCAGCGAGATCACGATGGGCTTATCATGCTCGCCATGGAACACCAACTCCAGGTCACCGCTGTTTTCAATCTCTGCATGGAACTCTCCGAATTGATTTGTGGTCGCCTGAACGACGCGACCGCGCAGGTTGGAAAGCATGAGCCTCACGTCACGTCCCACGGTCTCCGGGTGGTGTAAACCCAGCAATTGTCCGGTAATCACCACGCTCCTTTCGCCGCGCTGGACTTCGATCTGCAAATTAATCTGAAAAGGATCTGCACGGTAGAGCATTTGTCTTGTTCCGGAGCCAGCCGATCGAACACCTTCCAGGGCGGGCTGCAGGAAACTATCGAAGAGCACTTCCACCAAGCTGCTTGCCGGCTTGCGCTGTACTGCCCATTCCGATCCAGCAAACGCCGCCTTGACGATTCGAACTGCCTCCTGCGGCGGCTGGTAACTCGCTTCCGCTGCCGCCCACTGCCGCACTCGCTGCCATCGTGAAACGGTTTTCGCGCAGCGCTTGCATCCGTCTTGCAGGTGCTTTTCCATCGCGAGCCTCCGGCTCGCGGGAATCACCTGGCTCACAAAATCGATTCCATCCTCCATCGTAAAGTGCTTCATCTGTAGTCCCCCATCAGCCTTGCGTAAGCCGGCTTCCCAGCGGCCGGTGGAGCTAAACCTTGCCCATTAAATAAGGGAATCTGGGGGCTGGAAAAATATAGGCAGGCGCGAACCAACTAACACTTTATTTGTCAGTTACTTTGCCGATTTTGAGTGACTTTGCCGACCAGTACGAAGGGGGCCCAGAAGTAGGGATGAGGGTTCTCTTGCCGCACATCCCGCATGGCAGCTTGCAGGGAGGCTACCATATCGTTGCTTTGGATGTAGCGTTTATAAAACTCTTGCATGAGCTCCGCAGTGCTGCCATCGTGGACGTCCCAGAGTGACAGTAGCAAAGAAGTTGCGCCAGCGCAGAACAGCCCGCGTTGTAGTCCAATCAATTCGTCGCCCGCGGCGACAAAGTTCATTCCGGTAGCGCAACCGCTGAGCGTCACAAGTTTTGCGCCCAAGCGCATTTGATAGAGGTCGTACAAATTCACGTAGCCATCGCCCAGACGAATGCCCGAGAACATCGGGTTATCCTGGCGGTAAATGCCGTGCGTCGCGATATGCAGTAATCCGGTCTCGGGGCCTCTCTCACGAAGGACTTCCGCAGTGGCCTGCTTGCTGAGGAAGAGTTCCGCATGCGGCAGCAAGGCCGCGACTGATTGAACCTCGGTAAGAATTTGGGGAGCGCGTTCGTCGGGGATTCCAAGAACGAGGGAGCTGCGTTTCTCGCTCGTGGCCTTCCTCTGGCAGATAGCGAACACCGTCGCGCTGGGAGCATAAGAGATGGTGTAAGCGTCCCCGAGATTCTCATCGCCATTTTGCAGAGCATGAAACGGCAGAAAGTGCAGCGCTCCGTGCGGCACGAAGACCAGGTGTTGCGCTCGAAGCCGGGCGCGCAGAGGCGCGATCAGTTCCGTGTAGAGGTCTCCCAAATGAGCCAGGGTGGCGCGCAAAAGAGGTTGTTCGAACCGTTGTGCGTAGGACGTACCCATACGAAACGTCGAAAGCTGAAATCTGAGAAGATGCAATAGATGGGCGACACGCGAGACGCCTGTGACCGGAGTGATTTCGATGGTTTCGCGCGTGACGATCGCCGCCACCAGGCGATCTGCGGCTGAATAATATTCGATCAGCGCGGTATCCTCTGGAAGAGCGCTCTGCAGTTCTGCCACTGAAAAATCGGACGGCGGTTCGAGAGTGGCGTTTTCGCGTTCCTGTGCGGGCAATTCGCGCAGCGCCCGCAACAACTCGCTCTCACGTGATTGCACCTGGTGGTGCAGACGCTCGATGCGTTCGCGAGACTTTTCGTCGGGGCCCAGTTGTTCGAGCTCCATGCGGTGGTAATACCAATTCAGCTCTTGTCGCAAATCGCGGATCTTTCGAACGTGCTCGGATTGCCCGGCTTCGCCCAGAGGCAAACTCTGGCCGCTCCGAAAAATCATTTCAATCATGCTGTGAGATTTGGCAGCCTCGATACACGCGAGGGTCTTCTCTGCCGAGATTTCCGCGCCTTGCCCATCTAGGTACAAGTCCACGAGCGCCTCATAAACTTGCAGGCGGTTTTTGACGAAGGAGATCTTTAATTCCTCGCCTTGCAAGCGGGTGCGTAATGTTTCCAGGGCGTTGCGGGCCTCCTGGTAGGACGCGTGGGCGGCGGAACGATCGCCCCGGGTTGATGCAATCTGTCCAAGGAGGAGATGTGCCTGGTAAGCGAGCAGCGGCGCTTGAACAGCAGACAATTTTGCTACGGCTACGTCCGCTTCGCGTCCAGCTGTGGCGAGATCCCCCACTTGCAGCGCGATGCGCGCGAGCAGAAGACGCGCGAGCACCGACTTGCCGGGAAACACTGCCTGATCAAAGAACTCGGCCGCACCCGCGCAAAGCCACTGCGCTTCGAAGTAACGTCCCTCCTCGAATAGCAGAAGTCCCTGATACAAATCGAGAAGCCGCGGCCACACGAGGTTTTTTTCACGGGCGAACATCTCGCGGGCTTTTGCGAATCGTTCGAGCGCCTGGAGCGTCTTCCCCTGCTGGCCGCACGCGATTGCCTCGTTCGCCAGCGTTTTCGCGGCCTCATATTCCATGCCGAGCTTCTGGAAACGGAGGAAGCCCTCGTGAGCCATTTCTCGCGCTTCCTCGCTGAGATTCAGCTCGAGATAAATGTCCGACAGGTCCAAGTAGCACAGAGCCATGCGATACGCGTTGCCTGACGCTTCACAAGCCTGTCGCGTTGCAACGAGCATTTCAATCGCCCGACTGTATTCACCGCGGAAGTAATACAAGTAGGCGATGTTGTAGTCGGCCTGATCGCGAAGTCGCGGCATGTCGTACTTTACGCACAATTCGCGAGCTTTCTTATAACAGTCCAGAGCCCTGGGAAAATCGTTCAAACTGATCAGGCACATCGCCATGTTGCTCAGCGCTACCGCGGCATGTTCCCATTCCTGATAGCCAGCGAGCGCCCTGTAGGCACGCTCGTAGTGTGCCAGGGCCTCCTCGAATCGATCCTGTCTGTGAAATATATTGCCTACGTTGTTTTCGAGACTTGCGATTCGCTTGCCCTCGCCCAAGCGAGTGAAAATCTCTCGCGCTTTCTCCGAAGCGGCGAACGCGCGATCGTATTCGCCCAAAAGAATCAGCGGCTGAACGGAGTTGCTCAAGGTTCGCGCCGCTTCCTTCCAACTGCCACGCGATGCGTAGATTTCATAGGCCTGGTCGTGATGTTCCACAGCGGCGCGATTGTCTCCGCAGGCATAGAGCGCATTTGCTTTCGCTCGCAGGGCAAGTGCAAGGCCTTCTCTGCGGCGAAGTTTTCGCGCGATCAAGACCACCGCTTGTGCAAGGCGCAATGCCTGCCGGGCGTCCACCCGGATTGTGTCGACGACCAAGGGGGCCAATTGTTCCACGACTTTTGCGCGGACGAGTATTGGGTGGCGCGAAAGAAACTTTCGGCGGTCCGCATCATTTTCAAGTCGCGTCAATTCAGGCAGCAGTTTATTGACGGAAATCTTCTGGCGAGCCACGGGTATCAGTCGAGTCCCAATTCGTTGAGTCTCCGCCGCAGCTGTCCGATGCATTTCTGGCGGGTAAAGCCGATCGAGCCAACAGCGAGGCCCAATTCGCTGGCGACCTCACTGTAAGGGCGCGAGGGTGTTTCAAAAAAGAGGAGATCGATCAGCCGCCGGCACTTGGGAGCCAACGCGGCGATGGCTTCGCGAAGCATTTGCTCTTCCTGAGTCTGCCGCACCAGGGTTTCCGCGATCGCCGGAGTTTCCGGTTCGGGCAAGTCCGGCTGAGTGTCGCGGCTTATCAGCCGCCGGCTCTGCCGCTTCCAGCGGCAGCACTGGTGGTGTGCCACCTGCATCAGCCATTTCGGCAGCGCACGCGGCTCGCGTAATCCCGGGAGACGCGCGAGCAGTTCCAGGCACGTTGCTTGGAACACGTCGGCTGCCTCGTGTGGAGGCAGCCCGTACTTTACAGGGATTGAGTAGATGAGCGCCTCGTACTTCTCGATCAGCAGGGACCATGCTTCTTCGCTCCCGGACAGACACTCCTTGACAAGGCGGGCATCGTTCCACGCGGCCGCCGGCTTCTTCGCCGCTCTATCCATCAACAGACTCATCGACCACTATTCCCCGCTCCATTACGCAAATAAAGTTGCTCGACATTCCAGAGCACATACGGTTCCAGCACGGCGGGATGGAAGTTACCAATCGTATTCTTTGCTCCCACCAGAATGTCGGGACTCGCCAGAAAAATCATCGGCTGAAATACCGCCAGAATCTCTTGCACCCGGTCATAGAGTTTCTTCCGTTGTTCGTAGCTTGTCGCTGTCAGTTGCTCCTCCATTAAGCGATCGATCTCCCCTTCCCATTGTGTAGCCGGATGTGTCTGCGAAGGATTCCAGAGGTGCGTGCCGCCGTTCGAGAGCCAGACGTTGATATCACTGTTCGGGTCTGCATCGAAGCTCACCAGCCCAAGCACGCAGGCATCGTATTCCTTCGTCTGCATGACGCGGTCTATCAATGACCGAAATTCGAGCGGCACCACTTGCACGCGCATGCCCAGTTGTTTCAAATCGTCTTGAATCAGCGTCGACATCTTCGTGCGGTCCGCATTGGAGGAACTCGTCACGATCGAAAACTCCACAGGTCTTCCTTCGGCATCTATAAGCGCCGAATCCCCGCTGGCGCCGCTGGTCCACGTGAAGCCAGCTTCGCGGAGGAGCTGGCGTGCCTTGTCAAGCGAGCGCGGCTGATGCACGACCTTCGCATCGACCCAGCGCCGGTTCCCGGGAGTGACCGGACCCCAAAGCGCTGCACCGCGCCCTTGATACACCAGGCGCACGATCGCCTCGCGGTCCACCGCGGCCGACACTGCCTGCCGGAACTTCACTTCGCGGAACCACTTCTGCTTCCTCGCCACTTCAGGTGCGGTTTTTCCGTCGAGGTCATTCAAATTGAAGAATAGAAAATTATATTCGAGGCCGGGGCCTGCATCGACCATCGTGTAACCCCGCCGCTGGCGGGACAACACCGAAAAATTCTCTGCACCCAACCCACTGATCACGTCGGCCTCGCCCGACTGGAAGCGCAGGACTTGGGCATCGGAGCTCGGCACAAATAGAAAGACAAGCTCGTCCAGATACGGCAGGCGATGCCCCTTCGTATCCGTCTTCCAATAGTAGGGATTGCGTTCAAGAATTAATCGTTGCCCCGCCACGTACTCCTTCAGGCGAAACGGGCCGAGCCCGGCCCACTGATTCGCGGGCGTGGATAGCGTTCCTATCTGCGCGAGCTTCCCGTCCTGGTACGGTTTCTCCAGCAAGTGCCGCGGCAAAATGGCCAAGCCATCGAATACTCTCTCTCCCACACCATAGGGCGTGGCGAACTGAAACACCAACGTCTGCGCATCTATCTTGTGGACAGTAATGGGTTTACCGCCGACAATCAAAAGGTCCCGCTGGGGCGAGTGCACGCTCTCATCAAGGTAAACGCGAAAGGTGAACAGAACATCGTCAGCGTCCAACGGCTGTCCATCAGAGAAGCGCAATCCCTGCCGTAACGTCACCGTATATTGAAGTCCGTCGGGAGAAACCTTCACGGACTTCGCCAGCGCAGCTTCGGTAAGTTGGGTCGCGCGGTTGATGTGAACCAGGTCGGCCCGCATGGTGGCGATGACTTCGCGCGAAGGCGCGTCCGTGGCAAGTACAGGGTTCAACGTCTTGGGCTCTGCACGCAGTGAAACCACAAGGCGCCCGCCGGAGCGGCCAGCCTCGCCGGAAAGCGTCAGCAGATCCTCGTGAGGAGCTGGCTGCTGGGCAAGAGCAATGACGACGGGGGCCAGGCCCACGGCCAGTGCAAGAAGCAAGTTCAAAAGCATCCAACACTGTTGTGAACTTGCGTTGCGGCTTCTCATCCCATGCTCCTTTCACGTCCCCCTTCCCACCTTAAACGGGTCCGCCCACTCTTGCAAGGCGCTGGCAAGGCCAAGATAGCCCAGAAAAAAGGGCACTATTGCTAGAGCGGGCAAGTACATCCACCAATATGACGTGAGCACGCTGTATTGCTGCAGATTGGCCAGCAGGTTCCCCCAACTCGCCAGGGGCTCCGGCACGCCCAGCCCCAGGAACGAGAGGGTCATCTCTGCCAGCACGTACTGCGGGATGAGAATCGCCGCCTGCGTTAGAAGCACGCTTGAAGTCTCGGGCAAGACATGCCGCCACAAGAGGTATCGATGGGGAGCGCCGAAGCCGCGCGCCGCTCGAACAAAGTCGCGCTCCTTTGCGCTTAACACCACGCCTCGAACGAGCCGTGCGGGACGCGCCCAGCCGACCGCCCCGATGACCATAACGATCAGAAAGAACGCTTCCAGCGGGCTGACCGCGAGAGGCAAGAACGCGCGCAGACCAAGCAGCATGTAGAGCCACGGCAACGCGAGGAAGGGTTCCGTGAGGCGCATCAGAACTTCATCCCTCCAGCCGCCGAAATAACCCGCTGCCGCACCGATACCCAAGCCGAGGGAAAGCGTGATTCCGGCCCCAAGCAAACCGGCCAATAGCGAAACCTGTCCACCATAGAGAATCCTCGAAAGTTGGTCGCGGCCATAGCCATCGGTGCCCAACAAGCAGATGCGGGCGCCGGCGGCCCCAAACAAGTGTAGGCGGCACGGTAGCAAGCCCAACAATCTGTAGCGGGGGCCTTCAGCGAACAACTTCAGGGACATCGCACGCGCAATGTCCTCGTCATACTGATCGAACGAGCCTTCACGCATGCGGAGCGGGTAGAAAAACGGACGCATATGGACACGGCCCTGCGTGTCTATAAGGTGGAGCTTCATGGGCCGTGCGTAAGGGAGCTGGCGATCCTGTTCCACCGGATCGTAAGGTGCAAAAAAGCCGGCACAGGCAATGAGGCCATGAAGCGCGACGAGCACGACGAGCCATTTGGCAAGTTTGCGGCGTTCGATCATTTTGCGACCGGCCCCGCGCGGATCCTGGGATCGGCCCAATAGAGGAACACATCGGCGACGAAATTCCCGACGACCAGAAAAAGCGTCGAAAGCAGAACGCCGCCGACTACAACGTACAAGTCACGCGAGAGGATTGCTTCCACGAGAAGGGGGCCGATACCCGGCCAGCTCATGACGACTTCAACCAGCAATGACCCGCTTAACAGCGCGCCAATGCTGAAGCCAAACAAAGAGATCAGCGGATTTGCCGCAGCGGGCAGCGCGTATCGATACAGAAGCCTACGACGCGGGATGCCGTGACCTTGGGCAGCTCGCAGAAAAGGAGCATGCAGCACGCCAGCCATGGCGGCTCGCACATGCCTGACGAGCAGCGGCAAAGCCGTCAGAACCAGCACGGCCACTGGCAAGAACATGTGTAGTGTAAGATCGCGCAACTCATTGATCGGCGAGAGGCTCTCAAAACCGAGGGAGGCCAAGCCACCCGTCGGAAACCATCCGCTACGCGCTGCGAACAAGAGCAAGCCCAGCGCGAGCGCAAGGTCGGGAACTGCCATTAACCCGGCCATCATCCAGGAGATCAAGGAGTCCGGGAGACCTCCGAGGCGCTCTGCGCTCCAGACCCCGAGGGGCAAGGCAAGACCCCAGGACAGGAGAGTAGCAGTTACCGTCAGGAAGAGTGTGTTCCGGGCGCGAACCCAAAGGAGCGGCCCGACGGGACTGTTATAGGAAAACGAATAACCGAGGTCCCCGTGCACCACAGAATTCAACCACCTCGCGTAACGCACGGGCAGCGGCCGATCCAGCTGATATTGCGCACGCAGAGCTACGACCGTTTCGGGAGCGATCTGGGGATTCAAGCGCATTTCGTCGAAGTAATCCCCGGGCGCGAGTGAGGTGAACAGGAAGGTAAGGATCGAAACTCCAAACAGGACCAGGACCGCGTGGATCAGGCGGCGCGACAAGAAACGCATCACAAACCTCCTGGCATGCGCGGCGTGACGATCGATCCCGGCGTCGCTGCGACCAGGCCGCGTGTGGCTTCATGGCTGGGCGCGCCCAAAACCTTTTCTGGAACGCCCTGTTCCACGATTCGGCCGCGATTCATCACTGCAATTTCATCACCAAGGTGCGCGGCCATCGCCAGATCGTGGGTGATAAAAAGGTACGTCAGCACAAAGGATGACTGTAACTCCAGCAGCAAATTGGCGATCTGCGCCTGCACGGAGCAATCCAGGGACGACAACGCTTCATCCAGAATCAGGAGTTTCGGCGCGAGTGACAATGCACGGGCGATGGCCAGCCTTTGCCTCTGTCCACCACTGAATTCGCCGGTTCTCCGGCTGGCCATACCCCGCGAGAGACCGATCCGTTCCAGCAACGCGAGTGCCCGCTCGTGCATTTCGCGCGTCCCCCATTTCCGCTGCACAAGCAGCGGCTCCGTCACTATTTCTAGCGCGGTAAACCGCGGATTCAGCGAACTAGCGGGGTCCTGAAAAACGAGTTGGATCTGCGGGCGCACTGCGCGCAGCTGTTTCTCGTCGAGCGCCGCAATATCACGTCCTTCGAACCAGATTCTTCCCGAGGTGGACCGCTCCAGACATGCGAGGCACAGTGCCAGAGTGCTCTTCCCCGAGCCCGACGCGCCAACCAGTGCGAGCGTCTTCCCCGGAGCGACGGAGAATGAGACTTCGTTGAGCGCGGACACCACCTCTCCCGAGCCCAGGACCCCCCTGCTCGAGTAACGTTTCACGAGATATTCAACCTGTATGAGTGGTTGCATAGGCTCGCACCACGCAAAGGCTCAGCCGCCAAACTTGAAACAAGAAACCGTGTGTCCTTCGCTCAGCGACACCGCCGCCGGCTCGCGCTCTCTGCAAGTCTCAAATCGATCCTTGCAGCGTGGCTCGAATCGGCATCCCGGAAACAGCCAGGCAGGGTTGGGCGAGTCTCCCGCGATCACGGGCAGCTTCGTCTTTCGATTGGCTTCATCGGCCCCGCAAAGAGGAGGCGGCAAACACCGCAATAGGGCGCGCGTGTACGGATGCAGAGGCGATGAGAGCACACTGTCCGTTGGGCCAATTTCTGCGACACTTCCCGCATAAAGGACGAGAACCCGGTCAGCCAGGCCTGCCAAAAGCGAGGGGTTGTGCGTGATCAGGATTATTGCGAGCCCGAACTTCTGCCTAAGACTTTGAAACACCGAAAGAATCTCGCGCTGCGTCGTGGGGTCGAGCGATGCCGTGGGCTCATCGGCAACGACCATGGACGGCCCACAGGCAATCGCTTGTGCGATAAGCACGCGCTGCCGCTGCCCTCCGCTCAATTGATGTGGATATGAGGATGAAATCCTTTCGGTTTCCGCGGGAAATAGGGCTTCGAGAATCTGCCGCACCCGTTCGCGCCGGACTTTCTTATCCAGATATTCATGGGCGGCCAGGACCTCGCCTATCTGATCGCCGACACGCATCGTCGGATGGAGCGCCACCGAAGGCTCCTGATCGATCAGCGCGATACGTCTACCGCGAATGCTCTCAAGCTCTCGCGGGTCCGCCTGAAGAACGTCCCGCCCCTCGAATAGGATGCTGCCTTGCTGGATATTTCCGCTTGCTGGAAGGAGACGCAGCAGAGATGCGGCAAGGGTGCTCTTCCCCGATCCCGATTCTCCGAGCACGCCCAGGATTTCGCCGGGCCTGACGCTAAAACTGACATCCACAATGGCGGAAGAGGCCACACCCGTGCGCGAAAAGTACGCGACGTGAAGATTCCGCACTTCCAGAATGGACGCCATGTCCCGGGCCGATCGCGGCCCCTGCCCTACACTGTATCACGCACTCATGGGCGCCCGCGGGCTAGCGTGGGCGCAAAGGACAGCACGTCGCAGGCTGGCAGGATGACGAAGGACGGTTCGTTTGGTCATGGAGGCGAGCAGAGGATCCAAGGAGCGCGACCCGCCACGTTGCCGCTCACGAACTCGAAGGCTGTCTCGGATGCGTGGCCGGCCTACAACGGGCGTCCGTCACTAAGGATTCGGGGCGTGACTCAGCGCCGCGTTCACCGCCTGGTAAAGATCCACACGCCCATTGCCGAGATCAGGAGAGATCCAGACTGCGTGCGCCAACGCACTTTCCGCGGAAGACTCCCTGAAACTCATGTTAGCTCCGACCATGAGGGCGGCTGCGCCGGAGACAAGAGGCGCGCTGAAGGAGGTTCCCCAGCCTGCCCCATAGGTGCCAAACGGATAGGTCGTGATGATGCCTTCGCCTGGGGCCGCCACCCAAACCAGATCCGCACCATAGTTAGAAAATGTCGAGCGGGTGTCATTGTTTGTAGTGGAGGCGACTCCCATGACATCCGGAAGCGCTGCGGGATAGACTATTTCCTCGCGGCCGCCGTTTCCTGCCGAAGCTACACAAATCACGTGACGACGGGAAGCAAACTTAAGGGCTGTTGCCATCTCTTGGGAATACGTTGAAAGACTGAAGCTCATATTGATGACTCTGGCTCCGTTCTGCGCGGCGAAGTAGATCGCACTCAAGACATCCGACAAATTGCCGGTGCCATCGGCCTTGAATGCTTTCAGAGGCATGATGAGCGCTGAGGGGGCCACAAGATGAACGATGCCCGACACCATAGTTCCATGACCAAAAGCCGCGTATTGTGGCTGTTGAAGATTGGATGCCGATTGCTGATCAAGAATCGCGGCGCTTTCCTGGTTCACCATCACAGGCGATGCCCCGCTGCCGATCGAGGACTGGTTTATGTCCGTAAGCTCAGAGCCTGATGAGGTGTTTCGCGTAAAGTCGTAGCCAGGTACAAGAACACTTTGAAGCACAGGATGCGACGGATCAACCCCCGTATCAATCACCGCTACCGTTCCTCCGCCCGTGGTGTTGTAGGCAGTTTGTGTGTCTGGCAGTCGGATGATCGTGCTCGCGGGCTGGGCGGTGTACCCATGTATGACCGTCACTCCGAAGTAGTTGACGGGAGTTGTATCCGACAAACCGCTCGGCGGCGCCGTAGCGGTGTTTTGACTGCTAGCCGGTGCCGTGCCGTTGAGTGTTGGTGTAGAGCCCAGTTGCATCACCTTCAGCAGGGCGTCTAGCTCTGCATTCGTGATGGCCGGCTGACTACGGAGAGTTTGCAGAAAGACGTTGGGATCAACCAAGTCAGAGGTAGTGACCAGGAAAACTTTGCCCAGACTGCCGTCAAGACCGCCCGCTACATTACAACCCAGCGTCAAGCAGACCTGCTGCAGGGAGGTGAGTCCGGAAGGAGCACGGACAATAAATCTGTTGTCGGCAGCGGCTGGGCTGCTCCACACCCAAAAGAAAACTAGAAGGACCCACAACACCTTGGGTTTCATGGCTTATTCCCCTTCGGTCAGTTACGGATATGCCTTCCTCAGAGTGGCCCCTTCGAGGCCCGGTAACGAAACCGTCAGTAAATAATTTTGGTGTATTTTTATTTCCAAGGTGACGCTTGGCTCAAACTTGAAATCCAAATGGAACTCTCCGAACTCGTTAGTAGTCGCACATGCCACCGCACCCTTCCAGCCCTGAAGTGCTACGGGAACGCTATCAAACCTACGATCTGGCTTGGCCGCATCCAGAATCTGTCCCATAACCGCCATGCGATCAGAGTCTGCTTGAGGCTCAATCCAAAGATCCACCCGTAGGCTCCCGGATGCACAGAGCAGGCGTCGACTCCGAACGAGCGAACTCCGCACCCCGGCTTGAAGCGGGTCCCGGGAGCTATCAAAGATGAGTTGCGCCACGTGCGTAACCTGCTGAGACACCGCCTCGGGACGCAACAACGATTTCAGATCCAGGAACTGCCGTTGGACATGGAATAACGAGTAGCGCTCCACCAGATCCCGCGTCTCTGGGTCGCTGTCCTTATCGGTGATAACTACTATACGTGCCAAGAGATTCGGGTGAATTTCGCTGATCCTCGAAGTGACCTCTTCAGCTAGAGAATTCGAGGATTGCGGGTCCAGTACAACAGCATCGAAATCTTTTTGCTTAATCGTCGCCAGGGCTTGTTGGGCGTTCGAGACGACAATGCAATCACAACCCGCGCTTCCCAGCAAAATACGCACCGCGTCGCGGGCCGATGGTTCCTCCCCGACAATCAATATCCTGGCCCTGCCCCCATTGTAACCGACGCTCACCTGAGCCTACCGGGCACAGACGTTTTCGAACGACCGCCAACCCTTAGGTTCGGGGCCGGGCGCCGCGCGGTCCTTTCTGTCATATCGATTGCCCATGTATAGGCTTGTCTGGCGTTTAGGTAAATACAGGTGAATACGTCTTTTGAACTAGGTAAAACACCCTACAAACGCGAAGCCTCTTTTCCGCAAGTCAGTCAATTCAAGAGACAACGAACGAGCATAATCGGCCTGATATAGAAGACCGAGGCGAATTCGGCTTCCTGATTTTGGACCAGGGGCCTTCCGCGTGTATGGCGTGCCATCTACCTGCGCTATCAGGGATCTGGGGCGCGCTGTCTTTCGTAGAGGACTGTGGCTTCTTTCCTCCCGTCACCCACATGACAAGTACCATCAATAATGCGAGGCCGATCAGAATTGGGAATAAATCGAGGAACAAAGTGGAAACTGGAGGGAACCCTTGAACTGACACACAGAAATGGGCCCAGTTTCCGGGAAAGGAAGCACAGTGAAGAGGAAGCGATACTCCCGGAGATTTCAGCGAATGGCCGTCGAGCGCCTGAGGAACTGCGAGGATGTGAGGGAATTGGCGCGGGAGCTGGGCGTTACGCGGCGATGCCTCTACAAGTGGTGCACGAAACTGGAAGTAGTTGAACCTGGGGAAGAAGCATCGCGTCCGAGCGGCATGACGATAAAATCGCCGTTTCAAATACGACGCAAATGTCGAAACCCTTGTCAACTAATCCCTGGCGTGGCAATGATCCGCTTCCCGTGGGGCGGCGCGGCGTCAATCTCGAGAGACTTGAAGGATTGGCTCTACCAGAACCGGCTCGCCGGAAGGTAGATCTCATCGTGATCGACGAGATCGGCAAAATGGAGTGCTCTTCGGGCCGCCTCCAGATTGACATTTACTCACATGCGGTTATACGCTCTGCCCTAACATTTCCGTTGTTTTTCGGAACTTGCTTCGTAACCGGAGGGTAATCATGAGAAAGAGCCTTATGTTCGGGCATCTCCTGGTGGTTTGCCTGCTTGCGGGAACGTCTGCATGGGGGCAGGCGGGTACAAATTCGGGCGTCATCGCAGGCGAAGTGGACGATTCCTCGGGGGCTAAAGTCGCGGGCGCGAAGGTTGAAGTGACCAGTCCGGCGCTGATCGAAGAGGCCCGGCAAACGGTCACCGGAGATGACGGCCTGTACAGAATTGTAAATTTGCCGCCCGGCGTTTACACGGTGACGGCCAGGCAAACCGGCTTCAGCGCGTCGAAGCGCGAGGGCATAGAAATCACCACGGGTTTCACGGCCACCGTGAATTTCAGCCTGACCCCGGGCTCCGTGACGCAAACAGTTACCGTCACCACCGAGGCCCCGGTCCTCGACACACAAGACTCGGTAGTCCAAAGAGTCATCAGCAATACCATTCTCGAGGCGCTGCCGATAGGCAAGAGCGCTGCCGATTATCCCGCACTGCTCCCAGGAGCTATCGCCCCGGCCGCAAGTCAGGACGTGGGAGGCTTGAAAGGCGAGCAGAGTCAGGGCTTCCGTATCCATGGGAGCGCTCCAGTTGACTTTACGCAATTGCGGGATGGCATGTACTACGGGGCGATGACCGGCGGCGGAAGCAATCAACTCTCTAGCAACAACCCCACGGCCACGCAGGAAGTCCAGATGGAAACGGGCGGGTACACGGCCGAGGATTGGAACAACGGCGGCCACGTCAACATCATTCCGAAGAACGGCGGCAACGCTTTACACGGATCCTTTCAGGCCGATTTCGGTAACAAAGCTTTGCAGTCAGGCAACGTGACGCCGGCGCTTCAGGGTCTCGGTGTTCCTTCCCCATCTACGATCCGCAGCCTCTATGAGGTAGCTGGAGGGGTCGGCGGCCCGATCAAAAAAGATAAGCTGTGGTTCTTCGCGGACGCGAGGCATTGGATCAGCTCTTCCAATCAGGCAGGAGCCAATTTCTTCTATGACGCCAATGAAGCCGCTCCTTTCCCCAATAACCTTTATTACGCGGCCGATCCCAGCCGCCCGGCTTACGATGTCAATACCTATACCGACGTCGGCTTGCGATTAACCTGGCAGGCTACCAAGCGAAACCAGTTCACCGAGAACTTCATTCAGGAGAGAAATTGCAACTGTTACTACACCATCAGTTCGGGCCTGCTGGCTCCCGAGGCCACCACGCACCACTGGTACGTGCACGATTGGCGCAATCAGGCCACTTGGACGTTCCCGGCGAGCAATAAACTGGTCTTGTGGGCCGGTGTGACAGCCGTCGTGAGCGCTATTGACGCCAGGAGCAGTGGAGAAACGCCCACGAGCTTTGCCGTCACCGACAGCAGCGCCAACTTTACCTACGGTGCAGACGGCACGGCCCTGAATGCCGGCGGGACGTACGGGCTTACTTCACAGACCCAGCTGAACGGAAACTTCACCGCCTCTTACACCACCGGGCCGCACTCGTTCAAGTTTGGGGTATCCGAAATGGAGCCTAGAGGAAGCAGGGCTGCCACATTCTCTAATCTCGCGGGCGCCAACGGTTTTCCTTACGGCGTGCAGTTACAGATGTCGTGCCAGGCCATAGACACACCCGCGGCCTCCATCAACCCCAGCAATGGCCTGCCGACGGTTCCCTACCATACGATCAACACGAATAACGGCTCACCATCTGCGAACAGTTTTGCGAGTCCTATCGGGGCGGGGCCCGGTCAAATTTCACCTTCCACGGTTAACAGCCTGCTGTGCCCACCGATAACACTAAAGGTAAACAAGGTGACGTACCAGCAAGCGCTGCTGCCCAGCCAGGTTGTACAGTTCCTGGCTCCCGTTGACTTCGCCTTGAATGAAGCAGATCACGCTCTTTTTGCGCAGGACCAGTGGAGGATCAAGCGGTTGACGTTGAACCTGGGCTTGCGTTTCGATTGGTTCCAAGGAAAGGATCCGGCGCAAACCGAGCCGGCGCAGCCTCAGTACGGCCTCGCTGCCAAGAGTTTTGACGCCGTGCACAGCGCCGCGGACTGGAAAGACCTCAATCCCCGGGTTGGCGTGGCCTACGATGTGTTTGGCAATGGCAAGACAGCCCTCAAGGTCTCGATCTCAAGAGGAGTGCTCACCGAAGGGCTGAGCACAGGGTCGAATATCACCCTGCTGACCAATCCCGTAAACGAACTGGCCAGCACCACCACGCGGAGTTGGACGGATTACAGCGGTACATTCAATCCCTCGATTGATGGCGCGGACTTTACCTCGGGGGCTGGAAGCGGCACCAGCACTCAGCCTGGAGCGCTCCCGTGCAACTCCAAGACAGGGGCCAATTGCGCCTCAGGCACCGCCAACACAGCGGGCTTCTACCCCAACCCAAACGCTCCCTCGACTGCCAACGTGACATACGCCAACAATGTGACACATGGTTTTCAAAATCGTCCCTACGACTGGATGTTGTCCGCCTCCGTCCAGCAGGAAGTCGTCAGGAACGTGGCCGTAAGCATCGGCTATTACCGGACCTGGTT
Organism: Acidobacteriota bacterium; assembly: GCA_003223315.1. Lineage (GTDB taxonomy): Bacteria > Acidobacteriota > Terriglobia > Acidiferrales > UBA7541 > Palsa-189. The sequence continues at coordinate 5,396 of QHYR01000268.1, read as the reverse complement.
CGGCAATCTGACCGTGGCGCAGAACACCGCCATCCCTGCGACAGGATATGACCAATACTGCGTGACGCCGCCCGCCAGCACCGCTTATCCGGGATTTGGCGGAACACAGCTCTGCAATCTCTATGATCCCCAGCTTCAGTATCGCGGCCTAGCCACGTATCTCGTACAGAAAGCCTCCGCCTTCGGCAAAGAGTCGGACGTCTACACCGGAATTGACGCTACCGTGAATGCCCGCTTTCATGGGCTGATCCTGCAGGGCGGCGTTACCGCAGGCCATGAGGTTACCAACTACTGCGTCCAGGTGAATTCGCCGGAAGATTTATTTTGGGTTTCGAATCCTTCGCCTGGCGCTTCTTCCATTCTCGAATTCAGCAACAACAACGCCACAAATGTTAGCAACGTACAGGGAAACATCAATCCACTCGTAAACGATGCCGCTCCCTGCTACATCAATCCGCCGTGGTATCAAAATCTTCAGTTCAAGATGATCGCGGTCTATACGCTGCCCTGGTGGAAGATCAGGCTGAGCGCCAATGAGCAAAACCTGCCCTCGATCCCGCTCCAGGGGACTTACTCCTTCAGGAGCACCGACGTTTCGTTCATAAATCCCGCACCTGGTCACAATACTCTGAATGGCTGTACCTTGTGCAAGGCAGAGGTAGTAACGCCACAAACCGTCTTTCCCTTTGGCCGCGATAATCAACTCGATTTCCGCCTGGCTCGGGATTTCTCGATTACAGAGCGATGGAAGATCGAACCGACCGCGGATTTCTACAATATATTCAATGCCAATCCGATCCTAACCGTCGGCACGGCATACAATACGTCGGCGCCCGGGACGCCCGGCGCGTGGCGGAACGCCACGAGCATTTTGCCGGGGCGAGTCATCAAATTCGGCGTGCACTTAGACTTCTAGGTTCGCCCCTCCCCTCGTGCCTGCTCGCGCCCGGCCCTCGCAGCGCCTGGGCCCGGCCGCGCCTCACCCGGGCATTGCCTGGTGGATGGGCGCCAGAACGCATCGCAACTTGCTCGGCTCCGCCCGAAAACCTAAGGCTAGGCCGCAGTTCTCACTCCCTAACCCGGATACGGTTGCGTTACGGCCTTTTATGTTTGTATCGCTCGCCACGCCAGGCTTCTGCCACGGCCTTGTACTCCCGCTCCAAGTCGCCGGAGACTCGAATTGCGCCTTCACGCACAAAACGCTCATGGTTCTCTTCCAGTTCCGCAGGAACATACAGGTAATTGGCGGTGAGCCCGAACGAAGCTTTCAAGCCATAGGGCCGCAAGTTTCCAAACGCGTGGATGCGCTGCAGGCGTGCGCCATTGGAAAGATGAAACGTGGCCACCGGATCATAGAGCCTTCCGTTCTGATGCACTTGGGTGAGGTAGGCGAGCGCGATGCGCTCCAGAGGTTTCGCCAGGGCTGCCCGGTTCGCTACCGGCTGCTTGAGCATGCTCAACAAAGCCTCTATGGGATCGTGCTTCCCATCCGCGGCCGCCAAGGTGTGGGCATAATCGCTCAGCAGGTGCGACAGGCGCTCGCGTGTGAACCCGTCTTCGTTGGCCTGATCCTGTAATGCTCGCGCTAAGTAGGGGAGCGGCGAAAGCGTGGCGTAGGTCTTGATATTCGGAAATTCCGCGGCAAGATCGGTCACCACCTGTTTGATCAGGAAACTCCCAAAGGCAATGCCGCGCAGGCCCTTCAGGCAATTGTTGATGGAATAGAAGATTGCCGTATCGGCCTGTTCCGGCGGAAGCACCGGCGCGCGGATATCCAGCAAGGATCCCAGATCACCGGTCAGCCCCTTCGACAAGGCCACTTCCACAAAGATGATCGGCTCGTCGATCAGCGTTGGATGGAAAAACGCATAGCATCTCCGGTCCGCTTCCAGACGGCGGCGCAAGTCCGGCCAGCCGTTGATCTCATGCACGGACTCGTAAGCCATGAGTTTTTCCAACGTCAAAGCCGAGGTATGCCAGGTGATCCGTTCCATGCGCAAGAAACCGCGATTGAACCAGGATCTGAAAAGATGCTTGAGGTCGGCGTCGAGCGGCTGGAAATCCGTGCCCTCGGTTGCTAATTCCAGCAGATGCCCGCGCAAAGCCACCAGCGTCTCGGTGCCCCGCGTGGCTGTATTGATCCGCCGCAAGAGCTCCTGGCGTGGCGGTTCCACAGCGGCGGAAAGGGCTGCGAGATTCGCGGCGTCCGGCGTCCGCTTGTAGGCCGCTGCCGCGCCAAGCACAGCGGTTTCGTCGGGCCCAAATTTTCGGCAAAGCATTTCAAAAAATTTGCGCCGCTCCCCTGCGTTCATGGCCGTATACGCTTTAATGATTTCTTGGGCCAGCACGGTTTGGGAAGCTTCGCCCCGCTCGGAGAGCAGATGATGGCACAGGAAATCCATATCTGTGCCGCGCCGCTCTCGCAGCAGCCGCAACAAATTGCTCAGGAATCCAGGCATATACGCTGAAATTATAGCTCAACGGTAAGGAACGGCGCCTTAAGCATGCCCCGCGCCAAGACCTTTTGACATCATCAGAAGAGCAGGCATATTGTTAGATCGTTGTTCGGCATCCAAGGCCGGCATCGTGATGGAATGGTTCAAGAAACACCGAATGGCGAGCAGGACCTATTATCAGCACTGATTCCCAGGTACGTTCTATACCATGCCCGCAAAGGACCCAATTTTGGACTAGGCATGGTCCAACAATTGCGGCACCTAAGGATATAAGCGAATCCCGGGCACGCGATATCCTTTGTTGCACGGATTTGCGCGAGGGAGACGAGATTGCAGCCCGCGGCGGTGATCAACTCCGCGCCGGTACCGAGGTTTCTCCCCGCCTCGTCGGCTCAAAATAGTGCTCCTCCCATTCATGTTAGCTCAGACGCAAGGCGGGCTGTTTCGTCTTCTGGTCACATTGGGAGCGATGCTCGCCGGAGGCATTGCTTCCATAGCAGGGTTTGGCATCGGTAGCATTCTTACGCCGTTGCTGGCCATACAAATTGGAACAAAGCTGGCGGTGGCGGTTGTGTCTATCCCGCATTTCATCGGCACGGCGGTTCGTTTCGTACTGATTCGGGAACACGTTGAGAAGCGTGTGCTTTTGAGTTTCGGAATTGCCAGCGCGGGCGCGGGCCTGGCGGGGGCGCTCCTTCACGCCCGTTTTGACAATTCCGTACTTGGCTACATTTTGGGCGCTCTCTTGGTGTTCGCAGGAATAATGGGCATAACAGGTTTATCCAAACGGCTGCGCTTCGAAGGTGTGGCGGCTTGGATTGCTGGTGCACTGTCAGGAGCTTTCGGCGGACTCGTTGGCAATCAAGGCGGCATCCGCTCAGCAGCCATGTTAGGAGTGCGCATCTCGAGAAAGTCTTTTGTGGCCACTGCAACGGCAATTGCCTTGATTGTGGACGTCGCGCGAATACCGGTTTACGCAGCAACTCAAGGAAAGCAGGTCCTTGGCCTCTGGCCGGTGCTTTCTTTGATGATCCTGGGTGTTGTTGTTGGAACGCTTACAGGCGAACGCTTGCTCCGGCGAATTCCCGAGCCACTGTTCCGGCGCGTCGTCTCCGCAATGGTTCTTGCGCTTGGCGTGAGTATGTTTCTGTTTCCTGGCAAAGAATAACTCAAGGGGAAGCAAACTCATTTGATCTGCTAGCCCGTAGTTTCGAGCGACGAAACGAGAATCTCCTTTTTACGCAACTAGAAACTCCGTTTAGAGAGACGCAATCAGTTCAGTCGAAGAATCGCAGGCACACCATATGGAAGACTCATCTACCATCACGCGCGGAACACCTTCGCCCAATCTTTATTCGAGGCGGACTTCCGCTCGTGCGGCTTTACGGTATAATCCGTCGCGCTAACATGGCTGCTGGGGACACGGCCGGGGTCTCTGGCAGCACCAGGTCCCGCAGCCGATCAGAGGAGGCTTCATGAAAATTCGTCTCGTCCATTTTGCGGTTATCGTGTCTTTTTTGGTTCTCGGGGTGCTGGCCTTGGCAAGCCCTCCGGCGGCGAATTATCACTTGATTAAGAAAATCCCTCTCAGCGCGGCCCCGGGTGGCGGGGAGTATTTCGACTATATTACCTTCGATGCCCCTGCGCGCCGAGTCTACCTCTCGCATGGTACCGAGGTTAAAGTGCTCGATGCGGATAGTTATGAGGTCGTGGGCACCATTTCCGGCTTTCAGCGATGCCACGGCGTAATCCTTGTGAGAGATCTCGGCAAGGGATTCATCACCGATGGCGATGCACAGAAGGTATTCATTTTTGATCCGAAGACCTTCAAAATCACTGGCGAGGTCAAGAGTTATCCGGACACGGACTCCATTGTTTACGATCCTGCGTCGAAGCTCATCTTTACCTTTAACGGCAACAGCAAGAACGCGACGGTCATCGATCCCGCCAAGGGAACCGTAGTCAAGGCCATAGACTTGGTCGGCGCGGTGGAATTCCCGGTCGCCGATGGCAAGGGGATGATTTACGACAACAACGAAGAGAAGAACGATGTCGTAGCCATCGACACGAAGACGCTCACCATCAAGGCACGCTGGCCGGTCGCGCCGGCGGGAACGCCTGTAGCCATGGCCATGGACCGCCAGCATCGCCGACTTTTTTCATCCGGCCGCGGACCGCAGATGCTGGTGATCATGGATGCGGATAACGGGAAAGTAATCCAATCGTTCCCCATCAGCGCCGGCGTCGATGCCAACGTGTTCGAGCCGGAGACGGGCATGCTCTACGTTTCGACGCGCGAGGGCAAGCTTCACATCTATCATGAAGATTCCCCGGACAAGTTCAGTGAAGTCGAAACTGTGACGACGGAATACGGGGCCAAGACGATGGCGGTTGACCCCAAGACCCATAATGTTTTTCTGACAACGTCAGATTTCGGCCCGGCTCCTGCTCCCACTAAAGAACGGCCTAATCCGCAGCGGCCCACTATTCCGGGAACGTTCCGGCTGCTGGTTTACGGCCGCTGAACGGCATGTACGTACATCATTAAAGAGGCAAAGACCGGCATTTCTTTTCCCGGCTCGCAACTCGAAGGTCGGCCGTTGCCGCGCCCGTGGTCGAAATTTTCTTCGGCTTAGGGTGTCTCTGGGCCGATAGCTCCACGCCCCCGTGCCAATTTGCGCAGGTAAAACGGCCGGTCAGCGCTTTTTGAACAGCGACAGGTCGATCGTATCGGCCATCGCTTTGTATCCGGCATCGTTCGGGTGCAAATGGTCGCCGCTGTCATACATCGGCTGGAGCTGCGTCGGGTGATTGGGGTCGCGCACCGTAACGTCGAAGTCGATCACGCCATCATAGGCACCGGCCGTGCGGATAAATTTGTTCACGGCTTGCCGTTTGGTCTCACCCTCCGGGGTGAAGTAAGCGGCTCCTTCAAACGGC
>QHYR01000234.1 GCA_003223315.1 Acidobacteriota bacterium | reverse complement strand
AGTGCTTGGCTCGGCCGCGGGCGGCCTGGTCGGGGCCAGCGGTGCCGATATTATTTTCGGCATGACAGGCGACCACACAGGCTTCGCAGCCGGTGCAGCGGTCCAGGTCGATGACCATGGCCCATTTGTGAGTCATTTTGTTTAGCGCCGCTCCTCTTCGCCCGGGAAGCGGCTCATTCCGCCGGCGAAAACGATCAGCTTGCCTCGCTCGGCGTCACCGATGCGGGCCAGTTTGACGCGCGTGGCCGCCCAGGCCAGCGCACCGGTCTCGCGCTCCGTGAGCGGGCCAAGAATGGAGAGCGGATTGGCGCCGCGGCCGCTGGCGTAGCGGCTAAATTTCTCGTGCCCCTGTCCAATCGGCATGGCCACGACATCGGCAGCGATCCCCGGCGAGAGAATCGCGGGAGCGCGGACGCTTCCGTGCTGCGAAGTGATTTCGACGAGATCTCCGGTCGCGATATGCAACTGCGCAGCTGTCTTGGGATTGATCTCCACCCAACTCGACCACATGGCAGTGGTGATCACGTCAGGCATCTCCTGGAGCCAGGGAAGATGTGCCAACGAACCATCGCGAAAAGATTGCGAGGGAAAAGGCGTGAAGTAAAACGGAAATTCCCTCGCGGGGCCGTCGAATTCAGGTTCGGCCAATTTCGCCGGCGCATGCGCGGGCACGGCGAATACCGCTTCTGCGCGAGGCGCCCTTGGCGTGCTCCACCAGCCTCCCTGGGCCGTGATCTTGCTCCAGAAATCGTCCTCGGATTGAGTGGCGGTGGAGCTGGAATGCTGGCGCAGGGGCACATAAGCCGCCCGCAACATGGCGTCATAAGAGTTCCAAGGCAAAGCTGCGGCTACGGGACCGCCGAGCCGCTGCGCGACCTCAAGCAAAACGTCGGGCATGGCGCGCGTATTGTGCAGCGGATGGACGGCCGGAGGCGCGAGGCTGACGACACTCTGCGTGGTCCCGGATTCAGCGACATCATCCACCCAGGATTCGAGCGGCGCGTGGTCGGGAAGGATCAGATCGGCAAAGGCGCTGGTCTCGTCGATGAAGCTGCCGAAGCTGACGATATAAGGAACTTTCGCGAGCGCTTCGCGGAACTGGAGGCTGGCGGGCGCTCCGAAAACGGGATTGACGTCGTAGAGGAACAGAACTTTAGGAGCATGAGGCTGATCGTTCAGAATGGCCTGCGCGAGAGAGTTCAGAGTCGAGAAGCTTGCTGGAGTGGCGGCGGAAGCAGGCACGGTGGCCCCGATGGGCGGCTGGGGCGTGAAGCTGAGTATCGGCGGCTCGGCGCGGCTGCTTTCGAGCAATGCCTGGAGCGCATTGACGGCGAGCGCGTTGAACATGCCGTTGGTTTGGGCGAGAGGCGCGCCAGCAATGACGACGGCGCTCGATTCGGCGGCGGCGATTTCGTGCGCGAGGCGCGTTATTGTCTCGGCGCTAACGCCCGTCTGCTTCGCCACGCTCTCCGGCACGTAATCCGGCAGGCCTTCGGACCAGCCCGCGATAAGCGCAGCCGGGCGGGGGCGCGCGTCACGCGCACGAAGCTTGTCGCTCACGATGACGTGAGCCATGCCCAGCGCCAACACGCCCTCCCTACCCGGGTGGCAGGGAATCCATTCGTCGGCATTTGCGCCGGTCTGCGACATGCGCGATTCCACTTGCACGAATTTGCCGCGGCGTCCGGGCCGGCCTTGACGCATTTCGCCGTAGCCAATCGACTGCGCAACGGGCGAATTCCAAGTGCCGAGAAGATCGGCGCCGAAAGAGATCAAGTAATCGGCACGTGCGAGGTCGAATGTAGGAAGCGCGGCCGAACCGAAACTCAGGAGATTGGCCTGGCGCAAGACGGCTTCCTCCAAGGGCTCGTAGGCTATGGACGGCGGGGCGCCGAATGCCTTGAGGAAGCGCTCGATGAGTTCGCGTCGCTGGCCGCGCAAGGGGCGGGTCAGGAAGGCGAGCGGCGCGGGTCCGGTTTCTACAGCCCGGTGGACTCCACTGGAGTCCGAAGACCGGACATTGCCTGGCGATGGAAGCTCGGACAGATGCGAGGTCAGTTCGGCGAGAGCATCCTCCCAACTCACTACTTGGAAATCGGCGGAGCCGCGGGGCCCCCGGCGCTTGAGCGGATTGGCGAGGCGGTCCGGATGATAGAGTACTTGAAGCGCGGCATGGCCTCGGGCGCAGAGTTTGCCGCGGTTGACCGGGTGTTCCGGATTGCCTTCCAGCTTTTTTGCCAGGCCCATCTTGATCAGTCCGGTGCGGCCCTTACGCACGACTTCGGCATCGCCCTCCATTACGCGCACGAGCGTCCCGCAGCCGGCGGAACAGAGCGTGCACACGCTCGGTTTCCAGACGGCGATTCCGGGAACGAGATCTTCGTCGGGAATGAAACGGATGAGCTGCTGCTCGGGGCTGCCGCAGGACTGGAGAGCCGACACGGCGCCCGAGAGGGCCGAAATCTTGAGAAAGTTACGGCGCTGCATGTTTCCTATCTTTCCGGTGACGCTCAGCTCGCACTTTCATCATCCTCGACGATTTTTAGCCAGCGAAAGCTCCCGAGAGATCCCTCGCTCACGTTGTTCGCTCGGGACGACTTTGTTGACCGGATCGTCGTCTCAGTAGTGGCACGTCGTGCAATCGATCGATACCTTGCGCTGCGTATGGCAGCCAAGGCAATAGCCCATCTTCAGATCCACGGCGCGCACAGCCGTGCTTTGCTGCAGCAGATCGCCATGGCAGCTCGAGCATGCGATGCCGGCTCGTATGTGCGGTGCATGGTTGAACCGGACGTGGGCGGAGGCGCTGTAGCTGTAAACGCGCACCCAAGGAATATCTTCGCCGCGCGCCTGGTAGGCGGCCATTTTCCTGATTTCGGGCCGGTCTCTGGCGATGACCAGATGACAACTCATGCAGAACTTCACGCTGGGAATGGCCGCATCGGGTCCTTGATCCACGCCGGTGTGGCAAACCTCGCATGGCAATCCTCGGGCGAGATGCACGTTGTGCGGGAAGGCGATGGGCTGCGCGGGCTGAGCGGGATGCCGGTTCAAGAAATCGCTAATGGCGGCTGGCACGCTGCCGTGCGCGGGAGAAAAAACGGCTTGTGCCGGTGGCGGCTGCGAAAGGTCCGATGTTCCTAGCGGTGTTCCCGAAGGCGCTCCTGAGGGTACCGCTTCCATGACGATCCAGCCGCTGGCGCATATCAGCGCGACCAGGAGCAAATTTCTGAGACTGATCAGGGCCCGCATGTTGCCGCGCCGCGCGTGCGTCGCACCTTTCCCCTGTCGCGCCAAGCGTAAGAGCTTACAGCAAAGTGACTAAGAAGCGGCCCGGGACTAAGAACCCGCCTGGATGTTGGCGACGTGGATTGTCTTGTTGGAAGTGTCGTAAGTTCCCGTAATCTTGACCTTGGCCCCAGCGAAGGGCTGGGCCTTTTTCTGGTCATCCAGTTGATACACGGCCTTATTGGAGCTATCGAACAAGACATACTTACCGCCAATGCTCACGCACCGGTTGGCGCAGTCTTTACCGCTTTCGCCCTGATTCATCATGGCCGAATGTCCTCCCAGCAAGGCGCACTGCTGATCCATGATTTCACCGCTAAACGTCTGGGGCTTCTGAGCGGCCAAACTTACTGTTGAAAGGGCCGCCCAAAGGGCCGTCAGAAGCGATGCCGAGGCGATCAAGGCGATTATGAATTTTTTCATTTAGACTTTCTCCTCAATAAAGCCACGATTTCAGGACACAAGAATACATCCCGGTGTGTCAATAAATCCTTGTCTTAACAACAATTTTACGTCGCGAGCGGGTGCGGAAACGGATCGAGCAGCACGCCCGGAATCGTAAAGAAGCTGCGCCTGCCTGGTGTGGAGTACCGGCTGCTTACGGGGCCTGGGACGCTGCGTAGGCAGCCAAGGCCAAAATGTCATCCGGCGTTAAATTCGCGACAACATTCTGCATCTGCTGCGCGGCGGCTGATTTGCTTGTTCCGGCCTTGAAGTTGTAGAGCTGCCGGGCGATGTAAATGGGATGTTGCCCCGCAAGCTCGGGTATATTGCCGAAACCTTTCAGGCCATCGCCGTGACACACGGTGCAGGAAATTGTCTTGCCGCCGCCGGTGGAGGCCAGCATTTCGCCTTTGGCAACGCTGCCGGGCGGAACGTAAGCGATGAACCCAGACTTGGGATCGCGCGCGGTGGCGAGCGCGGGGTCTTGCGGCAGTTCGATAATGCGGTTACCCAGGGGTTCCATGCCCCCGCCGGGGAGAGGAAGGCGCATGCGCGCAGCGTTCACCCACGACTTCGGCACCATATCGGCTTCCATGACTTTGACCCAGACAGTGGGCTTCAGCGATGAGAAATAGTCGGCGGCTGCCTTGGCGTCGTCATCCGAGGTGGCCTGACTGATCGCGTTCATGCGGGCGGGATCGATTCTGTCGCCGCTCTTGAAGTCGGCCATCTGCTCCACGATGAAATCGGCGGAAAGGCCCACGAGATTGGCCGATTCGGGATGACCATATCCGGCAAAAAGATGGCACGAGCCGCAGGCAAAGCCTTTGTCCGAGGCGCCGCTGCGAACGATCTGCGGCGCAGTCCCATGCTCATCCGGGAACCAATCGGGCGGATTGGCCAAGTCATCGATTTCTTTTTGCGTGTAGCTCTTCGCGCTGCCCGGCACTTTGACCGGTCCGCTGGCCTCGGCGCCCGCGGGCGGAGTCGCGTCCGCCTTGGGGTAAGCCCAGGCTGGATAATCCACCGCAGCTTGCTGCGGAGGCTCGGCGGCGATGGCAATTACGGATAGCAAGGCAGGTATGAAAAGCCACACCAAATTTTTCATCGGAAGTCCTCGGGCCCTTTTGGGCGATGCGCACAGGCGCTTTGATTGCGGCATATTGATACACGACTCCGGGCTACGATTCAAGGTCTCCCCTATATTTAACGATGACGCCCGGGGCGCGCAGGCTCCGCCCGAAGAAGCCGCATTCTGAGCCATCCACGGTTAATTGGAGTTCGTCTTCTTGCTTTCCGCGAGCAGGGTTCGCAGGACGAAGGATATATTCGCGGGCCGCTCAGAAAGCCGCCGCATGAAGTAAGGCACCCAGGCTTCGCCAAAAGGAACGTAAACGCGGAAGGGATGGCCCTGGGAGATAACGTTCTGCTGCAAGTCGCGCCGGATTCCCAGCAACATCTGGAATTCGTATTGATGGGGCATCAAGCGGAGGCGCCGGATTCTTGCGCAAGCGTAATCGATGAGCGCCGGGTCGTGCGTGGCGATGGCCACACGGAGGCCTGCGCCGCTTGGCAGGAGGAGCTGATCAAACATCTGATCGAGAAGCTTGCGGTAATTGGCGTCCACTTCGCTCTTTCTCTGGAACGCCATGAATGTCGATTCCCGATAGGCCCCTTTGACTAAACGTATCTTCGGTTTCAATGGCGCCAGTCTCTCCAGGTCGGCTTGGCTGCGAAAGAGATATGCCTGTACGGCAACGCCGGCATTCCCTTGTTCTGCTTGTACCGTTTCCACAATTCGCAATGTGGCTTCCGTGTATGCGGAGCCCTCCATGTCGATCTCTATACTGTTCCGCATGGCCGCGGCCGCAGCGGCAATCTCACGGGTGAGAGAAAGACACAAGGGCGGATCGAGATCGAGCCCGAGCTGCGTTAGTTTGACGGCGATATTGCCGTCGATGCCGGCTTGGCGCAGCGAGCGGAGGATTTGAACATAACTATCGCGCGCGTTTCGCGCCTCGTCTCGCGTAGCGACGTTTTCGCCCAGGTGGTTCAGGATGACCGGCTGACGGGCCTGAGAAAACGGGGCGATCGCCTGGAGCGCTTCGTCGAGCGTCTCCCCGGCGATGAATCTCCGAGCGAAGCCATATCTCATGCCCAGGCGGGCGATCCCCTGGGTCACCCTTTTCTTTGTCGAGAGCCAGAAGATCAGATTGCGCAGGGGGTTCGTCGTCGTATTCGCCTTTTTTGTTGGACTTGCCATGGAGAATCTAACAGAACGGGTTAGAATGGCCTACCCTGCTCTCTTTTCCCGCGCAGTTCGGCCGCAGCTTGGACCCAACACCCTGGGTTGGAAGCGGTTAGCTCGCAGGATTGGCCGCGAATTATCCGCGTGAGCATTCGGTAATCGAGGATGTCTGTTAGGCCATGTGCTGCATCTCAGTGGTAGAACCGTGTTTGGGACGTGTGATGAACTATTTCATGCGGGGAGGGTAGGCCCATTTCCAGCACAATGACGGTGTCGCTCGAGGCGAAGCGCGCCGAACAACCGTTTCAGTTCATGGCGGCCTCTTATCTGATCCGAATCGGAGCGCAACCGGTGCAGACGCTCGGGGAATTGGCCAACAGTTTGCAGATTGGCCCTCGGGAGTCCATCTTCTATCATACGTTTCAAAGCCTGGAAGCGCATCATTACACCTCGTTTTCCAGCGATTTTGCGCAGTGGGCGCTGACCGCCTGCAATGAAGCGGCTCTGGCGGAAAAGTTGGCCATCGTGGACCTGCGGGAGATCGTGTCACTCGAGGATTTGCGCGGCATTCTGGTGCAGATTGTCCGCGATTATTTGAAGGAGCATCCGCAAGCGGCGGAGCGCCGGGCCTTCGAGGCTTTTTATTTTTGCGAAGCAAGAGAAGTGACGGTGCCATCGGGATCGCCGGCCTGGACGCTGGCGGAATTGGCCGAAGGGATACGCCATCTCGGACATCAGTCGCTGCACTATCACTTCATCAATTCGCGATTGCGGCTGCAACTCAAGACGAACGATTTCTCCTATTGGATCGAGCACAGCCTGAACCATCCATGGCTGGCCGCCCGGCTCAATCGCATCGACTTTTATAACGATACCCTCGACGATCTGCGCCAAGACATTCTGGCCATCCTCGAGCCGCAGGAAGGCCGATGAGCACAACTGAAGTTGCCAAACCGGTTCTGCCGGTCCTGCAGGATTATGCCGCGATTGTCGGTGAGCCTGAAATCACTGAACTGCGGGAGTTGGCACGCCGCCTGGCCGGACGCCACGCAAAGATGGTCAATTCCACGGCGGTGGGCGGAGGCGTGGCCGAAATCCTGAACCGGCTCGTTCCACTGATGGAAGAAGTCAATGTGCCCACGCGCTGGGAAGTGATCACCGGGGGCGAGAAATTCTTTCATATCACCAAGGCATTTCACAACGCCCTGCACGGCGCTCCTTATGAGGGCGCGGCAGACTGGTTCGATACGTTTCTGGCCACGAATGAAGAAAACCGGCGCCGCATGCAATTCGATGAGGATTTCGTGGTCATTCACGATCCGCAGCCGTTGGCGCTGATCGCCCAGCGCGATTCGCGTCCGAGCCACTGGGTTTGGCGCTGCCACATCGACCTCTCCAATCCGAATGAGCAGGTATGGGATTTTCTCAAGCCCTGGGTGGATCGCTATGACGCTTCACTCTTCTCTTCGCCTCAATTCACGCGCGGCCTGCGCATCCCGCAGTATCTCTTTTTCCCCACCATTGATCCGCTGGCGGACAAGAATCGGGAGCTCGAGGCGGTGTTTGTGCGCGGCGTTCTGGAACAATTTCATGTCGATCCTGCCCGGCCCATCCTCACGCAGATTTCGCGTTTCGATCGGCTGAAAGATCCGGTAGGCGTGATTCGCGCCTATCGCCTGGTGAAGAGATATGAAGATTGCCAGTTGGTGCTGGCCGGGGGCAGCGCTACGGACGATCCCGAAGGGGCGGCGGTGCTCCGGGAGGTCGAAGAGGCCGCCGGGGGCGATCCGGATATCCACATTCTCAATTTGCCTCCCTGGAGCCACTTGGAAATTAATGCCTTGCAGCGGGGGTCGACGATCGTGATCCAGAAATCGCTGCGGGAAGGTTTTGGCCTCACGGTGAGTGAGGCGCTTTGGAAAAAGAAGCCCGTGGTGGCTTCGGCCGTCGGAGGCATCCCCTCGCAAGTGATTCACAAGCTTACGGGAATGCTGGTGCACTCGCCGGAAGGAACGGCCTATCAGATTCGGTTTCTGCTGGCCAATCCTTCCTTTGCCAAGGCGCTGGGCGAAAACGGGCATCAGCACGTCAAAGAGCACTTTCTGCTGACGCAGAACCTCAGACGCTACCTTACATTGTTTCTGGTCCTTCTCGAAGGCGATTAGGGCGTTTCATCCGCCGCGGCTTCGCCGCCATTCCAGCTCTAGAATCTAGAAGAATCATCCGAGAAAGACGGATCAGAGTTCCGGGTGTTGGTTTTTGCGCAGCGAGCCTAGCCAGTGCACAACTTTTCCTCCCGCAATGGGTTTACAATCCAGGGCATTGCAGGCGTTTCTCCGTACTCATTAGCCACGCCGGGAGCCCGAAATGGCCGCGCCAACACTCCGACGCAAGCATTCCTCCGCAGGGCGGGACGTTATCTTCACCGCACTCGCCGGCCTGATATGTGCAGGCCTCATTTCTCTGACGCCCTACTTGGCTCAGGGCCGGGATTCGGGCGCAACACGCGATTCGCAAAAGGATCGCCCGGCGCAGCCGGCAAGTCTCAAAGGTTTACCGCCCACGGATCTCACCGAAGGTGAAGCCATCGTACATGCTCTGAATCGCCTGGGTTATGGTCCGCGCCCCGGAGACGTACAGCGCGTCAAAGAGATGGGCCTGGCGAAGTGGATCGACCGGCAGCTTCATTCTGAATCCTTCAACGATTCGGCGCTGGAGGCGAGGCTTTCGCGCTTCCCCACGCTGGGCATGTCTTCCGAAGCGCTGGTGCAGAAATTCCCGCCGCCTCAAGTGGCCGCCCGGCGCGAAGGCATAAGCCCGCAGGAATATCGCAAGGAACAGCAGGAGAAATTGCAAGCGGCTCGGCAGGCCGCGGAGGCCCAGCAGGGGCAGATGCCAGAGCAAATGTCCGGGCAGCCGGATGGCGATTCCCAGCCGAGCGGGAACTCGCAGCAGAACGGAAACAACGTGCCGCCGCAGGCTTCCTCGCCGCAGACGATGGCTCCCGATGAGCTTGCGGAGATCCTGCTACCCGGCGCCAAGAACTTCAAAAATCAGAACGGGCCCGCCAATCCCCCCGGCAATCCCCCCGGCAATCCAATGATGAATTACGAGCAGCTCCAAACGCCACAGCGCGTAATTGCCGAGCTGGCCATGGCCAAGATGGATCGCGCCGTTTACAGCGAGAAGCAGCTTTACGAGCAGATGGTGGATTTCTGGTTCAACCATTTCAACGTCTTTGCCGGCAAAGGTGCGGATCGCTGGCTGCTTACCTCTTATGAGCGCGACGCCATTCGCCCGCACGCGATGGGCAAATTCCGCAATCTGCTGGAGGCCACGGCAAAAAGCCCGGCCATGCTTTTTTTCCTGGATAACTGGCAGAGCGTCGATCCCAAGGCTTGGGCGCGTCTGCAGCAGGAACAGGCGGCGCGCCGGGCGTATCGCGCACGATTCGGCGGCCGTTTCGGCGTGCCGCGGCCTTTCCCTCCTCCCCCGGCGAATCCGAATCAGGCGAAACGGCAGGAGCGCGGCTTGAACGAAAATTACGGCCGCGAGTTGATGGAGCTGCATACGCTCGGCGTCGATGGCGGATATTCGCAGCAGGACGTCATCGAAGTGGCGCGCTGCTTCACCGGCTGGACCATTCGGCAGCCGCAACGCGACCCGCAGTTCTGGTTTAGCGACCGGCTGCATGACCCCAATCCGAAGATGGTGCTCGGGCATAAGATCAATGCCGGCGCGATGAGGGATGGAGAAGAGGTGCTCGATCTGCTCGCCCGCGATCCGCACACGGCGCACCATCTTTCGCTGGAGATTGCGCGACACTTTGTCTCGGATCATCCGCCGGATGCTCTGGTGGAGCGCATGACGCGAACGTATGAGAGCAGTGACGGCGATATCCGCGCGGTCCTGCACACCATGATCTATTCGCCGGAATTCTGGTCGCACGACGCTTACCGCGCCAAGATCAAGACACCCTTTGAACTGGTGGCGTCGGCGGCGCGCGCCGTAGGAGCAGAGATCGATCTGCCGCTTGCGCTGGTGCAGTGGACGGGCCGGATCGGCGAGCCACTCTACCAATGCCAGCCGCCCACAGGTTACTCGGATAAAGCCGATGCCTGGGTCAATACAGGGGCGTTGCTCAACCGGCTGAACTATTCGCTGGCACTGGCAGGAAATCGGCTGCCCGGCGTGCGTACGGATATTCCCGGGCTGCTGGCCGGCGACGGTTCCGCGCAGCCCGAAGCGGTACTCGAGCGAGCCATCGCCGTCTTGCTTTCCGGCGAAGCCTCTCCGCAAACGCGCGAGACTCTGGAAAAGCAGATGAATGATCCGCGAGTGCTGCAGGCCAGTCTGGATGACCCGATTACGAAAGTGAACGAAGGCATGATCGCGGGATTGGTGCTCGGCGCGCCGGAATTCCAGCGCCGTTGAGCGGAACCGCGGAAGGGAGAACACGATGACCGTTTCACGGCGGGCATTTCTGAAGAATGGCGGCGTAGCGATGATCGGCATGAGCACGCTGCCGGGATTTCTGCGCCGCGCCATCGCCGCGACGCCCATGCCCAATCGCAAGAAGCTCGTCGTGCTCTTCCAGCGCGGCGCCGCCGACGGG
>QHYR01000233.1 GCA_003223315.1 Acidobacteriota bacterium | reverse complement strand
CAATCTGGTGGGAATTGCCGTGCCCGGGGACCGCGTGGCCGCCAATTCCGGCGCATTCGTTACGTTCCGCGATGGCGCATTGGCGGCGGATTCGGCAACGCCCCTTGCGGCAATGTCCGCGGCGCTGTAACGGCCCAACCCTCGCGCGATTCACGTAATGCTGCGATTCGCTCAGACCTGCGACGCCGTGGCCGCAACCACCAAGAAAACGGAGAAAATCCGGCTGGTGAGCAGCCTTTTGCAGTCGCTGCCCATCGAAGATGCTACCCGCGCGGCGATTTTTCTCGCTGGCAGGCCCTTTCCGCGATGGGACGAGCGCGTCCTCGGAATGGGCGGCAGGCTGCTCGCTCGATTGATCGGCGAACTCTCTGCCAAAAGCGGCGAAGCAATGAGCGGCGTCTACCGCAAACACGGCGACCTGGGCGACATGGCCGAAGAACTTTTGGCGGAGCGCAGCGGCGCGCCCGGCGTTTCGCTCGGCGAAGTCGCGAGTGTTTTTGGAGAACTGGCATCTGCGCGGGGGCAAAGCGAAAAAAGCAAATTGCTTCGCGGGCTGCTGGAGAGGGCCAGGCCGGCCGAAGTGAAATATATCGTCAAGATCATGACCGGCGATCTGCGCATCGGTTTGCGCGAGAGCCTCGTCGAGGAGGCCGTCGCTAAAGCCTACGAGCGCCCGATCGCTTCCGTGCGCCGAGCCAACATGCTGCTGGGCGACATCGGCGAAACGTTGCAATGCGCCTTTCGCAATGAGCTGGAAACGGTGCGCTTCCGGCTCTTCCATCCCATCGATTTCATGCTGGCGACTCCGGTCGAGACTGCCGCGGAAATATTCAAGAATGCCGCCGAGCCGATGGTCGTGGAAGAAAAATATGATGGCATTCGCGCGCAGGCTCACAAAAGCGGCACGCGCGTAAAGATTTTCTCGCGCACGCTGGATGAAGTCGTCGAATTTCCTGAACTGCGGGAACCCTTGGCGGCTCTGTGCGGCGAGTACATCGTTGACGGCGAGATCCTTGCCTGGCATGAAGCGCAGCCGCTGCCGTTCACCCAACTCCAGAAGCGCCTGGGCCGCCGGAATCCGGATCTGTGGCTCATCGAGGAAATTCCGGTGAAGTTCGTGCTTTTTGATCTTCTTTATCAAGACGGCGAACTTCTTTTGGATGAACTTCTCGTCGAAAGGCGCCGCCGGCTGAAGCGGCTTCTGGCGCAATCGAAAAAGCTGCAAGTTGCGCCGGAACGCATGTGCAGAACGCGCGAGGCGCTCGAGGAGGCTTTTCGCGCCGCCCTGGCGGCGGGTCACGAAGGAATCGTGGCCAAGGCGCCGGATTCGCTGTATACGCCGGGGCGACGGGGCCGCTTTTGGTTCAAGCTGAAGGAGCCTTTTGCGACGCTCGACGTGGTGGTCACGGCAGTGGAATATGGGCACGGCAAGCGGCACGGCGTGCTCTCCGACTATACGTTTGCGGTGCGCCAAGGCGACCGCCTGCTCAACATCGGCAAGGCGTATTCCGGACTCACCGATGCAGAGATTCGCGAATTTACGGATTATTTTCTGAAGCACACTATGGAAGACCAGGGTTTCCGGCGCATCGTGGAGCCGAAAATCGTGCTGGAGGTGGCCTTCAACAACATGCAGCGCTCGAACCGGCACGAAAGCGGTTTTGCACTTCGATTTCCGCGAATTCTGCGAATCCGTCAGGACAAGACGCCGGAGCAGATCGATACCCTCGAGCGCGTCCGCGAACTCTATGCCAGGCAAATCACACTCCCACGTTTGGCGAGTGGCGCCCGGGCGGGCGATTCGGGCATGGGGGAGTGATCCTGCGCGGCAAACAAAGGTATGATCCTTACGCCGATTTTGAGCAAACGCGGTAAAATCAAATAAGAGAACCGCGTCACGGAGGCAGCCATGCTGATCAAGAAGCCAGGCGATATCCCGTATTCGGAAGTCACCCCGAAATCGGTGTATATGAATCGGCGGAAATTTCTGGCGGGCGCCGCCGCCGCGACGGGCGCGGCCACGCTGGGTGCGCGCTCGGTTTCGGATTGGCTCGAGCCTGCGCGCGTGTTCGCCGATGAAACCAAGCTGGGGCCGCTGGTGAAGAGCCCATTTTCCAGCAGCGAAATGCAGACGCCCTACAAGGACGTGACCCACTACAACAACTACTACGAATTCGGGACGGATAAGGGCGACCCCGCGGCAAATGCCACGAAATTCGTGACCTCGCCGTGGAGCGTCTCCGTCGAAGGCGAAGTAAACAAGCCGCGGAAATTTGACATCGAAGAGATCCGCAAGCTGGCCCCGCTCGAGGAACGAATCTACCGGCACCGCTGTGTGGAAGCGTGGTCCATCGTGGTTCCGTGGATCGGTTATTCGTTCAACGTTCTTGTCAAGCTTGTGGACCCGAAGCCGACGGCCAAGTTCGTGGCGTTTCAGAGCTATTACGACATAAAGCAGATGCCGCTCGGACCGCGCGCGGGGATCGAACTCCCCTACGTCGAGGGGTTGCGGCTCGACGAAGCGATGAACCCGCTGATGCTGTTGACCTTCGGAATGTACGGGGACA
This sequence comes from Acidobacteriota bacterium, assembly GCA_003223315.1. Lineage (GTDB taxonomy): Bacteria > Acidobacteriota > Terriglobia > Acidiferrales > UBA7541 > Palsa-189. The sequence continues at coordinate 8,989 of QHYR01000233.1, read as the reverse complement.
CTCTGCCCAACCAGGACGGCGCCCCGGTGCGCACGGTGATTCCCTGGAAGTACGGGTTCAAGAGCATCAAATCGATTGTGAAGATTCGCTTCACGAAGGATATGCCCCCGACCACGTGGAACATCGCCAATGCCCATGAATACGGCTTCTACTCCAACGTCAATCCGCAGGTAGATCATCCCCGCTGGAGCCAGGCGAGCGAACGGCGCCTCGATGGATCGTTCTTCGGCAAACGAATCAAGACGCTGATGTTCAATGGCTACGGCGATCAAGTCGCCAGCATGTATAACGGGTTGGACCTGCGGAAATATTACTAAAAGCGCTTCCGGCTTCAGCTCGAACATGAAGGATCTTTCGCGGCACATAGACATGCGGTGGCTCAAGCCGCCGATTTTCCTGGTGTGTCTGGTGCCGCTGGCGCACCTCGTCTGGCTGGGCTTCCACAACGAGTTAGGCGCCAACCCCATCGAATACATCACGCATTCCACCGGAACCTGGACGCTGACCGGTCTGTGCGTGGCATTGACGATGACGCCGTTGAGGCGAATCCTTAAGCAGAACTGGCTCATTCGCCTGCGGCGCATGTTTGGGTTATTCGCCTTTTTTTACGGCAGCCTGCATTTCCTGACGTTCGTCTGGCTCGATAAGCAATTCGATTTTCACGAAATGATCGCCGACGTCTACAAGCGGACGTTCATCACCGCGGGATTCACGGCATTTGTACTGCTGATTCCGCTGGCCGCGACTTCCACCAGCGGGATGATCCGGCGGCTGGGCGGGCGGCGCTGGCAGATGCTGCATCGCCTGATTTACATCAGCGCGATCGCCGGAGTCACGCACTACTACTGGCTGGTAAAGTCGGACGAAACCGTGCCGCTGCGCTTCGCGGGTGTCGTCGCCGTGGTGCTTGGCTATCGCGTGATTTTTTATGCGCTGCAGCGGAGACAGCAAGCTGCTGCGGCGAAGCGATCGGCGCGCGAATCAGTGTTTTCCGCGTAGCGCATTTCACGCATCAATTCTCACAGAATACAACGCAACGCTGATTCCTCGTCGTCCACTTTGTTGACCGCAAAAGCTCGATTCGCCGTCGACTTTTGCGCGAAGAGGCGGACTCCTCGTAATGACCCCCTAACCTGAACGCATATCCGCTCAGGCTGGGGTTTCGGCGCTGGCGCGAATCTGCTGCCAGCGGCGGGGACGCCTCCTCGCGTCGAGAACCTTCTTCCGCAGGCGCAGAGCCTTGGGCGTGACTTCCACGTATTCGTCTTCGGCAATGTACTCGATGGCCTGCTCCAGGCTCAGCTCACGATGAGGAATCAGGCGAATGGCTTCGTCGGCGGTGGAAGCGCGCATATTGGTCTGCTTTTTTTCTTTCGTGACGTTGACGTCCATATCCGCTTCGCGCGAATTATCGCCGACAATCATCCCTTCGTAGACTTCGGTGCCGGGACCGACGAACAAAACGCCGCGTTCCTGGAGATTCCAAAGGGCATAGGCCGTGGTCATGCCGGCGCGGTCGGCGACGAGCGCACCGGTCGCGCGCGAAGCCATTTCGCCTCCGTAATCGGTCCAGCCGGCGAGAATGGAATGGATCAAGGCGGTGCCGCGCGTTTCCGTGAGCATTTGTCCGCGCAGGCCGATCAGGCCGCGCGAGGGGATACGAAATTCCATGCGCACCCGGCCGGAGCCGTGGTTGATCATCTGGGTAAGCTCGCCGCGGCGAGCGCCGAGCGTTTCCATGACGATGCCGATGAAGCTTTCCGGGCAATCGATCACCAGCATCTCCAATGGCTCGAGCCGCCGGCCATTTTCGCTGCGCACGACGATTTCCGGTTTGCCCACCATCAGTTCGTAGCCTTCGCGGCGCATGGTTTCGATCAAGATGGCCAATTGCAATTCGCCGCGGCCGAGCACGCGGAAAGCCTCGGGCGTATCGGTGTTCTCGACGCGGATGGAAACGTTGGTGAGCAACTCTTTTTGCAGGCGATCGCGCAGGTCGCGCGAAGTGACCCACTGGCCGTCACGCCCGGCGAGAGGAGAATTATTAACGGTGAAGATCATGGCCAGCGTGGGTTCATCGATGAGCAGCGGGTCGAGCGGAGCGGGATTTTCGGGATCGGTCAAAGTCTCGCCGATCTGGATGCCTTCGACGCCGGCAATGGCGACGATGTCTCCGGCGGAAACGGTTTCGGCTTCGTCGCGATCGAGGCCGCGGAAGGTGAAGAGCTTGGTGATGCGCGTAGTCTGAAGCGAGCCATCGAGCTTGGCGATGCCGACCTGATCGCCGCGATGCAATGTGCCCTCGAAGACGCGCGCAATGGCGATGCGGCCAAGATAGTCGCTGTAATCGAGATTGGTGACCTGCACCTGCAGAGTCTTTTGCGGATCGCCCGCTGGCGCGGGGACGCTGTTCAGAATGGCCTCGAAGAGGAACGTGAGATCGCGGGCATCATCTCCGCCGGATTCCCCCCACTTGCGGTGAGCGACGCCGGTCTTGGCATCGGTGTAGAGCACCGGGAAATCGAGTTGGTCCTCGATGGCGTCGAGGTCGATGAAGAGGTCGTAAATTTCGTCGAGGACCGCGGTGGGGCGGGCGTCGGAACGGTCGATTTTATTGAGGACGACAATGGGAGGCAGATTCGCCTGCAAAGCTTTTTGCAGGACGTAGCGCGTCTGGGGCAGGGGGCCTTCGCTGGCGTCCACCAGGAGGAGCACGCCATCGACCATGCGCAGGGCGCGCTCGACTTCGCCGCCAAAGTCGCTATGGCCAGGCGTATCCACGATATTGATGCGCGTGCCGCGATAGAAAAGCGCCGTGTTCTTGGCCAGGATGGTGATGCCCCGCTCTCGTTCGAGGTCGTTGGAATCCATCACCCGGTCGATGACTTCCTGATTGATACGAAAGATTCCGCTCTGGCGGAGCATGGCATCGACCAGGGTGGTTTTACCGTGGTCCACATGGGCGATAATGGCGATATTGCGGATGGCGTCATTCATAAAAGTTAATGAATTACTTTAGAGGCGGGTACCCCCCACCCCCCATTTTTTTGCAAGTGTTGATTCTAAACAGGTTTAAGCGGGATTATATACTTGACACAAATAGCCATCCGCGCTATCCTTCCTTTGTGCTTTTCTTCTTACCACTTGCGAGCTTTTTGATGTGCTTAACCACCTTCGGGTGGAAAAGGTGCTTCATTAGCTCGTCGCTGGTCATATCCTTCGGATGCTTTTTCCTCTTCATGGTGAGCCGATGAACACTCCGAATATCAATCTTGCCGAACTGACAGAGCAATTCGGGACTGACGCCAAATGCCGCAAGGCGCTAGAGCAATTGCGCTGGAAAGATGGCGCAGAGTGCCCGCGCTGTAAAGCAAAAGCCACTCCTGTTGCGAACCGCGATACGTTCGACTGCGATTCATGCCATTACCAATTTAGCGTAACAGCAGGCACGATCTTTCACGATTCGCACCTGTCGCTGTGGAAATGGTTTCTTACTACGGCCCTGCTCTGCGAATCCAAAAAGGGCATATCGGCCCTTCAGATTAAGCGCACGATTGGCGTGAGCTACAAGACAGCGTGGTATCTCTGCCACCGCATCCGCAAGGCTATGCAGGAAGTAGCGCCAGAACCACTCGGCGGCACCGTAGAGATAGACGAAACATACGTGGGCGGGAAGAAGCGCCGTTGGCGTCCAAGCAGTGACAAAAAAGTGGTCATTGGGATTCGGCAGCGCAATGGCGATCTTCGACTCATCCACGCGAAGGATGCCAGATCGAACACTGTGCGCCGGATCATCGAAGCCAATTTGGGAAGCCACGTTGAAGTCATCCTCACGGATGAATCCACGATCTACCCGTTCGCGCTGAACAAAATGCAGAGAGACAAGCATCGCACGATCAATCACACGCGCCAGTACGCTCACGGCGACATTCACACGAATACAGTCGAGTCGGCCTTTTCCTTGCTTAAGCGCGGCATCGTTGGGACGTGGCATAAAGTGGATGCGAAACATCTCCCCGCTTACCTCGATGAGATGTGCTTCCGTTTCAATAACCGCAAGAACCCGTACCTTTTCCGAGATACCGTCATAAAACTTATCAACGCTACAAACCTCGAATACAAAGAACTCACTGCTACGATTCAAGACGTGGCTTAATGGCGGCGTTTCATCTTTAATGGCCCGGGCTCTACTGTCACTTCTGTCCCTTCGACCGTCCCGCCCCGCAAAAAGAAAGTCCGCGTAAATGCAGTCTGATTCATATCTGAAAACCGCACGCTCAGAGAAATTGGAGTTGCTGCTCCTCGTATCCTGTCTGAACGCAATACGCTATGCATATAACCAACTTCTTGATCTCCTGCGCTTTTGTGAATAGCAAAGTATGCCTCTTGATCTACGAATTTGTCTGGCGCAATGGACTGTACTTCGATGGGATTGTGCCAAAACAGATTGTCCCGCGAGAATTGCCCGACGATTACATTCACGGCTGTTGCGTGCCCGCAGTTCTTTAAGCGAATCCTGTCATGTCCGCCGTAGCCTATTGAGCACCATTCCAAGAGAATATCTGGGCCATTGCGGTTTGCTACATGCTCTTTTCTCCATGATTGGAATACAGATACCAGTAGGCCAAAACCAATCAATCCGTAATAAGTTTTGGGGCTTGGGTGCCACCAGCCTAGTCCCGCACCTAAACCGAGCACACCAGCAACCGCGGATCCGCCAAGCCATCCGTGGTACGCGCTACTCACGGCTACGATCCAATCCTGAACGTCTGCAAGGATTTGCATGGCCCAGGATTATACTCCCGCCTTTGCGTGAAGTATACAATCCCGGTTTAAGTCTAACAAATCGCATGTATTCATTATGCAGTACTTAGACCTGGTTTCCATGTAAGTGCTCATTCTGCAGGGCTTAATCTCCGCTCGCGCTTGCGCCGGAAATTCCCGCAGTCCCGGAACTGATCAACCTTCCGGGCAAGAAGAGCGGGCAAAAGCCGCTGACCACTGGCAATCACGCGCGACAGAATGAGACGCGAGCCCAGGCGGAGTTCGAGCATGTTCTATTCTACCCCATGGGTAAAGGGTGTGCCGACTTATGCGTTGGGCGCACGCGCTGGGGGATCCCTATTCGAGGCGTTTGGCACGAAAGCTGGTCAGATCATCGTCTTCGGCTGTGTAGCTGACCTCGATGGGATTGCAGCACACTTCACAATCTTCGATATAGACCTGACGAGGAACGGAAAGGTCCAGGATCATGGAGATCTCTTCGCCGCAGTACGGGCACATGAATCGGTGTTCCACCAACTCCACCGAAAACTGAGGAGCGGAACTGATCGGAGCGTCAGTTATTTCAATTTAATCCTGAAGGAGCCGTCGGCGGCTTTATCGCGATGGGCCATGTGGCAATTCCCGCAGCTGGCCTGAGCCGTCTTGAGCGCAGCAGCCGCATCATCGAACTTGCCCTGAGAGGTCAGCGCATCGACCTGGGCAAGTCCGTAGGTAGCGTCGAGAGCGAATCTCACGCCGTCGCTTACGTTCCTGGACTGCCAATAGGCCATGACCATGGCCAGATTCTCCTGGAGCTTGCGGACGTCGGTGTGAGCGGCGGCACCGTCTTTGGCAGTGAGATTCTTAGTGAGATCGGCCACAGTGGCGCCATTGGATTTCATCCAGCCCTGATATTCGGCGAAATCGGTCTTGTCGGCCTGCGCCCACACCACGGCCCCCGCCAACAGCGTGCATACTGCCAAACCTAGGGCAAGTTTCATGGTGTACTCCTTACACCGGTATTTGGGGCCGGATTTCCGGCCTTATTTTCCGGGCATCATACGCTTCTCCGGCGTTGGATACAACGGATTGGCAAGCTAAATGGCGTGTTTCAATCGAGCCCAGCAATAGTCCAGCCATCCCAGCAATAGTCTCCAGTAAGAGAAGACAGGGGTGCGCCGGATCTGCTCCACTTTGCGGAAGTTCTTCGGCACTTCGAACAGGGAATCATCAAGCGGTCGCGTGGAAAGCTCCGTCACTTGCGTTTCGTTTGTAGGCTCTTCTTTTTTCTGCGTTGAAGCGGCGGGGGAGGAGCCGATCAGGCGGTGGAATTCCTTTGTCATCAGTGGAAAACCAGTCTCACGCTTTCCGACATTCTTGAAGGTAAGAACCGGAATCTGGGGCGGTTCTCCTGGTTTTCGCGTTCCGCCGACCAATAATGCGGAGTAAGCAGAGGATTGCTTGGCACAGGAAACGGAAGTATCCAGGTCGATATACCAGCCATCCGTGACGGTTTCTTGCGGTATCTGGCTGGATTCGACGAGCGGAATCTGCTTGACGGTGGTGATCACATGCCGGGCCATATAGCCGAACATCTGCTTGCGTTCGCCGGTATCCTGCGTAGTGGTCTCGATGAGAAGAGTAGGTTGGGCTTGCACATCCGGCTTGGGTTGTTGCGCTGCGCGAGCTTGTAGTTCCTCTCTGGAGGGCGGCTTCGGTATTGGCATCGACATATACTCGCGCGCGTCCAAGTTCAGCACGAACATTTGATCCAAATCACAGCGCGTAATTGTCACGACAGGGGGGCTGGGCACATATACAAAAGGTCCTCCGCGTCGCAGTAGTTGCGGGACTTGCCGGCGTTCCTCGATCCGTTTTCGGTCGTTTTGAAGATATATGAGGGTTTCTCCGCGGAGGGCAGAGGTATTGTGAATCGTTATTTTGAGGCCGGGTTTTGATGGGACCGTGGACATCAGCATCGTCCATAGCACGAGTAAGCTCTTCGATGGCATTTGGCTCACCCTACGCTTCACCGGGCGACGAAGTCAACGCAGGCCGGCTCGTCTCCTGCGACACTGAGGCGCGCGACGGCGAGGGGCGCGCGGCTACAAGGGCCGGCGAATCCCGTGTATTCTTGACGGCTTATGGGCAAACGGCCGAAACCGATCCTACTGACGGTGCTCGATGGGTGGGGCTATCGCGCCGAGACCAAGGGCAACGCCATCGCCCTGGCACGGAAGCCAAATTACGACAAGCTGCTGGCACAGTTTCCGAACACGCTGATTCACACCTCGGGGCCATCGGTCGGGCTGCCGGAAGGCCAGATGGGCAATAGCGAAGTGGGGCACCTGAATATCGGGGCCGGCCGCATCGTGCTGATGGATATCACGCGCATCGATGAGGCGTTCCGCACGGGCGCGCTTTTTCGCAACGAGCTTCTGCTCGGCGCGATGAAGCGCGGGCGCGAGCGGCAATTGCACTTGCTGGGCCTGGTGAGCGACGGCGGGGTGCACTCGCACATCGAGCATCTTTTTGCGCTGCTGCGGATGGCGCAGCAGAACAAGGTCGAGCGTGTTTTCGTGCATTGCTTCCTGGACGGGCGCGATACGCCGCCGCACAGCGGCATTGATTACCTGCGGAAATTGCAGCAAAGAATGAGGGAGCTGGGCGTGGGGCGCATGGCGTCGCTCACGGGCCGCTATTACGCCATGGATCGCGATAACCGCTGGGAGCGCATCGAGCGCGCCTATCGCGCGGTCGTGCATGGGGAAGCCGAGCGGCGCTCGGCCGATCCCGTCGAGGCGGTGCGCCAGAGCTACGAACAGGGCGTTACGGATGAATTCGTCGAGCCCGTGGTGATTACGACGGGCAGCGAGCTGGGCGCGACGGCTGTCGCGCCGATTCGCGACGACGATGCCGTGATCTTCTTCAATTTTCGCGCGGACCGCGCGCGGCAGATGACCCGGGCGATTGCGGAACCGGGGTTCGATAAATTCGCTGATGCGGAGCGACCGAAGAATCTTTTTTTCGTGGCCATGACGCAATATGACAAGACTTTCTCATGGCTCAAATATCTTTTTGGGCCGGAAAAACTCGAGCACATCCTGGCGCAGGTGTTCGCGGAGATGAACTTTCGCAATCTGCGCGTGGCGGAGACGGAAAAGTATGCACACGTGACGTATTTTTTTAACGGCGGCGTGGAGAAGCCTTTTGGCGGCGAAGAGCGCATCCTGGTGCCGTCGCCGAAGGTGCCGACCTACGATCTGAAGCCGGAGATGTCCGCCGAGGGTATCACCGATAACGTCGTTCAGGCCATCGAGAAAGGCGCATTCGACGCGGTGATCATGAATTTTGCCAATGCCGATATGGTGGGCCATTCGGGAAAACTGGAAGCGGCGATACGCGCCGTGGAAGCGGTGGACGCGTGTCTGGGGAGGATTTTTCAGGCGCTGCGTCCGCGCGGCGGCGCCTGGATCATCACCGCGGATCACGGCAATGCGGAAACGATGATTGATCCGGCGACGGGCGGTCCGCACACTTATCACACCACGAATCCGGTGCCGTTTATTCTCCTGCACGAGGATGGGCCCGCGCGGCTGAAGTCAGGCGGCGCGCTGCGAGACATTGCGCCGACGATGCTGGGGGTTTGGGGCGTTCCGAAGCCAAAGGAGATGACGGGGAGCGATTTGAGGATTGCGTCGAAATGAGCGCCCTGAAAGAGCCGGAAAGCGAAAAGCAGATCCCCCGCAAAAGCGTCCGGGGCGCAAAAAGCGCGCCTCGGGCAAAAGACGCCTTCGGGATGACCGCACATGCGAAGAGGGATTCTTCGCTTCGTGGCCGCGCGTCGGGAAAGGCCCGACGAAGAAGGGCGCGGCCACTTCACTCAGAATGACATCCGCAAAATTTCGAATTGATCGAACACGCTGTACATTGAAATGTCCGAGCGAGCATGAATCCCCCAAAACCGGCTGAGACCAAGCTCGTCATATCCTCCTATCACCGGTTCACGCTGTGGCGTTCGCCGCCGGAAATGGCCGCAGCGGTGCGCCAGAGGTGGCCGGAGATGCGCGTGCTCGATCTGCCGCATTATGACCGGATCACGCCCGAGCTTCCCGACACGGATATTTTCGTAGGCTTGCTGCTGCGGCCGGAGCAATTGCGCGAAGCGACGCGGCTGAAGTGGGTGCACACGACGTCCGCCGGCGTGGGTCAATTGATGTATCCG
>QHYR01000267.1 GCA_003223315.1 Acidobacteriota bacterium | reverse complement strand
GATTCTTGTAACCTGTCGCAAAACCGCACATTCTAAACGATCAACGCTAGCTTTCGGTCCAGCAACTTTCCCATGACAGAGATCACTACGCCTGAATACTGATCGAGTCAGGTCCGCGTGCGCATCCAGCTCCACGCCGACTCGATGATGGGTTCGCCATACACGGCTGCGGTCGAGGAGAACACGATACGGGAAACACGAGCCGAACGCATCGCTTCGAGCAAGGAAAGGCCAGCCACCATATTTGTTGATCAACGAGTTCGCCTTCTACGAGTTCGGCGCCGGGAGCGACGCTTTGCCGGTGCCCTTTGCTCAGATTGTCGTAAACGATGGGGGTATGTTCCTGCGCGAGCAGCTCCTCCACGACGACGCTGCCGATGTAGCCAGCACCACCTGTTACGAGGACACGCACGACCAGGGCTCCGGTTTGGGGATGAGATCAGTACCCGACCGCCTGGCCGTCCTCCCTAAAATTCGAGCCAACCCGATAAACTCCACCGATCGGGGCGGTACAACCAAGATCCGTCGGTGCACATCCTGGTGAGGCGCCCGGATCGGGCGTGAACATGATCCCCTCGAACCCGCCCACGGGCGAGCCGTCGGAAGACGAGGCTTTGTGACCCATGCCGATCAATTGCGAACCTACGAGCTTGAACAGCTGCGACTCCAACTGCAGCCTGTTACTCACCTGGTTATGATGAAAGCGGGCCATGTCGCCAGCAGCCTGGACGTTCGCACCAAGATCGAGGATGTTCACCAGCACCTGCATGTTCCCTTGGCCCTGCTGGTCACCGCCATGTTGTCCGGTCACGAGGAAGGGTCTGCCGTTCTGCGTCACGAGCACAGCCGAGAGCGTATTGTAGGGCCGTTTTTGCGGCGCAATGACATTGGGACTCTTCGGATCGAGAGTGAATAGTCCACCGCGGTTGTGGAGGATGAAACCGTAACCCGGAACCGTGATGCCTGACCCCCAGCCGGCGAAGTTGCTGTTGATCCACGACACCATATTTCCCCAGCGGTCCGCGGCCGCCAGATAGATCGTGTCGCCGGTGTCGGTGGTGTCTGAGGTAGGGGATGCACTGCTGGACGCTCGCTTGGGGTCGACTTTGGCGCAGAGCGATGCGGCGTGCGGCTTCGAAGTCAGCGTGTCGAGCGGCACCGACACAACGTTCGGGTCAGCGTTGTGTGCGTATAAGTCGGCATAAACCAACTTCTTAGTCTCGACCAAAGCGTGCCAGAAAAGAGGATTGGCCGGTCCAAGCGTCGCGAGAGTCTGGCCGGGATACCAGACCGGAACGCACTGCTCGAGGACGTTCATCGCTTCCACGATGCCCCAGGCCTGTGAAGGCGCTCTCGTCCCATAAACAGTGAACTGATCGTGGTAAGTCGTGGAAACCGGAGTGACCCACTCGCCCTTGTAGTTCGCCAGATCGTCGAGCGTCATCGTGCCGCCGAGTGCCGTGGATTTGGTAATGATGGCCCGAGCCACCTCGCCCTTGTAGAAGACATCACGGCCCTGCTGCTGGATTAGCCTCAATGTTTTCGCCAAGTCCGGGTTTCTGAAAATGGTGCCTTCCGCCGGAGGAATTCCGTTGATGTAAAACGTCTTCACAGAATCCGGATCCACCTGCGTGCAACAACCCTCGAGCGGCAAAGCATTCTTCATGCGCCAGCTGCTTTTGATTTCCTCGGTCACCGGAAAGCCCTGCTCGGCATAATCGATGGCCGGTTGCAAAACTTCTTTGAATGTTTTCGTGCCGAACCGCGTCAGGACTTCCTGCCAGCCCCAAAGCGATCCGGGCACAGTCACCGTCAAGATTCCGCCTGAGGGCATGCCCGAGCCGGGTCCGAAGTTTGCAGGATGGGCTTTGTAGCCGAGCGAATTCATGCGGGCGAGCGCCAGACCGCTGGGCGCGATTCCGCTGGCGTTGAGCTGGTAGACCTTGTGCTCTTTGGCGACGTAGATGATCGCGAACAAGTCGCCGCCGATGCCGGTGTTCGCCGGATAGACGACGTTGAGCGCGGCTGCAGTGGCAACTGCGGCGTCAATGGCATTGCCTCCCTGTTGGAGTATACGCAAGCCCGCCTGCGCGGCGAGAGGCTGCACGGTGGAGACGACGCCGTTCCGCGCCATGACCTCTGAGCGGGTCTGTTGCAGCCAGCCCTCCATTCGATCGCCTCGAACCGCCTGACAGGCGGGTGCCGCCGGAGTTGCCGTGCACATCTGTACGGACGACACTTGCGCAAGGACGAAGCTTGGACCTAGGACCAGCGTGCCAAAGAGAAGGCAGGTGAACCGGTTCCACCAGTGGTTCATGTGGCTATCCTCCACAAATATTCTTGGAATCAAGAGGCCGCGTCGCCGATCGTTATCTATATCTAGCTCTCTCAGCAGTTAGAGGCCGGCGCGAGCCCGTAGGGAGCCATTTATCGCAATTTCTCAGGCTTGGTCAAGTCTTTAGGCTAAAACCATCGGGAGAGCAAGCGCAGACCGAGTCCGAATGCAACATTACGTCAGGAAGCTTCCCCAAAAACCCCGCAGCTGCGTGCTACAATCCCGCGTGAAGTGGTCCTGATGCCTGACGCGACGGCCATCAGCGAAGCAACCTTGGAGGTTATTCCCCCCGATGCGCCTCGCCAGTCTGTGCGCATCAGGCAATCTCCTTTCCTCATCGGACGTGGCGGCGGAACGGGGAACCAGCTCCAGCTTTCCGACGCGCGTATCTCGCGCAGCGCTGCAGCAATCTGCTTTGATGGCGGTTATTACCTCGAAGACCGCGGCCAGCGTGGCGGCATGTTCCTCAATGGCGAGAAAATTGCCAAACATGTTCTGGAAGATGGCGACGTCATTACTTTTGGCGGCGACGGCTCATACCAGATTGTTTTTCGCAAATCTACCTCCACTGCCACGGTCGATCAGCTGCTTTCGCGAATAGAGAACATCAGCACCGGCGACTCCTCTCCCGGAGGCCTCAGCAAGATCAATCTTCTCCTGGAAGCGACGATGCTTCTGCATTCCCAGCTTCCATTGGACGCCGTGCTCGGAACGATGCTCGACCATGCCATAGCGATAACCGAAGCCGAGCGGGGCTTGCTGCTGGAAACCGATCCCGCCGCCGCGCTTCGCATGCGGCTCGCCCGAGGCAGCAAAGGAGTATCTATTCCCCTGGAAAGCTTCTCTCCCAGCCAGACCGCCTTGCGCCTGGCTGTGCAGCGGCAATCGAGTATCATCACGGAAGACCTCAACCGCGATGATCTGAATCTGCAAGCCGCTCAGAGCATCATCTCCCAGCGGCTGCGCAGCGTTGTGGTGATCCCGCTGTACGCGATGTCTCGCGTTAATTCCACAGAATCTCCAGTCCATGCCGAGCACGGGCAGTTTCTTGGCATCTTGTATCTGGATTCGCGGCGCCCGGCGGCATTTTCCAAGCTCGACCGGCAGATCTTGGATGCCATCGCCGTCGATGCCGCCAGCATCCTGGATAACGCGCGCTTGGTCGAGCACGAGCGGGAACGCCAGCGCTTCGAACAAGAACTCAGCATCGCCCGGGGAATTCAGCAGGCCTTGCTTCCCAGCGGCTTCCGCGATTTTCCGCATCTGGCGGTTGCCGGCACCAATTGGCCCTGCCTTGCCGTGGGCGGCGACTACTTTGACGTTTTCCCGTTGAGCGATGACCGCACGGCACTCCTCATCGCCGATGTCTCCGGCAAGGGTTTGGGCGCCGCTCTTCTCACGACCATGCTGCAAGGCGCCCTTTCCGGGATGAAGATGGGAGCTGATCCGGCGGGCGTCTTTAGCCACATCAACCGATTCTTGTGCGAACACTCGGAGGTCGGCCGTTATGCCACGATGTTCTTTGGCATCCTGGATCGCCAAGGCCGCTTTGAATTCATCAATGCCGGGCACCCGTCGCCCCTGCTTGTTCGTGGCGGTGAAGTAGCCGAGGCTTTCACGGAGGGCGGGTTCCCTGTTGGTTTGATACCCGATGCGGGCTATGTCGCTTCGTGCGTGATGCTGGAACCCGGCGATACCCTGGTGCTGTACAGCGATGGTGTGACTGAAGCGACCGACCCCGACGAGCAGATGTTTGGACTCTCCCGCCTGCGTGAACTTCTGCTCGGTCAGCACGAAGCGCCGCTAGAAGCTCTTCAGAAAAGCATTCTGGAATCGGTTCACGCGTTTTCGCGTGGCGCCAATCAAGCTGACGACATCACCCTGGTTCTGGCACGTTATCGAGGGGCCACGAACGGCGTGACGCTCAACAAACCGACCTTGCGGCAACCTCTTTAGAGTCAGCCTGAGCGCGTATTGAAAGCTGTGCGCCCTGAGGAAATTGGTATATACTCCCGCCCCGCTGGAGACTCTAAAACGAGAAACCAGGCTGAACCCTCTAGGGCTGTCTCCGAAAAAGTTTCGAGAAGGAGATATACGCAACTATGGCTCTCAAGCTGACCAGTCGCGAAGTGGATGGCATTACCGTCGTAGCGCTCGATGGTCGCATCGTGCTTGGCGAAGAAACCAGCAAACTGCGAGAAAGCGTGAAAAATCTGGTTTCCGAAGGCAAAAAGAAGCTTGTGCTGGACATGAAGAACGTCACGATGATTGACAGCTCTGGCCTCGGCGCGCTCGTCGCCGCCTATTCCAGCGCCAAATCGGGAGGGGCAACGGTACGGCTTTGCAACTTGGGAGCCCATTTCAATCAACTCTTGCAGATCACCAAACTGCTGACGGTGTTCGAGGTATCCAAAACCCAGGAGGATGCCGTCCGCAGCTTCTCCAAATCGCAGGGAAGCGGGGCCTGAGGGCGGCGCGGTTCTCCAGGGTTCAGCCGAGAATTATAGACTGCCTTCTCGCGAACACTACGAAGTGAGGTTAGGCTTGGCACGACAGGGAATCGAACCCTGGTCTACGGATTATGAGACCGCCGCTCTGCCATTGAGCTATCGTGCCACCGGACTAAGAGTTGATACCATACTTCGCGAGCTTGGAGAAGTGCTCAGCCCCCGTGCGTCATTTGGCCTTGTGCTTCACTTCTAGTGCCGTTCCAACTTGTTCCGTCTAAATTTGGACCGCTACCCTTCCGCAACCAGGCAATATGTCAAGGCTCGCTTGGCACAAAAAGTTGGAACGGCACTAGGACGGGCCAGCCGCGTCGCGTCAAGTCGAACGACTCCAACTGATTACGGTTAACGCCTCGGCTACGCCCCTGCCTTAAGCCGTCAAAGACAGCCAGGCGCCATAGGTAAACTAGGCCTACGTGCGACCTTCGCTGATGCAGCAGATTGGCAGATACGAAATCTTGCAAGAGATCGGCCGCGGGGCCATGGGCGTCGTGTTCAAGGGGCGCGATCCGCTCATTGGACGCGCTGTCGCGGTGAAGACCATCACGGCCGGCGTCACCGAGGATGCCGATCTTCTGGAACGATTTTACCGCGAGGCCAGGGCGGCCGGCGGCCTGCAACACCCCAATATCGTCACCATTTACGAAATGGCCGAATCCGGCGGCGCTCCCTTCATCGCCATGGAGTATCTGGAAGGCGAAAGCCTGGAAAAGTTGATCGCCCGCAAGCCGGCGCTATGCCTCGGGACGAAGGTCGGCTATGTGGTTCAAACCTGCCGGGCCCTCGACTACGCTCATCGTCGCGGGGTGATCCATCGTGACATCAAGCCGGCCAATATCATGGTCACGCGCGATGGAATCGTCAAAGTGGTCGATTTCGGCATCGCCCGCATCACCGATACCTCCAAGACACAGACCGGAGCGCTCCTCGGCACGCTTGCCTATTTGTCACCCGAACAGCTTCGCGGGCAGCATGCCGACGCACGTTCTGATATTTGGGCCTTGGGCGTCGTCCTCTACGAGCTGATTGCTTATCAGCGGCCATTTGCCGGTGAGAACCATGCAGCTGTGCTGCTGAGCATCCTGCAGGATGAACCGCGATCGATCGGGCAGATCGTGCCGGAATGCCCGGCCGAACTCGAAAGAGTAGTTTCCCGCACCCTGCGTAAAGACGACAAGGCACGCTATTCGACGATGGAGGCCCTGCTCGCGGATTTGGAAAACGTGTGTGCCTTATTGGGGCGAGAAGGCTCGCGGGCGGCCGCCCAAAAAGAAATCTCGCCGGCGATTGGACAAGAAACGGCCGTCGCAACGCAGCACATCGACCTGCAGGCGTTGAGCAGCGCGCAGGAAGCTCGCCCTTCCAAATCCAATGCCCCAGCCTCCCGGTCCGCAGATCATCGGCCAAACACAGTTGTTCCCGCGGCGCGCGCTCCGAGTGCAAACCCCATCGCCAAGCCAGGCGCGCACCCGCCGGCCAAGCCCAATGCACAGCCGACACAGCCCCGGAAGCACTCCCTTGCACAGCCGGCGCGCCATTCCCGGCGCAAGTTCCTGGCTGTTTACGCGGTCCTGGCGGTCGCTTTGCTTATTGCGCTCGCAGCGGTTCGTCACCGCAAAATTTCAACTGGGGCGGCCAATCCCGATATAACGCTGATCCCAACTTTGCCAGCCACTTCCTCGACCGCAAAGCCTGGGACAACAACAAAACTGGCAGAGGCGCCCACTCCGCCACTCACATCAGCCTCTGGGTCTTCGCTCGAGGACCAGCAGCGCCATTTAATCGAACTGGCTCACGAGGCTGCCGATACGCATGACTACAAGACTGCGCAGATTCGCCTGGATGAGGCCGCCAAATTGAATGGTCCCCTGAATTCGCTCATCGCCGACCTGCGCCGGCAATTCGGCGAGCAAGCGTATGACGCAGAACTGAAGCGCGCTGCGAGCCAGGAGCAAGCGCTTTGGGATCAGGGCACGGCGGCACTGCAGGGCGGCCGCCTCGACGATGCGGAAAGATCGCTCCGCGAGATCCTTACGCTGCCCGCAGGAGACCGTCACTGGGTGGACGCCGAGCGATATGTAGATGAAGTGATTCCTCAGCGCCGCCAGGAGCTGCAGCTTTGGTCGGAAGCCCAACTGGAATCCAACTCCCTGGAGCGCGGGCATCTTCTGAAAGAGGTCAAGGTGCTCGATGAGGTCTTAGCGGAAGGAGGGCCGCACGAACAGCAAGCCCGGCAGATGCGAAATGCCGTGATCAGGCAGATCGTCCGTGATAATGCCCGCAAAAATGGGGTGGTAGCTCCGACCCTTTCGGAAGGCTACGAGGCGCAACTGGCCCAGCTCGAAACTCAATTTAGCAATTTAGCGCTGAAAGGCGACGCTGTGGCGCTCGAAGGACTGCAGGAGTTGCGGCCCAAGTTCAAGGCTCTCGCTGACGCGGGTGGCCCGCTCGCTATGGACGCCCGGGATTACCTCAATAACGTGATACCCAGGACTCAGAAGCAGATCGAGGACAACCTCGCCGCCGCGGCATCCGAATCATCTGCTAATGCGGCTTACGAGGGTGCTGTGGAAGAATACGATCGCGCAGTCGCTACGCAAAATATGGGCATGCTTCGCGGCCGCGTGTTGGCCGCATTTCAACAAATCGCGCAATCCGGCGGCATCAGGGCGAAGGAAGCCGCGCGCTATGTGCATGCCCTGATTCCCGCGGCCCTGAAGAAATCTGGGCCATGAAAATGGAAGCCAGCGTTGCCAGCGTCGTTCGCGAGCTCTTCCATTTGAACGCGAAACAAATGCAATGGGATGTGGCAGCCTGCACCGATACGGGCCGCGTGCGGCCGATGAATGAAGATAGCTATCGCATTTCCGCGGAGCAGAACTTGTTTGTGCTCTCGGATGGATTGGGTGGCGCCGCCAAAGGGGAAGTCGCGAGCGCCATGGCCGTCGAGTCGGTCGTCGCGTCCATGCAAAACGACTCTGCCGCCATGCCGGGGGAATTCGTCAGCCGTCCCGAGCTTACCAAGGAGACGAACCTTCTGGTTCGCGCGGTGGAATCGGCCAATCGCCAGATTCACGAGCAAGGAATGCGCGAACCGGCGTGTCGTGGCATGGGCGCCACGATCGTCGCGGCACATATTTGCGGCAGGCGCTTAAGCCTGGTCCACGTCGGCGATAGCCGAGCTTACCTATTCCGCGCCGGTACGCTCCAGCAATTGACCTCGGATCATTCCCTGGTCGCCGAGCAAGTGCGTCACGGGCTGATGAGTCATCAACAAGCGGCGGTGAGCGAACTGCAAAGCGTCTTGACGCGAGCTTTGGGAACGGAACAAAGCGTGGAAGTGGACGCCGCCGAGATTGAATTATTCCCCCGTGACTCGCTGCTGCTCTGTTCGGACGGCCTCACGCGGATGGTTCCGGAAAATGAGATCGCTGAGATTCTGGTGCAGGCTCCCGGTGTGGGAATTGCCGCCGAGCGGCTGGTAAACCGGGCCAATGAATGCGGCGGTCACGATAACATCACGGTGGTAGTCATTCGTATCAAGAAATCGCTCCAGGAGTGGTTTGCAACGTTCTTTCCATGGTGTGGCGCTAATCTGGTTTGATCTACTTTGGGAGGTGAACGAAAGTGGCTTTGCTCATCGTGAAATTTGAAGACTCCGTGTTGCAGAGGGTTTCCATCAACGGTGGCTCGGTTACCATCGGACGCGGCCCCGATAACTCCATTCCCATCGATAACCTCGCGGTTTCCAATCATCATGCCGAGATCAAGTCCGAAGATGGTCATCTTGTGATTCAGGATCTCGGCAGCCTGAATGGAACCTTCGTGAATAATCAGCGCGTGAAGCAAAGCGCTCTGAAACATGGCGACGTGGTCTTGATCGGCAAGCACTCCATTCACGTGGACGAAAAGAGCCGCGGCGAAGCGCCCGTCGCCGTGAATCGGCCTTCTGGGAACCTCTCCGGCGGCGTGAAGGAAGCACCCAAGGTGGATGAAACATTCATTCTCGATACGGCAAAACGCCGCAAGATGATGCAGGAAATAGCCGCTGCGGGCGAGCGCTCGCAAATCACTCCCTCGCGCGTTCGCGTCGCGACGCTCGTGCGCGTCAAGGGACAAATCGAAAAAGCCGAATATCAACTCACCGGCAAACTGACTGTCATTGGCAAATCGGAAATGGCCACGGTTCGCCTGCGCGGCTGGTTCAAGCCGAAAATGGCCGCGCAGATCAATCGGCGCGATGACGGATACTACCTAGGCCGCGGCGACCGGGTGCCCAAGATAAATGGCAAACCCATCTGGTCCCCGACATTGCTCTCCGATGGCGATCTGATCGAGGTGTGCGGCGTGGAGCTTAGATTCACGATCCCGGAATAAGCACGAATCGCAGGGCAGGGCCCGGAAAATTCGCATGGGTCGTGATGGTCAGTGGTCAACGCGCCGAGAGTTTTTCCGGGTCCGTTTTAGCCAGGGCCTGTTTGCCCTTGTCGGTCAGGATGTAGAAATCGCCGCCGGCAGATTGTAAATAGCCTTCGCGTACGAGGTCTTCGACGGCGTCGAGCACATGCGCTCGTGCCGCTGGTTCATTTCCTGAACTTTCGAACATAACGTGCAGGTCCAGCCGATCGCGCCGCATTTCGGAAAACATTTTCAAAACTTCAGCAGAGAGTCGTTTCAATTCGGACGCTCCTTTTATCGGAATTGCTGGCAAGTTGGTTGCCGCACTTTCCTCCGTTCGTCTTTCAAGGGCCGCTCTTTTTTCGCCTTTTTTGGTCATCTCGTCAACCTCCTGTTCACATCGAAGACGATCTGTTTCCGTGAATTCGCTCCCTAATATTGGATGCTTCGCGTCCGCGTCCATGCGGCGCGAACCTTATCCTAAATCAAATAGGTTGCTGCGGGATCTCTGGAACGAGCGGACGGCGGTCCCTGGATACATCTAACTAAGATGAAGGAGGTACCGAGGACCATGGCCAAGAAAAGGAGATGGAGTGCAAGCGTCAAAACAGAGTCTACTCATCCGCCCGCCGGTCTGTTTAAGAAAAATGCAGCCACCATCGCACGGACTCTCGCTTCCAGGAGAGTCTCACCGAAAGGCCCCGCTTCCGGCATGCGTATGCTCACGTTTTTTATCAACCGCGCGGGACACAATCTCAGCCCCAAAAGACGGGCCGAGCTAAACAAGGCGAAATCGATCCTTTCACAACGTGTGCACCGGGCCAGAGAGGCACGCCAACGCAAGAGCCGTCGTAAGTAGCGTCCCGCGTGTGCCCCGCGAGAATCCGCCACTGACCTCACGAGGCACGTACCCGTTAAGGACGCGGACATCAAAAACATAGGTCGAAATCGCGGAGGCCAATTAGAATGAGCACTTGCGCCAAAGATAAAACAGGGCTCGCCGTGTGACATGGAGAATAATTCCCAGAATAAACAGCTGACTGGCTGGCGGCGTTCGCTCGCGGTCTATACCGACCGACCCGTATTGCAGGTCCTCGCGCTCGGCTTTTCTAGCGGATTGCCCCTCATGCTCACTTATCTGACCCTTTCCGCTTGGCTCGCCACCGCCGGTATCAAGCGCGGTGCGATTGGGGCTTTTGCTCTGGTCAGCTCTTTCTATGCACTGAAATTCCTGTGGTCGCCGCTTATTGACCGCCTCCCGCCGCCGCTCCCTTTAGGGCGCCGCCGTGGTTGGGGCTTGAGCATCCAAATCGCCTTGGTGGCAGCAATTCTCGCGTTGGGATTGTCCGATCCCAAACGAAATTTGGGCACCATGGCTGTTTTGGCCGGCGTGGTGGCCTTCCTCTCTGCGAGCCAGGACATCGTCATAGACGCTTGGCGAATCGAAATTCTCCCGGTCGACCTTCAAGGACCTGGCGCGGCGATGATTCAGACCGGCTATTACATGGGCATGCTGGCTTCCGGCGCGGGTGCCCTGGTCATCGCAGCGCGTTTTGGCTGGTTTGCCGCCTACGCCACTATGGCCGTCCTGCTTGCAGTCAGTATGTTGACGTTTTTGCTCGGACCCGAGCCTAACGTAGCAGCGGCAGTTTCTGATGGTCGCCATCATGCCCAAACCAATCGGCGGAAGGCCGTCGCAGAGTGGTTCGCGACCGCAGTGATCGCCCCCTTCTCGGATTTCATGCGCCGGCCCTACTGGCTTCTCATCTTGCTGGTGATCCTCGATTACAAACTGGGCGAAGGCATGGCCGCTGTGATGTCCACGCCGCTATATATATCCGTTGGTTTCACGCTCAACGAGATTGCCGTCATCTCCAAGCTGTTCGGCCCGTTCACCGTCATTCTAGGGGCGCTTTTGGGCGGAATTGTTACGGTGCGTTTTGGGCTTGTCCGCTCGTTGATTCTCTGCGGAATCATACAAGCCCTCGGGAATTTGACTTACGTGCTCCAGGCCGTGGGCGGCCATAAGATTGGGTATCTCGCGTTCTGCGTCACAGCCCAAAATGTAACCACGGGCATGGCAGGCACAGCCCTGGTCACATATATCTCGAGCTTGTGTTCGCCCGAGTTTACGGCCACTCAATACGCGCTCCTTGCTTCGCTCGCCTTGCTGGGACGCACCTTCGTGGGATCAACGGGTGGTGCGATCTCAGAAGCAACGGGCTGGGTCGTCTTCTTTCTGCTCACTACGGTGGCTTCTCTGCCGGCCCTTGTGCTGCTGCTTTGGATCGAGCGGCGCGGGGCAAGGCAATCGGATCGCCCGCGCGCCATCTCCTCTCTCGCCGGCGAGAGAAACCTATGAGCGGCTTTGCAGAACGGGAACCAATGGTGCCGGCCTGGTTTGCCGCCGATTCTGCATATGTGCAGCCGCCGGGGAGCCAACCTTCAGCTCGTTCGACGCCGGAATCCAGGCTTGATACCCTCTCCGGGAGGATCGCTCGTGTCATTTATTGAGCGTCGCCGTGCTCATCGTTTTGAACTCCAGTCGCCGGTCATCATCCGCTGGAAGGATGGCGCGCAAGTGCGCGAAGCCCTGACCGTCTCCGAAGATGTCAGCTCCAATGGCATCTATTTTGTCCTGCCGGAGGGCATCAAGGACGGCACACCCGTCGAGGTGGAAATGACTCTGCCAAATCAAATCACTCTGGCAGGTCCGGTTCGGGTGCGTTGTCTGGGACACATTCAGCGCTGCGAACCCACGGAAGGCGCAAAATCCGGCATGGCTGCGGCGATTGAGAAATACGAATTCTTGCCGGGCAGCGGTGAAACTCCCTGGGCCAAAGGTTCACCCGCAAAATCGAACCGTTAATCGAGGAACGGAACGCCGCGGGTCAAAAATTTTCCAGGAGACGAACCCGCCTGGAACCCACATGGACGTATTAAACAAGCTTTTTGAAGAACACTTCCACTCACCCGTTACTCAGGCGCAGCCCCTCGCGGTGCGCCTGAGCGGCTCGGAGCGTAAGCTCATGCGCCTGACGAACGGGAAAGTCACGGCCATTGGAGTTCTCTACAATGTGAGGGAAGAGAACGTCGCCTTCCTGGAATTCTCGAAACATTTTCGCCGCCACGGCCTCCCCGTGCCGGAAATCTACGCGGAAGATTTGGACCACGGCGCGTATCTCGAAGAAGACCTCGGCGACACCACGCTATTCGAGTTTTTATCGGCAAATCGCGCCGGAGAGAATATTGCCGTCCCGGTAATCGAAGCCTACCAGAAAGTCGTCGCGGTGCTGCCGCGTTTCCAGGTCGAAGCCGGCCGCAGCGTGAATTACAGCGTCTGTTATCCCCGTTCGAGCTTCGATCACCAGTCCATTGCCTGGGATTTGAATTACTTCAAATATTATTTTCTGAGGCTGGCCGGGATCCCCTTTAATGAACAGGCACTCGAAGATGATTTCGGCCGTTTGACGCAATTCCTGTTAAGAGCCGACCACGATTACTTCCTCTATCGGGATTTCCAATCGCGCAACGTCATGTTGCGCGACGCCTGTCCTTGGTTTGTGGACTATCAAGGCGGCCGTAAGGGCGCGCTAGAATACGATATCGCCTCGCTTTTGTTTGATTCCAAGGCCGACCTTCCGCCCCAACTGCGGCAGCAGTTGCTCGATGCTTATCTCGACCGGCTCTCGGCTTTCATCGACCTCCGGCGCGACGCTTTTATGAACTATTACTACGCCTTCGTGTACGTCCGCCTCATGCAAGCCTTGGGCGCTTATGGCTTTCGCGGCTTTTATGAGCAAAGAACTCATTTTCTGCAAAGCGTGCCTTACGCGCTGAAGAGCTTGCGTTGGCTGCTCGAGCATGTGGAGTTGCCCATCGCGCTGCCCGCCCTGATGGGCGCCTTCAAAGGCATGGTGAATTCGGAAAAGCTGCGCACCTTGCCAACCGAGGCGGAATTGGTCTGTCCCGCAGAGAATCTCACCGTGCGAGTTTTCAGCTTCTCTTTTCACCGAGGGCTGCCAAAAGACGAAACCGGCCACGGCGGCGGATTCGTTTTCGACAGCCGAAGCCTCCCCAATCCCGGGCGCGAAGAGCGTTTCAAGCCCTTTACGGGCAAGGACGCGCCGGTGATCGACTATCTCAGCCGGCAAGAGGGCGTGCATCAATTTTTAGCCGGCGCCATTTCGCTGGTGGACGCCAGCTTGGCGAATTATCAGAGCCGCGGCTTCAAAAACCTGATGGTCTCGTTTGGTTGCACCGGAGGCCAGCACCGCTCCGTATATCTCGCGGAAGAATTGGCGAAACACCTGCGCGCTCGCAATGGGATCAACGTCGTGGTTCGTCATATCGAGCTCGAAAAGCTGGGCAAATGAAGGCCATGATTTTGGCCGCCGGCCTGGGTACCCGTTTGCGGCCGCTCACCGACCATCGTCCCAAGGCGCTGGTGGAAGTCGGCGGCCGCACCCTGCTTGAGATCGCGCTGGCACGCCTGAGCTCCTTTAAGATTCGCGAGGTGATCATCAACGTACATCATTTTGCCGACACGATCATTGATTATCTGAAGGCCAACAATAACTTCGGCATGCGTATTGATGTCTCTCGCGAGGACGTTTTGCTCGATACCGGAGGCGGCCTGAAAAAAGCCGCTTATTTTTTCCTGCAGGATTCCGCTTCTTCCGCAGAGCCTTTCCTTCTGCACAACGTCGATGTCATCAGCACGATCGATCTCCGGCGCATGGCGCAATTTCACGTTGAAAATCGCGCTCTGGCCACGCTGGCAGTGCAGGAGCGGCAGACCACGCGCTACTTGCTGTTCGATGAGAATTCGGAGCTTTGCGGCCGGAAAACCCAACCCGATGGCCAAACCGACTTAGTTCGCCGCGCACCCCAAGTGCGCGCCCTGGCTTTCTCCGGCATCCACGTGATCTCTCCTCGCCTCTTCCCGCTGATGACGGAAGAAGGTGTCTTCTCCATCATCACTCCTTATCTGCGCCTGGCCGCCTGCGGAGAAAAAATCCTGGCCTTCCGTTCTGATGAATATCAGTGGCGTGATCTCGGGAAACTGGATGACGTCATGCAAGCGGATCAGGATGCCGACAGCCTTCCGCCAGAACCAAGCAGATAATCTGATTCACCGCGCGCACCTCTCGACACGCGGGCCAAAACGGCCTTTCAGCGCAGACATCCTCACTTGTTCCTTATCGCGAATTCTTCGTTGCCGTATGCGAGGTGCGGACCCTGGTTCCCCGGCAGGTGAACACGAAAGCGGGCGGCAGGTTGCGCCAAATAATCTTGCGCTGCACGGAACGAAAATACTGCCACAGAAGCCCCGACAGATCGAATTTACTGAGTTGGCGACCCCTCAACTGCAAGCTGTGCAAATATTGATACTGCGTGAAAATGCCCTTTTTCTTCAGGCAAACACCGATTTCGTTCAGCAGCGCGTGCCTCTGCCGATCGGACATAAAACCCATGGCCAGCGACGAAAGTATCGCATCTACGTGCCGGTATCCCCGCCGGCTCAACTCCTCCTGAAGCGCTTCTGCGCGTGCATGGATGACAACCAGGCGCGGATCGCTGATCGTCGATCTCAGGTGTCGGGCAAACCGGGGATTGATCTCGAAGGCCAGCAAAGTAGCGTCAAAAGGCAGCAGGTCCAGCAAGGCTCGCGTCATGACTCCCGTGCCCGGTCCCAACTCAATAACCACTCGCGCATTTTTCAGTGGGAGCGGTCGCAGCATGGCCCGCGTCAGAAAACGTGAGCTTGGGGCGATCGCGCCGACGGTGGCGAAATCCGATAATGCTTCCGCGACAAATGCGGCCGGGTTCATTTCGTCATCTCTTCCGCGCAACGAGCATACCTCACGATCGTGTCGCGGGAAACATCCTGCTGCCGAACCACCTTCCCGCGCCCAGAATTTAGCCTTGCAGAAGCTGAAGCGATGCTTAACCCCCGCTCTCGTGGTTAAATACATGGCAGAGAGGCAGACACATATGCGAATCCATCGAAAAGACACCGCGCCGGGCGATAAGAGTGCAGATCTGGGACGCCGCCGGCTTTTGAAGCAGGCGGCCTGGGCCGTGGTCGCCATGGCCTGCCGGCCGTGGCTGATCTTCGCCGCGGATCAGGTCAGCCCCGCCATGACCAGACTCAGTGCTTACATGGCCGATGCTCGCAGCCGCGTTTTACCCGAAGACGTGGTGGAGAAAGTCAAGCATCACGTCCTCGACACCATTGCCTCGATGCTCTCGGGCTCCGAACTTCCACCCGGCCGCGCCGCCATTCAGTTCGCCCGCGCTTATGGCGGCGAGAAGATCGCCACGGTAGTCGCCTCGAACGTGCTCTGCGGCCCCATCGAGGCCGCGCTCGCCAATGGCGTTCTCGCTCAAGCCGACGAGACCGATGATTCGCACGCCCCGTCGCTTTCGCATCCGGGTTGCGCGGTTGTGCCCGCGGCCCTCGCCTCGGGAGAACGCTTCGGCATGGACGGGGCGCAATTCCTGCGCGCCGTGGCGCTCGGCTACGACGTCGGCACGCGCATCTCCATGACGCTGGGCGGGCAGAACTTCATGAACGAAACACACCGCGATACGCATAGCCTCTCGGAAGGCTTCGGCGCGGCCGCCGCCGCAGGATGTGCCGCGAATCTGAACGCGCAGCAGATGCGTTGGCTCCTCGACTATGCCGCGCAGCAATCCTCGGGCATCGCTTTTTGGCAGCGCGATACCGAACATATCGAGAAAGCATTTGTGTTCGGAGGCATGGCCGCGCGGGATGGAGTCACCGCGGCGCTGTTGGTTCAATCCGGCTGGTCCGGCGTGAACGACGCCTTTTCCGGGGCCGATAATTTCCTTCTCGCCAGCTCGCCCAAGGCCGATCCGGCGGGACTCGTGGACAAACTCGGCGAGCGTTACGAGGTCGTTCGCACCAATATCAAGAAGTGGACCGTGGGATCGCCCATTCAGGCGCCGCTCGATGCGCTGGAAAATATTCGCAAGAAACATCCCTTCGAGCCCGATCAGGTAAAGCAGGTCACCGTACGCATCGCCACAGACGAAGCCAGCGTCGTAAACAACCGCGACATCCCGGACATTTGCCTTCAGTATATGTTGGCCGTGATGCTGATCGACAAAACCGCTTCCTTCCGCGCGGCGCACGATAAAGCGCGCATGCAGGATCCCGCGGTCCTCCACGAGCGCGCTAAGATTCAGCTCGTCCCCGATGCCGAACTCGAAAAGCTGCTGCCCAAGCGCGTGGCCATCGTGGAAGTCACATTTACAGACGGCACTCATCTGAGCGAGCGCGTGGACGCTGTCCGCGGCACCGCCGAAAATCCCATGAGCCGCGAGGAGGTCGTGGCCAAAGCGCGCGACTTGATGGCGTCGGTCCTCGGCGCGGCAAACAGCACAAATCTCGTCACCAAAGTCCTCGCGCTCGAGACCGTAAAAGACATTCGGGAGCTGCGTCCCCTTCTGCAACGCACGTGATGGAATCTTGCGACGTTCTCGTCGTTGGTGGCGGAAATGCGGGCCTCTCTGCAGCGATCACCGCCCGCGAGGCGGGAGCCTCGGTCATGCTTCTGGAGCATGCGCCGAAAGCCCTTCGTGGTGGAAATAGCCGCCACACCCGCAACCTGCGGGTCATGCACGAATCTCCCGCCGCCACGCTTATCGGCAGCTATTCGAGCTCCGATTATTGGAGCGATTTGCTGAGCGTAACCCACGGCAAAACTGACGAGCATCTAGCCCGCATCGCCATTGATGGTACCGCGGAGTTGTTGCCCTGGATGGAAGCGCACGGCGCGCGTTTCCAACCTGCCTTGGAAGGCACCTTAGGTCTCTCCCGCACAAACGCTTTTTTTCTGGGCGGCGGCAAGGCTCTGATGAACGCATATTACGGAGCCGCCGAGCGCCTTGGAGTGTGCGTCCTCTACGATACGGAGGTCCGCTCGCTTTGTTTGGTCAACGGAATGGTCGGAGATGTATCGATCGTGAAAAATGCGGTGTCGTCCTTAGTGCAGCCAAAGGCCGTCGTGGTCTGCTCCGGCGGATTTCAAGCCAATATCGAATGGCTCCGTGAATCTTGGGGAGACGCGGCCGACAATTTCATTATTCGGGGCACGCCGTATGCGCAAGGCGTGATCTTGAGAAATCTTCTCGAACAGGGCGCCGCGAGCGTTGGTGATCCCACGCAGTGTCATGCCGTCGCCGTGGATGCCCGCGCGCCGAAGTTTGACGGCGGAATCGTCTCCCGTCTGGACTGCATCCCTTTTAGCATCGTGGTCGACGGCGCCGGACGGCGCTTTTATGATGAAGGCGAAGACATCTGGCCGAAGCGCTATGCGATTTGGGGCCGGCTGGTGGCCCAGTGCCCGGAGCAAATCGCCTACGCGGTCACCGATGCCAAGTCGGAGAAGCTCTTCATGCCTTCCGCCTTTCCCCCGATCCGCGCAGAAAGCATTGGCGAACTAGCCTGCAAGCTTGGCGTTGACGCGAGCGCTTTGGAGGCGACGGTGCGCCATTTCAATCGGGCCGTGCGTCCCGGCAAATTTGATCCTAGCGCCCTGGATGATTGCCGGACGGAGGGAATCGCTCCGCCGAAATCGCATTGGGCAAGGCCAATGGACGCTCCGCCCTTCATCGGTTACCCGTTGCGCCCGGGCATCACGTTCACCTATTTGGGCGTAGGGGTGAACGAAAACGCGCGCGTCCTGCTGCAAGATGGCCGGTCTGCCGCCAATCTGTTTGCCGCGGGAGAAATCATGGCCGGCAACATCCTGGGCGAAGGCTATATCGCCGGGATCGGCATGGCCATCGGTTCCGTTTTCGGCCGAATCGCCGGAAGAGAGGCGGCCAAAGTTGCGCTCGCCTGAAGCCGCGGAGCAGGCCCGGCGATTCGTAGAAATCTGTAACGCCTGCCGCTATTGCGAAGGATATTGCGCCGTTTTTCCGGCCATCGAATTGCGGCGGCAATTCACCTCCGGCGATTTAGCCTATCTTGCCAACCTTTGCCACGATTGCCGCGGCTGCTATTACTCCTGCCAATACGCGCCTCCGCATGAGTTCGCGCTCAATTTGCCGAAGGCTTTCGCGGATCTTCGCCTGGAAACGTATGAGCGCTACGCCTGGCCGCGACCCCTCGCAGCACTGTTTCGCCGCAACGGCCTTATGGCATCCGTGCTGGCTTTACTCTGCACAGCTATTTTCGTCTGGCTGGCCAAAACTCCATCCCCTGTCACCGCAGGTTCTGAAAGCGCGGGAGCCTTCTACGCCGTTATATCCGAAGGTGTGATGATCGCCATCACAGGCGCTGCATTCCTTTTTGCAATCTTGGCCATGGCTATAGGTCTGCTCAATTTCTGGCGCGACACGAACAGCCCTCCGGCTCTGGATGCACCGTCGTTGTCAGCCGCATTCACGGATATCTTCACGCTGCGCAACCTCGGCGGCGGAGGAAACGGATGCAACAACAGGAATGAGACGTACTCGCAGGCTCGCCGGTATTTTCATCACGCCCTTTTTTACGGATACCTTTTCTGCTTTGCTTCCACCTGCACGGCGGCCATATACGAGCATATCTTCGGATGGATCTCCCCGTATCCGCTCTTCAGCCTCCCCGTCTTGCTCGGCACTATCGGCGGTGCCGCCATGCTGGTTGGTATTGCCGGTTTGGTGCTAATCAAGGTCACCGCAGACCCGGCGCCCGCCTCCCGGGTTTTACTGCATATCGATTATTGCTTCCTGGTGTTATTGTTCGTGGCAGCGGCGACGGGTCTCCTGCTGCTCGCCCTGCGGGGCACCGCCGCGATGGGCGCGCTGCTGGCCGTGCACTTGGGTGTCATCGTGTCGCTCTTTCTGACCTTGCCGTACTGCAAATTCGTGCATGGAATCTATAGAGCGGCGGCACTGCTGCGATACGCAGCCGAGCGCCCCAGGCGCTTGCAAAACACTGCGGCAGCTACACAGCAAGTTGGCGCTTGAAATTGTGAAGATGTCGCCATTGAGCAATTTACGTGAATCGCATGAATGGTAAGTTAGCCAATCCCGAAACCCGCGCCATCGTAGGTTCCGTTGTCCGCGTAGCCAGCGGCAATTTCCTCGAAATGTACGACCTCATGGTGTACGCCTACTACGCGTCGTACATCGCCAACGCTATCTTCCCTTCGAGCAATCACTTCGCATCCTTGATGCTGACCCTGGGGACCTTCGGCGTCGGCTACCTCATGCGCCCGCTAGGCGCCATAATTTTGGGTGCGTACGTGGACCGGCATGGACGGCGCGCCGGACTCATCCTCGCATTGCTTCTCATGGCGGTGGGCACCTTCACGATTGCTTGCACGCCCGGCTACCGGACGATCGGCATTCTCGCCCCCATCATTGTGGTTCTAGGCCGATTGCTGCAGGGATTTTCCGCCGGTGTGGAGTTAGGCGGTGTGTCGGTATATCTGGCGGAGATCGCCACGCCTGGTCACAAGGGGTTCTATTGCGCCTGGCAATCCGCGAGCCAGCAGGTGTCGGTGATGACAGCTGCTTTGCTAGGCGTGGCCCTTAGCTCGAGGCTGCCGCCGGAAACGATGGCTGTTTGGGGCTGGCGAATACCTTTCGTGATCGGCTGCCTGATCATCCCGCTTCTATTTTGGTTGCAGCGTTCGATGGAAGAGACGAAAGTCTTTAAAGCCCGTAAGACTCGCCCCACGATGTCCGCGATTTTTGCTTCGCTCGCGGCCAATTGGAAAATCATCATCGTGGGGATGCTGCTCTCCACAATGACGACCGTCTGCTTCTACTTCATCACGGCATACACGCCGACATTTGGAGAAAAGGTTCTGCTTTTGACCAACCGCCAGAGTTTGCTGGTAACCTTCTTCGTGGGCCTTTCCAATTTCATCTGGCTGCCCATCGGCGGCGCTATCTCAGACAAGGTTGGTCGCCGGCCGCTGCTCGTCTTCTTCACGGTAGCTACTTTGATCACGGCCTATCCCGCGATGTCCTGGTTGGTCAGCAGTCCGGCGACGATCCGCTTGCTGCTCGTCGAACTTTGGTTCTCCTGCATCTTCGGCTGCTACAACGGGGCGATGATCCCGTTTCTCGTCGAGATTATGCCCCTGGATGTGAGGACTTCAGGCTTTTCGCTGGCCTTTAGCCTGGCCACCGCGATCTTTGGTGGGTTCACACCGGCGATCAGTACTTACCTGATTCACGTCACGGGAAATCAAGCCATCCCTGCGGTTTGGCTATCCGCGGCGGCGGTTTGCGGACTCGGCGCAACCGCGCTGACCGGCTGGCACAGATCTGTCTGGGAAACTGCGGAACCGGAGGCTTCCACGTATTAGCACGCGAGCGCGCAGAGGTAAAAAGCAATGACTATGGCATTGGGCCTGCCCTGCCGGGAGGGCTTGCTGATCTGCGCCGATGAGGAAGTCCTGGCTCGCGGGGCGGACAAATACTACGAAGAAAGAATCTCCTGCGTGGACTTATTTGGCTCGGCCCTGGTGTCAAGCTATGGCGGCTCGTCGGATCTGTGGCAAGAAGCCATAGAGAAAATCTCCCGCAAGCTCTCCGAGCTTCAAGGCCCTGACGAAGACGGCGATGTTTGTGTAACTCCCCACGCCATCTACGAGACCGCAGACGAGGTCTTCACCGGGATGGGCCGTCCGTCGAACCTGCAAATGCTGATCGGCGTGGGCGGTGTTTTCGGCTCCCCTGAACTATTCGTCTTCGATCAAGGCGCAATGCACCGGGCTGCCGGTATAAGGTGCGTCGGCGCCGGTGAGTCGTCTCTCATTCGTTATCTCGCCGATAATCTCTATTCACCTTCCATGAGTCTTGAAGCCGGGAAAAACCTGGGCATCTACCTCATCTCCAAAGCGGCGCAATATGTGAACGGTGTGGGCGCGCCGATTGACGCCATTGTCATCGCTGGGCACCAGCCCGAGTGGCTTGGCGACACGGAGGTCAAGGAGCGGGAGGCCGCGATGCTGGCGCGGGAAAAATCGCTGCTGAAACAAATCCTGACTCCGCCCTCGTCTTCTGCGACTTGGCCGTGACTGTATAGCCGAATCGGGTGTAAGCTGATAAGGATTTCCCCAGCCTCAAAGGAGAAGCGAAATGAACCTCAATAAAATTCTCAGGTCCGCGATGCTAACCGCTGCTTTCACTTTGATTGCGTTCACCACTGCAGTTCCTCAGGGCAAGCAAACGACTTTGACCGGCAAGGTGAGCGATGTTGCCTGCGGCGCCGAGCACAAGATGAAGAACATGAGCGCGGCAGATTGCGCCCGCGCTTGTGCCAAGAAAGCTGGTTGGGCCCTCGTCGTCGGAGACAAGGTTTATAAGTTGAAGGGGCACGATGAAGACTTCGATAAATACGCCGCTGAGAACGTGACCATAAAGGGCACACTTGACGGTGACACCGTGACGGTGGCCTCTGTCGCTCCGGCGAAGGCGAAGTCCTAACGATAGCCAGGTAAAAAACCCACCCAAACCATCAGGCCATCAAGCGGCGCCAATATCGCCGGGCCAAGCAGGCTTTGGTTCAATTGCACGTTAAATTGGCGCTGTTTGATGGCCGGTCACTCTCGTGTTCCCTCCGCGAAAAAGTGTGCTTCCCCGGTGGCGGCGACCGTCTTCCGCTGTAGCCCATTTTTGTTGGGAAGTTATTTCAGTGACGACTTCGTCTCGTGGTTCTGCTGTGCGAGCCATTTGGCCTTGAGTGCCGCGCGGTCGACGCTCTGGCCGCGGAGATAGACTTGATTGATCCGCCGCGAATTGCCGATCTTCTCCAGGGGATTCGCATCAAGGACGATGAAATCGGCGTTCTTTCCCGCCCCCACCAGGCCCGCATTGGTCCGCGCGATCTCCGCGGAATCGCGCGTGGCGGCGACAATCGCTTCCGATGGTGTCAGGCCCATCGCAACCATGCTTTCCAGATCCAATTGGTTAAAATAGCCGATCAGGAATCGCGTTTGTCCGGTATCGGTCCCGCTGACGATGCGCATGCCCGCCGCTCTCAATTTCATGGCATTGCTTGCCTGTAACTCAAAATCCTTCCGCACGCGTTCGACTTGTTCCGGCGTCATTTTTGCCAGAGGCCTGCCCCAATATTCTTCGATCTGATCGGGAGAGTAGGTATCCCGAAGCAGCGGGTCGTCGAGCCAGGCGGGGCGTTTGCCGCCCTGAGTATCCATCCAGGCCGTAATCAGGGCCGGGGTCATCCAGATTTTCGGCCGGTCGTTACGTGCGATCCGCTGCTTGACGATGGCAATCAATTCGTCATCCGCGGCCTCACCGCCGCGAACCGGCACATGAAGCCAGCCCTCCACTCCCGCGCGCATCAGTTCCTTGGCATTCGCCAACGTCACGTTGTGCACGCCCACGGGAACATTGTATTTATGCGCCTCTTCGGCAATGGCGCGATAGAGAGGCGGCGTCAGCGTCTTTTTGGTTCCTCCCCTGTCGTCCACCCAAATCTTGATGAATTCGGGCTTCATGCGCACGTAATCCTGAACTGCCTTGCGAGCCTCTTCGACCGTGCTGACCGGATAGGGAACATCAACTCGGGAGGGGTCACCCTGCGGACCTGACCCCGGCCAGGCAATCCCCGTGCCGGCTGTCCGAAACAGCGCTGCATTGGGGATGACTTCTTTGCGGACCCGCAAGGGAACGTCGCCCCAATTCGTTCTTCCGCCATGCAGATCGGAACGGTCCTCGAGGTCGCCAATGCTGACGGTTGCGCCCACGCCGTTGTACGCGAGGCGCTCCAGATGATCGATGAGATTCTCGCGCGTGTAGAAGGCCTTGGACATCGTTCCTTCCGCCACGTGCTGGAATCCGATGTGGCCGTGCAGATCGATCAGCGCGGGCATGACCGTTTTGCCCGCGAGGTCGACGTGTGCAGCTCCGGCCGGGATTCGCAGTCCGCCTCGGCGGCCGACCTGTGTGAACTTGCCGCCGCTGACGATGAAGGCGGAGTTCTCGATTGGCGCGCTGCCGTCTCCTGTGATCAGACGCGCACCTTCAAAGACAGTCGCAGTTGGCTGGGAGGTCTGGCCATTGAGCCGCCAGAGCCAAGCCGAACTCAACACCAGAAATGTTAAGGCGAGCAGATAAAGCGGCATCCTCACGCGGTGCATGGAATCTCCTCCGGAAAGCTATGGTTCCCGGATGCTTCGCGGCGAAGTGTTCGCTGAGCTGTGAGCTGCGATCGGAAATTCTAGTCCGCGGACTGCGCGGGAAGCATTCCCGTGGTGTTTCGCTTGGGCACGTAGCCGACGGGGATGCGCGCGATTTCTTTCATGGATTTGACGTCCACGGCCGAGACGTCGTTGGTGACCGCCATGGCTACGTAGGCCGTCTTACCGTCCGGCGTGAGCGTCACCCAGGCGGCGCCCTTCCCGCCCAAGTAGGCGCGCCCGATCACTTTCAAATCCGGCAGCGAATACGCGAACAGCTCATTATTCTCACGGCTGCAGACGACCAGCGTCTTTTGGTCCGGGGTGACCGCCATGCCGTGAGACGGATCGGCGCCAGCGGTGACCTCCGATTTTCCGGGAAGCAGATCGGGATTCTGAATGCGCTTGATCTCTTTGTGAGTCGCAAAATCCACAACCGCGAAGCCGTTGAGGTCCGACAGCTGAACGAAGATCCACTTGGTCGAGCCATCAGGATTTCTAGAGAAGGTCATCGGCCGCACGCCCAGGTCCATGTCCAGCGTCCAGGCGGTCTGGTCGGTCTGCGTGTCAATGACGTTGACCGATTTGCCCCTAATCGAGCCGGCCACGACATACTTGCCGTCCGGCGTGACGTAGGGGTTGTGTATGGGGCCCTTCGTCTGCAGAGTCTTGATGTCCGTAAGAGAAGTCGTGTCAATGACGTCGACACCGCCAGGAGCTTCGGCAATGGCGACATAGACGCGGCGTCCATCGGGAGCAACGGCGATATTGTTGGGATGGCCGCTCAGAGGGACGCGCTTGGTTATTTTCAGAGTCTTGGCGTCGACCACGTCCAGCGTGCTTTGCGCTTCGTCGCTGATGTAAATGCGGCTGCCATCGGGCGCTACGCCGGCGCCATGGTTCACTTCGATTCCTTCGATCACGCCGACGACCTTATTCGTGGCCGGATCGATGACGTGAACATTGTCGCCCGCGCTGTTGGTTTGAATGATGCGGACGACCTTGGCGTTCGAATTGCCCGCCGCGCTCAACGTCAAGCCGGACAAAGCGACAACCGCAAGAACCATGGCAGACCGAAGAAATAGCCGCTTCGTGATCATCGTCGCCTCCAAATTAGAGATCCCCAGAAACCCGCTACCTAATTGCGTGCCTGAGTGCTCCCCGTTTGGCCCATTATCCACGCTTTCAGGGTTTTCCATTCCGGGTCGTTTTGTGAATTGAAATGCTTGCCGCCGTTGTGAAAGAAATCGCCCCCGGCGTCCTCGGCCAAAGGATGAATCAGCAGTGGACTCTTGGGATTGCCGGGCAGGGCGATCAGTTTCGTGACCGCCTCGAAATTCTTGCGCGACTCCTCGTCATTCCAGGTGGTTTCTCCCGGCGAGAGCCGCTGCAGCTGAAAAACGGCACCCGTCGGGACCACATGGCAGGAAATGCAGCGCGCGTGCCCGGTGCGCTTGGCCAGGAAAATCGGCTGCACTTTGGTTTTGAAGTAGTCATAGTCAAGCGAACTGGACTTGCCGGCGGGAGCGCCGGAACCCGCCTGGCCCAACAAGCCAAGCAGCAAAGCTAAATAAATGGCGATGTTCGACATAGGTTGATCTTTCCTAGCTAGCGGTACTTACGTCGCTATCTGCTTTCGGAGACTAGCACTCACTCCGCCCGCGGGTCAATACGCGCGTAAAACCGCACGGGCAGGAATACCTGTGCCACCAGAGCTTTGCGAGTTGGCCGTGCCCACAACGCGCTGCTATTCGACCCAATCGGCAATAAAGATATTCGTCTCATGCTCCACGGTGCCGTTGCGATTGGAGGCCCACACCAGTCGCTTGCCGTCGGAGGAAAACATCGGGAAGGCGTCGAACCCGGGATAGTAGGTGATTCGTTCCAGCCCCGAACCGTCTTCGTTGACGATATAGAGATCGAATCCGGCAGGATCTTTCGTATTCGTCACATTGGAGGCGAAGATGATGCGCTTGCCGTCCGGAAGCCAATACGGACCAAAATTCGCGGCGCCGTTGTGCGTCACCTCATGTTTGCCGGCGCCGTCCGCATTCATCACCCAAATTTCCAGATTGCCGGGGCGAATCAAGCCGCGCGCGTACAGGTTTTTGTAATCCTTGATCTGCTCAGGCGTTTGCGGATGCTCGGCGCGGTAAACGATCTTCTTCCCGTCGTACGACCAGAAAGGGCCGCCGTCGTAGCCCAGCTCGCGGGTGAGTTGCTTCACGTTCTTTCCGCCGGCATCCATAGTAAAGATATCGAGGTCGCCATTGCGCGTGGAGGTGAAAACGATGTGCTTGCCGTCGCGCGTGATGGTGGATTCGGCGTTGTAACCATGCTCCGAGGTAAGCGGGCGAAGGTCGCTGCCATCAGGCTTCGCGGTGTAGATCGTATACGTATCGTAGATCGGCCAGACATAGCCGAGCGAATAGTCGGGCGGCGGCGGGCAGGCGGGATTTGCGGCGAACGTCGAGGAATAGAGCATGCGGTCGCCGGAAGGGAAGAAGTAGCTGCAGGTGGTGCGGCCTTTGCCGTTGCTGATCATTCTTGGAACAGGGTTTGGAACGCCCGGCTGCTGGCCGGGCCCGCCCAACGAAATGGTGAAAATCTGATCGCAGGGAATATTGGGGCCGACGAGGCTGTGCGTTCGCGGATCAAAAAATTGGCCCTGATGCTGGAAGCTCAGATATTTGTCGTCAGCGGAGAAATAGGCCTCGGCGCTCTGCCCGCCGAAAGTGAGCTGCCGGATATTGGCAAGATGCTTCTCGCCGGGGAACTGCAGGGCATGGGCGCTCGTTTCAGGAGTCTTCTTCGTCTGCGCCGCCTGTCGCGCGCCGCCACGGAGGGCTAATCCAAAAAGTAAAGCGACCCCAAGCAACAGGGATAGGCCCACCGAGGTCCGGCTAGGTTTTCTCATCGCTCTCGCCTCGCAGTCGCTTCAGATATCCCACGCCCCACCCGCCAACTTTGTTAACGCGCAAAAGCTCATCCTGTTGGTAGACTTTTGCGCGCCCCAGAGGGGCCCCATTTTTTCTGCAAATGTTGATTCTAAAGGTACTTTAAGTCCAATAATTTGTATCTGCTCATTCTACGTGAGTTGCGCGCGAATTTTCTGCAAGTGCTCATTCTGCTGCCCTTAGCGAAGAATGCGCTTGTACCGTTATTCCGTAAGCCGACCCTGCGTCCTTGATGCCCAGCGCGGGCAAATTTCAAGCATGTTCTATTTTACCGCACGAGTAAAGCAAGTCGCGGCATGCCAAAAGGAGGAACAGAAGCATTCGTCGTCCGAGAGGAAGCGGTCGGGCGTAACCGGCGGTTAAGCAAGCGCCCGCTGTAAAACGATCGCGCCTGTGCTCCTTGTGTTATTGCCTGGGCTCGGTAGGGCCAGACGGGCGCGTTCAATCTCCTGCTCAACTTCTCCATCCCGAACTGGAGATTCCAAGATTACAGGTACCCTATCGGGTAAGAGACAAGCGACCTTCGCGAATGCACCTATCGCAGCACAAGAAAGGGGGTCATGGGTGCTACGGCTATTCACTTCACTCACATGAAGCTGTGTTAGCCTGTCTGCGAACTCTCTCAGAATCAAATACGACTCATTCATCGTGGGGTCGACTTGGCGACAATGTCCGATATCGAAACACAGCCCCGCTTGCGGTAATCTGTCGAAGATAGCCGAAAGCTCCCGAGCCGTCCGCCCGCAGCTGTTGCGCTTGTCCATATTTTCGATAAGCAATAGGGCGCCAAAAGAATCCCAAATGGCGAAATCACGAATCGTGTCAGGGTGGAGGACGATCCGCCAACCCCGTGCAGCTACTTCCCCCAGCAACCCAAAAACTTCTGCTTCGTGTCCGTACTCATACTTACTGGGAGCATGCACCGAAACATATGTAAATGCAGAGAGATCGAGAGACTCCAGACCCTCAACGAGGGGAGCCAACTCATTCTCACGCAGGGCAGAAAGCTCTATGGGACCGCTCTCGATACCCCGTAACATTTCTAGCCCACGCCTAAAATCACCGTGGGCCAAAGCCCCTGTCGAGAATCCTATTGGCCTCATCAGAAAACGCCGTAAAAAATAGTAAGATCGCGCAGTTTATCGTCGTCGTAAAAGAACAATGCTGTCAACCCATCCTGAAAAGTACGGGCTATGCTTCGTACCTCCCCAAATACTGTGTCGGTCGAAATCTCGTCGAGCGAAAGATTCTTCAATCGGTCCCTCTTATCTCCATCATCAAGCAAAGCTAGGAATGCATTATAGGATGAAAACAATTTCATGG
>QHYR01000266.1 GCA_003223315.1 Acidobacteriota bacterium | reverse complement strand
AATGTTCCTGGTCGTATTTCCCGGGGTCTTTTCCGGAATCGATATAAAAGAAACCGTATTGGCCGGTATAAGTCCCGCGATGCAGATCGGAGAGGGCCATGGTGTGCGTGTGATACCAGCGGGAGCCTGCGGGACCCGGAGTGAATTGGTATCGGTAGCGCCCATGCGGCGGAATCATGGGCGTGCCCTCTTCTTCCGCGCCGTCCACTTCGGAAGGAATGAGTTGCCCGTGCCAATGGACGAGTTCGGGCACGTCGGTATCGTTGACGACGTCGATGGTTATCGGTTTGCCCTCGCGCACGCGGATCAGCGGGCCCGGCGAGCTTCCGTTATAACCGATGGTGCTGAGGGACCGGTAAGGGGCGAGTTCCACCAGGACTGGCGCGATTTTCAGCGTGAAATCCGCGGGCGTCTGTGGCGCGCCGGAGTTCCGATTTTGCGCCGGGCTCTGCATGAGGGGCATTTGCGGCGTTTGCTGTGCAGGCAGCAATCTGCCAAGACCCAAACCACTGGCGAGCGCGCCCCCTACCTTGATGAAGTTGCGTCGGTCCATTTTTCCTCTCTTCCCCGCACCCGAATCCGGGTGCTCGCACCCGATCCGAGTGCCTGAACAAAAAGCTCCAGCTGGGGACCTCTAACAGATTACAGTCGGGCTTGGCCAATAGTGCAACGAAAAGCAAACGTCAGCGAAACGAATGCAGCATGCGCCGCTGAATCCCATGGCCATGCGCGCGGCACGCATCGCATCATCCATACGCCGGCGCCTTCTCGACGTCAAACGTCTCTTTCACCGTCTGGAAGCCATTATTTGCCGTCAGTGCTTCTTCACGGTATTTGCCCAACGCAACGAGCACTGGCGTATCCTGCGCGGAAAACAGGATCGCCCTGTCGCTCCTCGATTCATTGAGGTGCTCGTGATAAGTCCAGCTCGGGACCACGAAAATATCGCCCTGCTGCCAATCGAAGCGAACGCCGCCGATGATACTGACCCCGCGTCCCTCGACCACGTGATAGACGGCGCTATTCACTTGCCGGTGCGCCTTGGTGTGCACGCCCGGCCGAATCATCTGAATCCAGCAGGTCATCGTGTCCATCACCGGACGGCCGGTATGCGGATTCGTATATTCGAGCGCGACGTCGTCGAAGGGGCTCACAGCCACTTTGGCTAGATTGTTCAAAGCGCGTTCGGTGACCTGCCATTTGTAAACGGAAAGCGGCGAATAACGCGCAACGGGCTGCTCCCAGGCGGGCCGCAACTGGCCGATGCCGTACTTCAGCACGGACTCGTCAATTACGGCCGTCACTTGCTGGACGTCTTTTGCGCCCTGCTCGAAAAACGGCGCATCGAGATAATTATTCAGCGGCACATCGAGGGCGTCCATCCACACGGCCGGTTCGTCGCCATCGCTGCCGTGATCGTGCCAATGCCAGGGAGGATTGATGGCGAAATCGCCGCGTTGAAGATAGATCTTGTCGCCCTGCACGGTGGTATAGGCGCCTTGCCCATCAATCATGAAACGAATCGCCTGGGCTGTGTGGCGATGCGCGGGCGCCACTTCCCTGCCGTTAAGCCACTGCACAGCGGCCCAGAGAGTGCTTGTGGCGTAAGGCGCGCCCCCCAAACCCGGATTGGCCAAGCCCATGGCCCGCCGATCACCACCGCGAGCCAGCGTCACGAGTTCGCCGGCCCGGCGAGCGAAGTTTGAGAGCTGCGACCATTTCCAAAGCCACGGAACCGTTTTCGGCTGCGGCTGCGAGGGATTCACGCTTCTCTCCGCCAGCCAGAGAGGCTTGACGTGGCACTGCTCCATTTCGCTGTACAGCTTTTCAAACTCGGGCTCGAGCACGGATCACCTCCCGGGAGCGCAAGCGGAGCAGGGATGCGGCGCGGTCAAATTCTATATCAGCCGCAGGCACGCCTGCTATCCCAGAGAACAGGGCCGCAGCCAAGACGCGAGCGCGACTTCACTTTACGCCGCGGAGGTTCGCGCAAATCCGTGTACTATCCCGCTACTCATGCGAGTCTGCTTGTTTGACGAAAATCGACTCGGACTGGTCGAGAACGAAACCGTACGTGACGTTACCTCGGTTCTCGATAAGCTGCCGAGCCGCCGCTATCCATTTCCCCAGGGCGACGCGTTCATTGCGTTGCTACCCTCGCTTCGCGATGCCATCGCCACCGCCGCCCGCAGCGCTTCGACAAAGCGACTATCGGAGGTGCATCTGCTGAGTCCGGTCGCCAATCCCAGCAAAGTGATGGGCGCGCCCGTGAATTATCAAAAGCATTTGACCGAAGTGGCGACCGATCCGAATCTGCACCACCAGAACAAGGCGCACATGCAGGCCATCCATCAATCCGGCTTCTTCCTGAAAGCCAATAGCTCGATTGTCGGCCCCTCGCAGAACGTGGTGATTCGGCATCCCGACCGGCGCACGGACGAAGAAGTAGAGCTGGCCGTGGTGATCGGCAAGCGCGCGCAAGCGGTCCTGGCGGCCGAGGCGCTCGATTACGTGGCCGGCTATTGCATCGGCCTGGATATTTCCATTCGCGGCCCCGAAGAGCGCAGCCTGCGGAAATCCGTGGATACGTACACCGTGCTAGGCCCCTGGCTCGTGACCGCCGACGAATTAGCCGATCCCTCGCACCTGGATCTGCAGATCAGCGTCAATGGCGAACTGCGGCAGAAAGCCAATACACGCTACCTGATCCTGGGCATTCCCGAGCTAATTGAATTTGCGTCGTCCTTTTATACCCTCCTCCCGGGCGATGTGCTGCTCAGTGGCACTCCTGAGGGAGTCGGCCCCATAAAGCCAGGCGACGTGATGCGCGCGAGCATCGAGCGCGTCGGGGAGATGACCGTGCACGTTCGCGCAGGATAAAGTTAAAGCAGAAGTTGAGACTGGGCGCCCCACCCCCTCCCTGTTTTTCCGTATGTGTTCATTCTGAAGGAACTTAGCTCTTGGAATCTGCAGGCGTTCATTTCCGGGGACTGGCG
Source organism: Acidobacteriota bacterium (assembly GCA_003223315.1). Lineage (GTDB taxonomy): Bacteria > Acidobacteriota > Terriglobia > Acidiferrales > UBA7541 > Palsa-189. The sequence continues at coordinate 48,016 of QHYR01000266.1, read as the reverse complement.
GCCGCCACGCAGGTAGGTATGCAGGACCGAGAGCACAGCGAGCTTGGCGCCTGGCCCTTCGCCGAAGGGCCGAGCGGAGGCCTCCCGGTCTAGCCGCTCGGCTGCAGTCTCGCCGTTCGCTAAAGGAAGGGAGAATATTCGCGGCGGGTGGGTTGGCCGAAAATTGTTCAGGGGCGAAATCGAGGACGCAGAGCCTTTGGCCGGCAACCATGGCAAAGCATAGCACAACCAGTACTTTCCGTCAACATATATTTACTATGTAATGCATTCGAATGATCGAGCTCCCAGCCGGAAGTGCGCATGCGAGCGGCAACGTGGCGATTCGAATCAACGACGCGGCCGCCAATATCGTTCAAAACTCTATCTCTCACGTGACACGCGCCTCACTTGGCTCGCGTGAAGACCTCTAAATCTTGAAGTTCGGGATTGGTGGGAACCCAACTGATGGAGGTAAAGACTTTGCCATCGGATGAAACGGTATAGATTACCCATTCTGAAGGTTTGCCATTCGTTTTCTGCAAACGCACGATCAAATCCGGCGCGAGGCGCCAGTGAGCCAGGGTCTGATCCTTATCCGGAAAGCGTGGATCCGGGTGATCCTTGCCGTCGAATTTGCCGGAGTAGGAGTAAACCGGCGACGATGCAGGGCTGTTAACGAGGGTGTTTCGAAGGCCGCCGCTTTCCGGCGCCAATATCCGCATGTGCTGAGTGGGGTAAGCTGCGTGATCGCCGCCGCGATTATTCACGGATTTGGTCTGGTCCATCTTCCACGTTCCAAATATGGGATCGGCAGAATCCGACGCCTGTCCAAACGCTCGAAGATGCCCAATCGAGAAACCTGCCAATAAAGTGACGGCGAGGAGCCCGGCGTGCAACGCATATTTGCGCATAGGCCTTTGCCTCCTATGACTTCTGTGGGAGAGCATTATACGACCGGCATTGCCCGGGAAAACAAGAGAAGGTAGGCATGCCGGAGAAAGGAGTCGAACCTTCACGGCCTTGCGGCCAACGGATTTTGAGTCCGCCGCGTCTGCCATTCCGCCACTCCGGCGCTTGGGTGCAAATCTATCTGATCGAGGTGGTTACTGCAAGACGGCTACTGTGGGGTGCGGGGCCGTTGTGTTAAGCATCCCTTTCTGTGCTAGCCATGGTGCAGTTTCTGCGCGCAGATTCCGGGATTTTTTCTCGCTCTATGGAAAATGGGGGGACTTGGCAGTCCCCCCATCCTCATGCTTGTCGCTAGCGTCGCGACGTGTAATCAGCGTCGCAGGCGTTGTGCGCCGCGTGAGCGGCGCAATTTGAAACACTCTCTACTGCCGCATCTCTGTTCCAAGCCCGGCGGAGTCATCCTCCTTTCCGTGGCTTTCGAATCTTGCAAGACCTTTGTACTTCAGCCTGCAGGTAAAGGATGTGACGGGGAACACGGGTCGATGTGATAGTAACCGTGATCGGAGAGGTAACCGACCGCGTTAGCTGGAGACAGAGTCAGGCCCTAGCTCGCGCTAGAAGCGGACGCTGGAGAGCATGCGATCGAAGGTGGGCTTTAGCTGATCGAAGTTAGCCTGCGGAGCGACGAAGACGAAAGCGATTGCTTTTCCGCCGCCGCGGGGTAGGGCCACGAGCCAATCGCGTTCGGGCTGCGGCTTGCCGTCCTGGCCGGGCATGGGAGAAACGGTCGTAAGCTGAAGGCTGCCTGCAGGCATACCGGCGACCGTAATCGTATCTATATTCCCATTCTGCTTCATATTGCCATCGCCGCTTTCCAGACTCCGCGCGATGGCTGAAGTTACCTGCTGAGCGTTTGCCTCGGATCCGCCGGGCAATGAGACGGACTGGATCACTACGCCATAGGCCACCGCGCCGCCGGCTGCGCCGGCGCGCGGAGCGATGGTTACGGAACTTTGCTGGCCGGGCATCACCTGCCAATTATCGGGGCGGTCGATGGTGGCCTCGTCGACGTCGGCGCCCTGAAATTTCGAACTCGGCTGGATGGCCGACATTGGCGCGGCGGGAACCATGCCTGTCGCTGCGGCAGTGCCATTGCCATTCGCCGGAGCTCCTCGGAATATCGCTCCATTTTTCGAATTCTCCGCCTGCCAGCGGCCATTTTTTGTACCCGCGGCGATCTCCTGAGCGGTGTAGGCATGGACGCCGCCAGCGTGACCGCGCACGCTAACGAACTGCGGGCTATCCGGCGTGTAATTTTCAGGGGGCCAGTCGCGCACTTCCTTCTCGATGGCCGCGTCGCGATTTCCGGGGTTCGGGTGATCGCTCAGGAATTGCGGCCCATTCTTATTGCTGGCCCCGAGCTTTCGAAAGAAGTCCGCCAGCGCCATAGGATTGAAGTGCGCCTTCCACAAGACGATCGCGCCGAAGGCATCGGCTTGAGCCTCATCTGTTCGAGAGTACTTCAGCATCAGGGTGCCGGCGCCAATCTGAATGCCGCTCTGCGCCACCCCGCCCAAGCCGCCGCCCAAGCCTCCGGCAATGGCGCCGACAATGTCTGCAATGCCTCCCACGACGGCCGATTTCTCCTGTTGCTTGGCGGAGTGCTGCATGTAGACGTGGCCCATCTCGTGGGCCATCACGCCCGCCAGTTCCGCCTCGTTGTCCACGGTCGTGATCGTGCCGACGTTCACAAACATCGGGCCGCCGGGGAGCGCAAAGGCGTTGACTTCCTTCTGCGCCACCACGTGGAATTGGTAGGGCCAAGTGCGGTTTTTGGGAATGACAGCGACCAGCCGCTTCCCCAGCGCCTGAATGTATTGCGTTTCCGGGCTCGAATCGGGTAGAACCGGCATCTGCTGATAAACTTGCGCGGCTGCCTGCAAGCCCAGCTTCCCCTGCTGGGCGCGGGACATGCGAGAATGGCCGGGATCGGGAAACTCCGGCGGTTTCCCCGCCGAGAAAGCCAGCCCGGCGGCGAGATACAAAGCCGCGTAAGCCCCGAGGCGGCATATGGGCGAGATTTGGTTTATTCTCTCATTTAGTTTCATGGCCCTGACCTGTGAGCAGCAGCGTACATAGGATACAGCATGATGGCTTATCTCTGACTTATGTGATGCGCAGGGGCAGATCGAGGATAACAGACTCTGTCGCGCGACTGGCTAGCGGCGGCGAGAACGACAACAGTTAGAATCCATCCCTTAGTTCGTGGAAAGCACTAGGCAAACGGCCACGACTTTGGGTGAAATGAAGCTCGAGATGACCAATACAAAAAGGAGCGATGACGTAATGGAAGCGCTGATCCTCGATCTTCTTGAGTGGCTAGCAAACGGCGAGAGAACGTATGAAGAAGTGATGGAGGCTTGGCGCACATCCTGTCCCAGACTTACGGTTTGGGAGGATGCGAACGATCGGGGACTCCTCGCGACCGAGCAAGTGAACGGGCGCAGGCTCATTCGGCCTTCATCATCGGGTCTTGCCCTCCTCGACCAGCGTACCCGCCATCAACGATCTGAAGCCCATCCTGCTAAGCCCACATAGCTCCCGATAAACGCGCTTGTCGGAGGCTGCGGTTTCACGGCTCTGGCCCGCATTCCAGAAGCAGTTCACCTGCCAACTCCAGTATCCGCTCGGCCTCCGTTATCTGCCCCGGTCTGAGTGTCTCTCATTACTTTGCCGTCGGCGAAAACGACCTTGTTAAAACGCCCAACTGGAAGCCCGGTCTTGGCTTGCCAAACATAAAGAGTGACCACGTCGCCCGGCTTCAGGGAAGTTCTGGACCAGCCGATTAGCTGAGACGCCGGCGTGCTGCCCATTTCCATGATCCAATGTTGGACGTTGCCTTTATCATCTTTATAGTCCGCCTTGATCAGAGGGTGGGGATTGATCCAAGCGAATTGGGTTATCACGGCGTCTTTCAGCACGACTGGTTTGGACATGTCGTACGCCGCCGCCCCATGATGAGCGAACGTAGGACAGGAAATAGCCAGGAGTCCGGCGATCGATGCCAATATGACTAGTTTCGTTTTCATCTTTAACCTCCGCTTATGAAATCGCGCCCGGCCGTCACGGCAGCCCGCGCTTACCTACGCTGTGAGCGAGCATTGGGATCAAAGCCAGCCGGATCACCCATCTCCTTCAAGTACTCCTGAACCTGCGACGGTATACAAGTAAAGTCATCGAGTTGCTGGTTGGGAATCCAGCGGAAATGCTCCTCGCCGAGAAAGAATTGCTGGGTATAAAGTTTCGGGTCGTCCATGGTTATCGTCAGCGTCAAATCATTCTTGTCGACCCGCTTGAAGCGTTCCTGCACATGCGCATCTATGCTATGGGGATACCCGTTCTTGGTAGTCCAGGTGGTATCGTCAAGCCCGGTTGTGTCCACGACAAATGTGTAGTCGTCCTCCCAGTGGCCCACCGAGTAGCCGTTATATCTCGGGTCGAGTGCGTCTTTCCCGCTCCCGCCCACCGTGGCCGGCAGCGCCCGGCCGTCCGTCCAGATTTCGCGCCAGACATCCATGTACTGGATCAGTATGAACGTCCGATTAGGCAGCGTCGTGATCGTTATTCCGCGAATTTCGTTGGTCATGTTCTGCGGAAATCCAAACGGATCACAATATCGGTTATGAGGATCGTTGGTGCCGGCGGGACTATATTTGCCGATGGGCTTGTTCTGATCGTACAACTGTTTCCCCAAAGGAGTGAGAGGTGGCGCGGTGGGGTCTTGCGCGTTTATACCCCTGGGAACCGCTGCGCCCGAGCCCGGTCCTGCCCAGGTCCCAGTCAAATCGCGCTTCGGCGCCGGCCCACCGTCTCCAACGGCCCTGTCCATAGGGTAGTATTTCCAAGGAGAACGTGCCTCATTTGCCTGTTTAGGTTGGGACTGGGCGGTTTGAGCGCTAGCGACTGAAGAAAAACAAAGCATCGCCGCTAGACCAAGGATGGCGCCTATGAACGCATTTCGCATTTCGAGAGTCCTCCGACTTTTTTAGGCGGCAAAAGCCGCGTGGACTTTGTTAACCGCGAAAAGCTCATCCTGTTGGTAGCCTTTTGGCGGAAGACGGATCACGGGCTGCTTATTTGGCGGGCGCGTCCCCAGGAGCCCAACCAGACGGCTTGGCCAGTTTGTCTCGATACTCGATGGCCTCCGACGGTACACACAGCGTCTCTTCGAACTCCTGATCCTTCATCCAGTAATAATTCGTCTTCATTAATTGAAAGGGCTTTGTATAGAACTTCGAATCGTCAACCGTTACCGTCGCCTCTAGGTTGTACTGGTCCAGCCGCGTCCAGCGCTCCTGCAGGTGCGCGTCCTTGGTGTGCGGATGTCCTCTCTCATCGATCCAGGTTCGGGGATCCAAGCCTGCCGTATCGATCACGAACGTATTGTCCCCATCCCAGTGGCCCACGGAATATCCGTAAAATCTGGAATCGGGCGCTCCCGGCGCGTCTACCTTCGCGGGGAGTTGCCGCCCGTCCATCCAGACTTCTCGCCACACTCGCTGTTGCTCAAACAGCATAAGCATGCGGTTCCCTGCCGGCTGGAATACGATTCCTCCTCGCATGCTGATGGCGTGGTTCAAAAGGTCGCGCGGAACGCCAAGAGGATCACAGATCATGAAGGGGTCGTTTGTGGCCGCCACATTTTGCGGGGCGTCCGGCGCCTGCCGCCCTGCTTCGGGAACCGGCATATTGAGGTTGAAGACTGCCTTGCCCGCCGGAGTCATATCAGGGTAAGGGCCCATTACTGTCATTATGGGTCCCACCCAGGCGCCAGTCAGATCATGCTTGGGAGCGGGGCCGGGCGGATTCGGCATCTTCGGGACTCCCGCGGTGACATAACCCGGCGGCACTGCTCGAGGTGCTCGTTCTTGAGCCATTAAAGCCGACGAAAGGACCAGTACGGCCAGCAAAGCAACGATTACTTCGACGACCCGGTTTCGCATTTCAACTGCCCTCCTTGACTTAAACGACGGAACATCTGAAGGCCGACCCTTGAAGAACAGGACCGTCTGCGCAAAAAACTGCTGCGCCGGCCCGAAATTGTTCGCCGGTCCGCGGCCACCGGGCTTCAGCGACGATTTCCCTACTTAGCTTCGTTGCCGTTGCCCCTGTTCCCACCGGCGTCGGGGCCGTAACCGCTCTTGTTCCCTGCGTCGCCCCCAAGCTGGGTATCGTGCAAGACAGAGCCGTCGGCGAGCACGATCTTATTCAGACGCCCGGCGGGCAGGCCCGTTTTAGCGGCGTACATATAGATGGTGATTACGTCCCCCGGCTGCAGGGAACTCTTGTTCCATCCAATCAGCTTCAGCGCCTCGGGACTGGCCGTTTCGGCGGTCCAATGGACGACGTTGCCTTTTTCATCCTTCACATCGAATTCAACCAGGCTGTGAGGATTGGCCCACGCAAATTTCGTCACTGTGACTTGCTTGAATTCAGATATCTTGTTCTCGTACGCCACATTTCCGTGATGTGCTAACACAGATCCACAAACAGCTAAAAGACCAACGCCCAAGACGAACGCCACCAGCAGCTTTCTTTTCATTCGGCACCTCGCAAAGAACCTTTCCGGTTCCAGCCAAACCAGGGAACCAATATAAGCCGGACTCTCCATTTTTGCCTTCCAAAACTGCATGATCATACACCCATCTCTTGTTCCGCAAGGTTGGGAACAGAATCCGCGTTGGTTTTGCTCTCAAGGACGCATGAATACTGGCGTTGGCCGTGCCTTGGGCACGACCCGATCAAAAGAACCGTTGGGACACAGCGCCGTGAATTCTCCTATGGGTCTGCGAGGTAACGTGTTCTTCTGATGCGAAATCAACTGCTCACAAAGATCGCTGAGCCGTCAGGAGAAGCCCGATGAAACGAAAAATGATTGCACTGGCTGCCGCCGCTCTGCTCGTTGCAGCGACTGCACCGGCGGCTCGGGCGCAAGCCGAGCCGGCGGCGAACGTCGCGGGCGCCTGGCGGGTCAGCATGCAGGGGCAGAGCGCCGCGGTGAGCCAAACCCTCGCGATCGAGCAAAAGGGCGGCGCCATCACCGGAACGATCAGGGCTCAGCAAGGAAATGCCGCTCAGGTTCGCGGGAGCGTGACTGGCAAGAACATCGCGTTCACGGTGAAGCGCCAGACGCCGGACGGCGAAGTGACCCAGCAATTCGCGGGCACCGTCAATGGCAACTCCATCGCCGGCACCGTCACGCAGGGCCAGTTTCACGTGAATTGGACGGCGGCTCGCGCCGAATAGCGCGGCCGGCTGCGAATTCGCAGAAATCTTTCCGTGAATCCCTGCTTTCATTCTGGTGCATCTTCTGCGCAATTATCGAAAAGCAGACGGTTTGGAAACGCTTCGCCCTTAAACCTTGCTAGCAAGAATTACCTTCCGTCCACTCTAGTACGGTTCGGTCCCGATAGACGGGATTCTCGGAAATTGCCCACGGCCAGGAGTTCAAATTCCTTGTGAAGCGCGGCGGCGGTTTGCTACTGTTTCGCCGGAGGGCCGCCCCCGCTGATCCGGTGCCAGGTAAATAGCGCGCCCGGAAACTTTCTTCGATGCACACTTCGCCATTAGAGACCGGCAAAGCCGGGATTACCGTTGTCCCCACGGGCGGCGCTTTGGGCGCGGAAATTCGCAACGCGGATTTGAGGACGATCGACGATCGCGATTTTGCGGTCATCCTCGGGGCCTGGCACGATCACTCAGTGCTGCTGGTTCGCGGCCAAGAACTTAACGATGAGGATCTGGCCGCTTTCAGCAAGAGGTTCGGCGACCTGGATTGGGCGCCCGTTCAAGAATCAGGGCGGCGATTCGTCGAAGGCCATCCGGAAATCTACGTGGTGTCCAATGTGGTCGAAAAAGGCGTACCCATAGGAAGCCTGGGAGCGGGCGAGGCAACCTGGCACACGGACATGTCTTACCTGGAGGTGCCGCCCAAAGCCAGCATACTTTACGCATTGGACGTGCCACGCTCCGGAGGCGACACCTATTTCAATAATATGTATGCGGCGTACGAGGGCTTGCCGGAGGAGCTCAAGCGCCGGATCGAAGGGTTATCGCTGAAACACGACGGCACCTACAACAGCGGAGGCTATTTGCGGCAGGGTGTAACGGCCGTTGACGATCCCAGGACCTCGCCCGGCACCTATCATCCGCTCGTCTGCACTCATCCTGAGACGCGGCGGCGGGCCCTCTACCTGGGCCGCCGGCGCAACGCCTATGTCGCCGGCTTGCCCCTCGTGGAATCGGAATCGTTGCTCAACGAATTGTGGGCGGACGCCACGCGCGCGGAACTCGCCTGGGGACACCAGTGGCGTCCGGGCGACCTCGTTTTATGGGATAACCGCTGCACGATGCACCGGCGCGATTCCTTTGACGCCGCTTCGCGCCGGGTCATGCACCGGACGCAAATCCGGGATGAAGTTGCGCCCAGGCCGTAACCAGAGAATTGCCATCCAGACTCCGGAAACAGCAACGGAGAAGCCGCGCGTGCGATCACGTGGGCTAAGCGCGCCCCGAGTCGTTCTGGGGCTGCTCTGCCTGCTGTACCTCGTTCTGTTCGTCGTGCGGGTGGCCATATCCGGGGTAGCGCCTCTCATCAAAACGGATCTGCGGCTTAGTAACACGCAGCTGGGGCTGGTGTTTTCGGCATTTGCCATCCCGTACGCAATCTTTCAACTGATCGGCGGATGGATCGGTGACCGCTGGGGCGCGCGGGTGGTGCTCTGCGTCTCTTGCGGTATCGTGGCCGTAGCCACGGCGCTTACGGGCGCTGTCAACGGCTTTCTGGCGCTATTTGCCGTTCGGCTGGCGTTGGGTTTCGGCGAGAGCGCCACTTTCCCGACCGCGACTCGGGCGATGAGCAGCTGGATACCGGAAAGCCGCTGGGGCTTCGCCCAAGGAGTTACGCATTCCTTTTCGCGTATCGGAAATGCCCTGGCGCCTCCGCTGATCGCCTGGATGGCAGTGCTGCTGACATGGCGCGGGTCGTTTGCAATTTTGGGCATAGTGAGCTCCGCCTGGGTTCTTCTGTGGGCCTGGTTTTTTCGCAACGATCCCCGCGAGCACCCCACGATCACCGCTGCCGATTTGGCGGAGCTGCCCGGCCAGCGCACCCAAAGGCGCGCGGCCATACCCTGGGTGCAGTTAGCGCGGCGAATACTGCCCGTCACGGCGGTCGATTTTTGCTACGGCTGGGTGCTTTGGCTTTTTCTGAGCTGGATTCCCGGCTTCTTTTTTGAAAACTACCATTTGAATTTGCAATCCTCAGCAATGTACTCGGCGGGCGTGTTGTCGGCGGGGATTGTGGGCGATACGGTGGGTGGCGTGCTCAGCGACAGACTGCTGCACAAGACGGGAAGCCTGGTGGTGGCGCGTCGCTCGGTGATCATTGCCGGATTCCTGGGCGCCTTCATTTTCATGATGCCGGTAATCCTGCTGCACAATCTTCGACTCGCGGCGGTATCGCTGTCGCTGGCCTTCTTTTTTGCTGAACTGATCGTGGGCCCCATCTGGTCGGTGCCCATGGATATCGCGCCGAGGTTCGCGGGCACGGCGAGCGGCATGATGAATTTCGGGTTCGCGTTTGCGGGCATCGTTTCGCCCTCGATTTTCGGCTACCTGGTGGACCACACGGGAAGCTGGGCCGTTCCCTTTGCCACTTCCGTACTGCTCCTGATCCTGGGCGCCTTTCTCGCTTCGCGCCTACGGCCAGACATTCCCTTTGAGATGAAAGCGCTCGAGCATTCCTAACTCTTTTCGCGACATAGGGAATGGCGACGGGAGGGGAACGATGAAACTGGGGACAGAACTGGATGCGCTCCTGCGCGAACTCGAAATTGAAGGCCAGCGAAATGACTCGTATGAAAAAGATAGAAAAAAGAAATTCCTCAACCTCGAGCGACCCACCGCGGAATTGATTCACGTGCTAGTGCAAGCCTCCAGGCGCAAACACGTTTTGGAAATAGGCACGTCGAATGGCTACAGCACGATTTGGATCGCTGCGGCGCTGAAATCTTGCGACGACGCAACGTTCATCAGTATCGAGATTTCCCCAGAGAAGCTCGCGCAGGCGCGCAAGAATCTGACGCGCGCCGGATTGGAGCGCCGGGTGCATTTGATGGAAGGGAGTGCGACCGACGTTGTCGCCAGCTTGAGAGGACCCTTTGACTGCGTCTTCTTCGATGCAGACCGCGTAAGCGCTCCGTCACAATTACGGCTGCTGCTACCCAAGCTGAGCGAGGACGTTCTCTTACTGGCCGACAATGCCCTTTCTCATCCGGAAGAAATCTCCGCCTACAAGGCCGTCGTCGAGCAATTGCCCGATTTCGTTTGCACACTCACGCCGGTGGGGAAAGGATTGCATCTGGCCTGGCGGCGCGGTGTATAGGAGTTTGAAGCGTGCGCATCGATGAGCGAAGAGGAAGAGAGATTCTTCGGCCGCACTAAGGCGACCCTCAGAATGACAACGCTCGTCAGGGCGTGGTTTGGGGCTGTACCGTCGACGTCTTGGAGGGGCCTTCGGCGGCGGTGCCGGAGGCTTCGATCTTGTCTAAGTTTTTCTTCATCTCGGGAGCGAGCGGCCCTTTCGGCGATTGCTTCAGGTACGCCCGCATCTCTTTTGTCGCATTGGGGTAATCCTGCTTCTCCAGAAAGATCTCGGCGAGCAATGCATGCCATTGAGGAAAGATGAGGCCGGGTACCTTTTCGGCCTCTCGAGCAGTTTTCTCCGCGGCATCCAGGCGATTCAGCCGGAAATTCGCCAAGGCCTGGACGAAGTTAGCGAGTTCGATTCCGGGATTCAGGCTGAGAGCTTTTCCTGCTGTGTCGATGGCGTTCTCATATTCTTCATTCTGAAGTTCGAGGTTGGCAAGATGCACATAGGGCGGAATGTATTGGGGGTCAGCCGCGATCGCTTTGGCGAAAGCCTGTCGGGCGTTTTCCAGATCATGAGAGGCGGCGTAAATCCCGCCCAACTCATTCCAGGCCGCAGCAAACTTGTCATATTCGCCGACGGTCTTTTCGAGGTGTTCGGTCGCCGACTTGAGTTTGTTGTTGCGGGCATCCTTGTCGCCCTTCTCGAATTCTTTGCGCGCGCTGCCGGGAACCAGCAGGGAGGTGACGCTGATGGCGGACCCTGGCACTCCGGCAATGCGCGTCAGGCGCATAGTACCCACATCCATGGAAGACAATTCGGGAGGGCCGCTGAGAATATGGGTAGCCGGCAGATAGCCGTCGACAACTACGCGCAGCTCGCAGCCCGTCAAATTGCCAAAACCGCCGTACCTGCCGTAAGAGGCCGGGGAGGCCATGCCACCCCCCACCATGCCAATGGGCGTTTCATCGGCGGCGCTGAGATTGGCATTGCTTTGAGGGCCGGCTCCCAGGATGAATTGAAAATACCCCTTCAGGTCCGTCTGAATTGCCTGCAACAGGTTCATGCCGCAGTGGAGCTGCACAGAAACAGGCTCCGGGGCAGGCTGGCCGGTGTCTATGAGGAGCACCCGTCCGTTCACGTAAAGCGGCGTTTGCATTTGAGTCGCCGATGGGCCCAGCGGCCCCTGTTGCCCGGGCGCATTCGGAGGAGCGCCTCCAGACGGAGCTGACGGTCTGGATGGCCCTTGGGAGCCGGATTTCTGGGCCCATGAGGGCAAAACGGTCAGAAACAGGAGCAATGCGGTGATGAAAGAATAAGCTGTCAGTCGATACGCAGGGCCATTCACAGGGCGATTCGAGGGGCGGTCCACTGGGTGGTTCATAGGTCGCCTCACAGGGAGGGAGACTTCACTTCGCGTTCCAGCATACGCCCGCGCGCAGACATAAGATACGTAATTCTCAGCCAAGCGCGGAGCACAGGCGCCTACCTCCCCCGTTAGATCGTGTTTGAGCATACATCGGCGCACGAATGCGAGCTTGCCTGGGCTGGCGACGGACAATTAGACTGGGCAAACCGATGTCGGAGCGATTGCCAAATGCCCCACCGGGGAGCCGCTCAGCGCGGTATAACCCGGGCTTCTGGAGCCTGGTGGTTACACAGTTCCAGGGCGCCTTCAACGACAATGCACTGAAATTCCTGGTGATCTATCTGGTGGTGAGCATGAGCCTGCCGGTGCGGGAGCGGGACTGGCTGGTGCTCGTGGTGGGAGCGCTTTTCGCTCTGCCGTTCATTCTGTTTTCAATGACGGGCGGATTCCTGGCGGACCGCTTCAGCAAGCGGTCGGTCACGATCGGAACGAAATGGATGGAGCTCGGGGTCATGTTGTTTGCCCTGATGGCGCTGGCGCGCGGGAATCTTGCGCTTGAAGCCGCGGGCGTATTTCTGCTGAGCTCACAGGCAGCCATCTTTGGGCCCTCGAAATACGGCTTGCTGCCGGAACTGCTGCCGGAGAAAGACCTCTCCTGGGGCAATGGCGTGGTCGAACTGGGAACGTTTCTGGCCGCGATCTCGGCTACCGTGGCGAGCGGATTTCTTGCTTTTTATTTTCGTGGGCACCAGGAACGCTCCGGCATAGCTCTGGTGGGCTGCACGCTGTTTGGTCTGGCGGCGAGCTTTGGCATTTCGCGCGTGCCGGCGGCAAATCCGGCGCGCAAATTCAACAGCAATCCGTTCGGCGATCTCGGCGAACAAGTCCGCATGATCCGCAGCGAGCGCGTGCTGTGCTGGGCCGTGGTGGGCAATTTTTATCTCTGGTTTCTGGCCGCGCTGCTGCAATTCACGATTGTGATCTATGGGCACGACATTCTGAGGACCGATGAGCGGCACATCAGTTACCTGCAGGCGGCGGTGGCCATCGGCATCGGATTCGGGAGCCTGGCAACCGGCTATCTTTCCGACGCCAAGATCGAGTACGGACTGATTCCCGTGGGTGCGCTGGGAATGACGGTTTTTGGCTTTCTTTCCGCGTCGCAGGGGATTTCGCTCGAGCGCGCGGGCGTCTACCTGGGCCTGCTGGGATTTTTTGGCGGCTTTTATGCCGTTCCGCTGAACGCGCTGATTCAGCATCGGCCCGATCCGGCGCGCAAGGGCGGAGTCATCGCCGCCGCGAACCTCATCTCGTTTGTGGGAGTATTTGCCGCCGCGGGCGTTTACTTCGCGCTGGCGCAAGGCCTGCGGCTGCGGGCGGACGAAATCTTTTTCGCCGGCGCCTGCATGACGCTGGTGGCGACATTTTATGCCGTCGTCTTTCTGCCGGATTCGGTGCTGCGCCTGGCGTTATGGCTGCTGACCCACAGTATTTACCGCATCCGCGTGGAGGGCCGCGACCACATTCCCGAACGCGGCGGCGCACTCTTCGTGGCGGATGAACTGACGCTGCTCGAGGCGATCTTCCTCTCCGCCGCTACCGACCGGCCGATCCGATTTGTGACCGATAGCAGGCTATTGGCCCACATGACTGCGCTCGTGCGCAGAGCCTTGCGGATCACGCCAGTTCCCGCAAAGGCCAAGGCGAATGGATTCCTGGAAACCGTGGCCATGGCATTCGCTTCGGGCGAAGTGGTCTGCCTTGCGGGGGAAGCCGCCAGCGCCCTGGTGGAGGATTCGGCGGAGCGAGGTCGGCTGGAGGAATACCTGCGAGAGACCCGCTCGCTCATCGTGGTGGTTTCCATAAACGGCGCGGAGAGCGGTCCGCTGCAAAGCGAGGACGGACGCCTGCGGCTGGCGGCGTCGCATCTTCGTGGCCGCGTGACGATCAGATTTCATATGCCGCTGCATCCTGCTGAGCATCTAGACTTCGCTAAGAAGCTGAATGCGCTCAAAACAGCGACCGCGCTGCGATTTTCGGCCTCGGTGTGAGAACCTTCGAATCGAGGGTGCGAAAAAGCCCAGGGCCCCGCGCCCTCTTTGTTATCCTGCCGCTTACGCGCCGGCGCGGGCGCCTGGCCTACAAGGGCATTACCTTTTCGGGCTGCTCTAGAAGAGCGAGAACTTCACCCTCAAGAATTTGTTGGGGTCTTTGCGGAATTCGTTCAGGAACAGCCGCAGATCGCCGGCCACGCCGGTCACATTGTCATAAAACTGGGGGTCCGCGAAAAACTTGCCGGCGGTGCCGTCCCTGGAATTTAGATTGGCCGTGGCGTCCCGCAGATTTTGCCCGGTCTGGCGCCAGGTGGCGAAGAGCGTATCGTCGGTGGCCAGTTTGCCAAGCGTGCCCCGGCCCTCGCGGACGTCAGAGAGGAGCGCATTGCCATTATTCAAAAATTGCCGCGCGCTCTCATGGATGCTCGGATCGAAGATGAATTTCCCGAGCGAGCCTTTCTGCTGTTCGACGGCGCTCATGACGTTGTCGAGCCGCCCGGCCGCGGAGTCGAACTTGGTGTAGAGCTCGTCGGAAGAGAGCAGCTTGCCGATGGTGCCCTGCCCTTGTTGCACGGATGCGGTGATCTGATCGACGTGCCCGAGGATGCTGTTGATGCGCTTGTAGGCGCTCTCATCGGTAAGCAGCTTACCCAGGGTGCCCTGACCATGCTGAAGAGCCGCCACGATGTCGCCGACCTGCGAGGATAAGGTGCTCAGGTTTTGCATCAAGTCCGCGCCGCGCTCGACAATTTCCTTCATGGCCCTTTCTTCTCTGCCGGCCACCTCCTGGCCATCCCGCAGCACCTGGCCCGTATACCCGCGCTGAATGGTGACCACGCGATTTCCCAGGAAGCCTTCAGTGAGCAGGCTGGCATAAGAATCGGTTCGGATATAATCCTGAAAGGTGCGGTTGATCCTCATGACCACTTCAACGCTGCGGTTCGGAGCGGGAGGCTGGGCGTTGCGGGAAGGAGCGATGGCAATGGAATCCACGTTGCCGACCTCGACGCCATTGATGGCTACAGGGGCGCCGACGGCCAGGCCGTCGACTTCGGGCAGAAAGGTCACCAGACGGTACTTGGGACCCAACGCGCCGGTGCCGGTGACGTAGAAGATGCCCACGACCACGAGTACGATTCCGGCGAGCACAAAAAGTCCTACGCGCAGCTCGGTCCAGGTGAGTTGCTTGCGTTGCGCCATAATCAGGCCTCCTCTTGCTTGCTATGCAATTAGCCCGCGCCTAAACCAAAAACTTCTTCAGGTAGGCATCGGGCGATTCGAGCACGGCTTGCTGTCCGCCCTCGAAGTAAACTTGACCCTCGCGTAAAACCAGGAAATTGGTGGAGGGCTGACCATTGCGCGATGCGAGCGCCACGGGAGAAAGCTTCGTCACCCGATTTTGCTCTGGGTCGAAGTGGTAATTGGCGAGGGCGAAGGCATCCTGGAGCCGATGGGTGGCCAGGAGCGCGGTCACGCCCTGCGTATCGCGCAGACGCAGGATCAGAGTGATGATCGTTTGAGAGGTAATGGGATCGAGGCCCGCCGTGGGTGAGTCGTAGAGCACAATGGGAGGACGGCTCACCAGGGCGCGCGCAATGGCCACGCGCCTCTTCATGCCGCCGGAGAGTTCGTCCGGCAGTTTATCGATGGCGTCTTCCATCTCCACAAAACCGAGGGCTTCGCGAACGCGCGCATCGGTTTCGCGCGCGTCGACGCCCTCTTCATTCAGGCAGTAAGCCACGTTATCGGCAACGCTCATGGAATCAAACAGGGCGCCCTCCTGGAACACGAATCCGATTTCACGGCGGAACGGGAGCAGTTCAGCCTCGGTCATGGCACCGAGATCGCGTCCGAGAACGCGCACGTGGCCGGCGATTGGTTTGAGCAGCCCGGCGGCCAGCTTGAGGATCAACGTTTTACCGGTTCCAGTCTCGCCGACGAGCACTTTGGTTTCGCGGGCCAATACGTGGAAGGAGATGCCGCGCAGGATATCGCCCTCGCCAAAGCCGAGGTGAACGTCCTCAAAAGAAATGACGGGCTCGCTCGAGGCGGCGTTCATCCGGGAACGTGGCTGAGCGGGCGTCGCCAGCACACGTCTTCGCCATTATAGATGCAAAAATGCAGAGGAGATTGAAATTTCAGAGTGGGAAAAGCCTCAGGTGTCCCGACGGCTTAGATCTGGAAGCGCTTGCGCGTTGGCGGGACATCCGAGAGGCAAAATTTTCAACGGCAGAAGACACAAGCAGATCCCTCGATCGTGCGCGCTGTTTTCGCCGAATTCGACAATGGGAATTCGGCTCAATCTCGCGGACTCTCTCGGGATGACAGTGCGAATGAGCGGCGCTCGGTCAAAGGGGCTTGCCGGCGAGGAAGAGCGCGAACTTCGTGAGGAAGAAGTCGGAAACCAGGATCGACACGGAAGAGACCACCACGGCCTGAGTTGTGGCGCGACCGACTCCCTGGGTACCGCCCCGCACGGTTAAACCCTTGTAGCAACCGATTGTGGCTAACAAGAAGGCAAAGATGACGGGCTTGGCCATTCCCTGCATCAAGTCCGAAAATTCCAGCGCGTTCAGAGCGCGCGTCCAGAATTCCACGGCGCCGATGCGCAGGGTGAAGTAGGAGACGATGAAGCCTCCGGTTAAACCGACGAAATCGGCCATAGCGGTGAGCAAGGGCAGCACGAACATGGTCGCGAGCACGCGCGGGGCCACGAGTTTGCGATTCGGATCCGTGCCCATGGCGCGCATGGCGTCCACCTGCTCGGTCACCTGCATGGAACCGAGTTCGGAGGCCATACCGGAGGCATTCCGGCCGGCTACCAGCAAGCCGGTGATGGTCGGCCCCAACTCCCGCACCAGGGCGAGCGAGACGATGTCGCCGGTAAGCGAGGTTTCGCCGAAGCGCTCGAACTGCGATGCCGTCTGCAGCACCATGACCGCTCCGATGAAAGCCCCGGTCAACAAGACGATCGGCAGCGAGCCGATACCGATGATATCCATCTGCTGCAAAAGATCATTCACGTAAACAGGCGGGGTGAACAGGCTGGCGATGGCGCGCGCGGCGAGGTAGGTGTAATCCTGGAGAATCTGCACCTGGCGCTTGAGGGGCTCGATCAAAATGGCGAACGCAGAACTCTCCTCCGCGTCCATCAATTTGGGTTCAGTGGCCATTCGCCCCCAGTGCAGTCATTACGACTTCGCAAGCGTAACGTCGCGCGCTCGGAAGCGTCAAGGAGCGGTTGCGCTAAGCGCATCCCTTTACGGTCCTGGCGGGCTCCGATAAAATGCGCAATTCCCTGCCGCCCCGCGCGACAGACCGAAGGCAGGCGTGCCGCGGAAACTTTTTCCGCAAACTGACAAAGCTGAATGCTGCAATTCGCCACCGCAGGAGAGTCGCACGGGCAAGCGCTGATCGCCTGGATTTCAGGCTTGCCTGCCGGGCTGCGCGTGGATTTCGAATTCATCAACGGCGAATTGCACCGGCGCCAACTGGGTTATGGACGCGGCGGGAGACAGAAAATCGAGAAAGACCGCGCCGAGGCCCTTGCCGGCATCCGCCACGGACAAACCATCGGTGCGCCGGTCGCTCTGCGCATCGAAAATCGCGACTGGGCCAATTGGGAACGGGCCATGGCCGTGGAGGATCGCGAGGAAGAGCGGCAAGCAAGGCGTCCTCTGACCGCGCCACGGCCGGGCCACGCGGATCTGGCCGGAGCAATCAAACTTAATCTCCACGATGCGCGCTACATTCTCGAACGCGCGTCCGCCCGGGAGACGGCGGCACGCGTGGCCATCGGTTCGCTGGCCAAGCTGCTTCTGCGCGAATTCGGCTGCGAGATCCTAAGCCACGTGGTGGTGGTGGGGCATGCGCGCCTGGAGCGGCAGGCCGCCTGGAGGGAAATCCAAGCCGTCTGCGCCAACCTCGATTCGCCGCTGCGCTGCGTAGATGCAGAAACCGAAGCGCGCATGAAGCAGGAGGTGGATCAGGTATTGCGCGCGGGAGATTCCGTGGGCGGAATCTTCGAGGTGGTGGCGCACGGGGTGCCGCCGGGTCTGGGAAGCCATGTGCAGTGGGACGCAAAGCTCGACGGACAATTGGCGCGCGCAATCATGTCCATTCAGGCGGTAAAGGCGGTAGAAATTGGCGCAGGGGTCGCCGCCGCGGGTTCGTATGGCAGCGAAGTGCAAGATGAAATTGCTTATGATGCGCAGAGGCGGCGTTTTCGCCGGCCCAGCAACCGCGCGGGCGGCCTGGAAGGCGGAATCACGAACGGCGAAGACGTGGTCGTGCGTGGCTACCTGAAGCCGATTTCGACTTTGCGCCGGGGGCTGGGAACAGCGGACTTGGTTACGAAGCAAGCGGTACAGGCGGCTTACGAACGCTCGGACGTGTGTGTGGTGCCCGCCGGAGGAATTGCGGGCGAGGCCATGACGGCGCTGGCGCTGGCGGGAGCATTCCTGGAAAAATTCGGCGGCGATTCGTTCGGTGAAACGCGACGGAATTTTGAAGGGTATATGCGGCAACTCGATGATTTCTGAGCGACGGCGGGGCGCGCGGGAATATTGGCGATGATCTACCCGGTGGTGAAGTACGGCAATGCCGTACTGGAAAAAACGGCCAAACCGATCGAAAAGTTCGACGAGGAACTGGCGAAGCTTTGTCAGGACATGTTTGAGTCGATGTATGCGGCCAGTGGCGTGGGGCTGGCAGCGCCGCAAATTGGCATCGCCAAGCGGCTGGCGGTGATCGATGTGACCGTGGGGAAAAATCCGGAAGCCAAGATCGTGCTGGCCAATCCGGAGATTATTCACGCCGAGGGAGAGCAGCGCGAGGAAGAGGGTTGCCTTTCCGTGCCGAGTTTTCGGGGAAACGTCGCGCGACCGCAGTACGTTACCGTGCGGGCTCAGGACGCTGCGGGAAAGACTTTTGAGATGAATGGCGAAGGGTTGCTGGCGCGCGCGTTCTGCCACGAAATCGACCATCTGGACGGCGTGCTGTTTCTGAAACACCTCAGCCTGCTCAAACGCGATTTGATCCGGCGAAGAATCCGCAAGCTGCAGAAAACGGGCCAGTGGTGACGCCGCAACGGCGGAGTCAGCGAGGACAGGATGCGCATCGTCTTTTGCGGCACGCCGGAATTCGCTGTTCCCACGCTGCGAGGATTGCTCGCGAATCCTGAATTTGCCGTAGCAGCGGTGGTGACGCAGCCGGACCGGCCCCGCGGGCGCGGTCAGCGGGTCTCGGTGTCGGCGGTGAAAGAAGTGGCGGCGGACGCCGTGCGAATTTACCAGCCGGAGAGCGTAAAGTCGGATGGGGCGTACGATTTTTTCGCCGAGATCCAGCCGGATGCCGTAGTCATTATCGCCTATGGACAAATCATTCCGCGGCGCCTCTTGGAGATTCCGCGCCTGGGGTGGATGAACCTGCATGCCTCGTTGCTGCCGAAATATCGGGGCGCAGCCCCCATTGCGTGGGCCATTATCAATGGGGAGAGCACAACCGGTCTCACGACCATGCGACTCGATCCGGGGCTCGATACCGGCCCGATTCTGATGCAGCGAGAAATCGCCATCGGCAGCGATGAAACAGCGCCGGAATTGGCGAAGCGCATGGCGGAATTGGGCGCGCCTTTGGTTGTGGAGTCGCTGATCAAACTCGAGCGTGGGGAGATCCGGCCGATTCCGCAGGAGTCCACGCAGGCCAGTTATGCGCCGATGCTCACGAAAGAGCAGGGGCGCATCGATTGGTCACTAACGGCCGGCGAGATTTATTACCGAATTCGCGGCCTCGCACCGTGGCCGGGGACGTTTAGCACATTTCGCGGGCGGTTGTGCCACATTTGGGGACGGCCGAGCGCGCCCGCCGCTACGGCTGGGCCCGCTCTGAAGGCAATCGCGCAGGATGCGGGCACGCTGATCGTGAGCGACGCCGCGATCGAGGTGATTTGCGGCAAAGGCACGCGCTTGCAAATTGAATCCGTGCAAATTGAGGGACGCAAGCGCGTCAGCGGGCAAGAATTCGTGAATGGTGCGCGGCTCGGCAGCGGCGAGCGGTTCGGCGTGTAAGGCGCGTTGCCCACTTTTTTGTAAACCTACGAGAGATGCTTCACTTCGCTCAGGATGGCAACGCTGGTTGTTAGTTCGAGATTAAACTCTCCTCATGGCAATTTCCGCTGCGAGAAGGATTGCGTTTGAAGTTCTGCGGCGTGTGGCTGCGGAAGAGGCCTACGCGGCCGACCTGCTCTATGCGAAACTCGAACCCGGCATAAAGAAAGCCGACGCCTCGCTGGCCACCGAGCTGACGCTGGGAGTTCTGCGGTGGCAGCGGCTCCTCGATTTCCTGCTGCAGCGCTATCTCCAACGCCCTTGCGATCAACTCGATCTGGAAGTGCTCCTGGCGCTGCGGCTGGGACTCTACCAATTGCGCTATCTCGACCGCGTGCCGCAGCATGCGGCGATTGATGAATCGGTCGAGTTAGTCAAACGGGCGCGCAAGAGTTCGGCGGCAGGAATGGTCAATGCCGTGCTGCGGCGAGCGACGGCGGATGCCAGGATTGCCGGCGAGGACGTCGACAAGTTGATCCCCGCGGCAACAGCGCTCGAGGAGCGGCTGGGAATTTTGAACTCGCATCCAACCTGGCTCGTTGCGCGATGGCTGGGCTCCTTCGGTAAAGAACGGACCACGGCATTGCTGAAAGCCAATAACCGGCCGGCGCCGCTGAGCTGCGCAGTGCTCGAAGAAGAAGCGAGCGAGCGGGTCGCGGATTTGCTGCGCAAATCGGGTTTGGGGGTCACACCGGGCCGATGGCTTCGCGGGGCACTTCAAATCTCGGGAGGCAATGCGGCCACAAGCGAGGCTTATCGCACCGGGCAGATCAATCTGCAGGACGAAGCATCGCAGATGGTGGCGCACCTTGTGGACGCGCGGGATTCGCAGACCATCCTGGACGCGTGCGCGGCACCCGGCGGGAAGACAACGATTCTGGCGCGTGCCGCGGGCCCGCGCGGCCGCGTGATCGCCGGGGACATCCACGAGCACCGCTTGCGCATCATTCAACAACAGTTGACGCGCACAGGGATCATAAATGTGTCGCTGGTCGCTCTGGACGCAACGCGGCCTTTGGCCTTCTCACCAGGATTTGACCGCGTGTTGATTGATGCGCCGTGCTCGGGAACGGGCACGCTCTCACGGAACGCGGAAATTCGTTGGCGGCTCAAGCCCGAGGATTTGAACGAGGCGCAACGCTCCCAGACGGCGATGTTGCGGAACGCGCTGCGGTCGGCCGGCAAATCCGGGCGAGTGGTTTATTCCACCTGTTCGCTGGAGCCAGACGAAAATGAAAACGTGGTCGCGGCGGCGCTCGCGGAAGCGCCGGAGTGGCAGGTGATTTCGGGACGGGCGATATTGGCGCCACACCTGCGCGAAGCGGCATCGGCCGAGAAGTTATTTGAATCCGGCGGCTTTTTTAGGACTTTTCCGCCAGAGCACGGGACCGACGGATTTTTTGCGGCGGTACTGGCGCGAGGTTAGGTGGTCTACGCGCCGCGGGAAAATCCCCAGGGCCCCCGACCCAAATCGTCGGGGCGCCCTGGGCTACAAGAAAACCAGGCGGGCGTTTGAGGCCGCAGCTTCGGCGTGCTACTGTGATTGACTTATGAACGGCGAGAGCGTCGCGCATCTATCGATGGAGAAATGGCGAGAACGGCTGGAACGCGTCTTGCGCTTCTCCGTTTTGGTCTTTGTCCTCGCCGCGGCAGCGTTTCTCAGCGCGGTGACCACCATCCGCATCGCCATTCGCGGGCGCATCGTGAGCATGCCCAGCCTGGTCGGGCAATCAGCGCCGGATGCGCAGCGCATCCTTGCTGCTCACGGTTTGCAGTTGCGGGTGGTCGACCGCGTATATAGTCCACTGCCGGTGAATGCAGTCGTAAGGCAAAGTCCTCCACCCGGCGAAGAGATGAAGGTTTCGCAAGACGCTCACGTTGTGCTGAGCCTCGGGCAGAAGACGGTGAAGATTCCGGCTCTCGAAGGCCAAACGATGCGGGCGGCGCGGATCTCCTTGCTTCAGGCGGGACTGCAGTTCGGAGAGTTAACGGAGATCTATCTTCCCGGAGTGCAGCCCGATGTCGTGCTGAAACAAGATCCGCTGGAAGGGACAACGGCATCGAGCCCGCACGTGGATTTGCTCGTTTCGAGCGCCGATCGCCAGCCATTTTACGTGATGCCCAGTGTAGTGGGCCTGGAACAGCAGGAAGCGAGCCAAACGCTGGCGGCAGCGGGACTGAAAATTGCGAAATTAAATCACATCGGGCAAGCGGGCTCCCCGAAGGGCACGATCGTGGGGCAAAATCCGCCGGGCGGGGAACGCGTCCCCGCCGACACGACGGTGGAACTGGGCGTCGCGGACTGACAGCCGAAGGCAATTGGCGGACGTGGAACGGCGAAAATCCCGCGAAAATCACCCAGAACACGGGTTTCCCGTATGATAGAATTCTGCGAGTGAGAGCGTCGGCTGCCGTTGAAGTCGCCCCGTCGATTTTGGCCGCGGATTTTGCCTGTCTGGGTGACGCTATACGCGCCGTGGAACGCGGCGGAGTTTCCCTGCTGCACGTGGATGTAATGGACGGACACTTCGTTCCGAATATTTCCATTGGTGTACCTGTAGTTGCGTCGCTGCGCAAGGCAACCAGGCTCCAGCTCGACGTGCATCTTATGATCGAAAACCCGGAGCAATACATCGAAGCCTTCGCCACTGCCGGCGCAGACATGATTTCCGTGCACCAAGAAGCCACGCCCCACCTGGACCGCGCCCTCACGATGGTTCGGGAGCACGGCTGTAAGGCTGGAGCCGTGATCAATCCGGCCACGCCGGTGGTGATGCTTTCGGAGGTACTGGGCAAGGTCGACCACGTGTTGGTCATGTCGGTCAATCCGGGATTCGGCGGGCAGGCGTTCATTCCCGAGGCCACCGAAAAAATAAGGGAGTTGCGGGAAATTCGCGATCGGCATCATTATAACTACCGGATCGAAGTGGATGGAGGAATCGGCCCGGAAAACGTGGCCGAGGTGGTCCGGGCCGGCGCGCAGATTCTGGTGGCCGGCACTTCGATCTTCCATAGCGCTGACCCGGCCGCGGCGGTTCGGGAGATGGCGCATTTAGCCAGTGAGGCTTTGGCGCAAAGAGTTTAAGAAAGGCTGTTTGAAGCGGATGCCTACGCGGAACTACAACTGGATGGGCGCGGTCCTAGCCGTGATGATCTTCACGGGCTGCGCGGGCAAGAAAGCAACGACGAACTCCGCTAAACCGGAAGCGAATGAGTCGGCCGAGGCCGACAAGCTTTTGTACGAGCGGGCCATCAACGACCTGCAGCACAACCGTTTCGAATTGGCCCGGCTCAGCATGCAGACGCTGATCAATACCTATCCTGACAGCGAATACCTGGCGAAAGCAAAACTGGCTATAGCCGATTCCTATTTCAAGGAAGGCGGGAGCACAGGCCTCACACAGGCCGTCGCAGAGTACCAGGATTTCATCACGTTTTTCCCATTTCTAGATGAGGCCTCCTACGCGCAGATGCAGATCGGCATGGCGCACTACCGGCGCATGGAAAAGTCCGACCGGGACCGCAGCGAAGCGCTGGAGGCGGAGGCCGCCTTGCAGACGTTTTTGCAGAAGTATCCCCAGACGGAGCTCACGCCGAGAGCCGAGCAGCGGTTAAGAGAGGTGCAGGAAGTTCTGGCCGATGGCGACTTTCGCATTGCCAGTTTTTATTACATCCGGCGCATGGATAAAGCCTCGGCTCCCCGGCTTCTTGATCTAGTGAATCGCTATCCACTCTTTAGCGCAGCCGACCGGGCCAATTGGATGCTGGCTTCGATTTACGAGCGCAACGAACACAAGGACGTGGCCTCGACCTATTACGCGAGATTGGTGAAGGAATACCCTCTCTCGCCGCTGGCCGCCGAGGGGAAAGCCAAGCTCGTCAAATTTGGCGCTCCTGTGCCGCAACCCGATCCCACCGCATTGGCTCGCATGCAGAGGGAGCAACAGATTCCGCGCGAGCGGCCTGGTTTGCTGAAACGACCGGGTGAGCTTCTCAAGTCCGGCCCAGACGTCAGTACGGCGGCACGGGTAGGCACACCGACATTGACGCCGCAAACAGAAGATGCCACCGATACCCTCAGTCCGGGGGCGGGGCTGAGTGTGGTGGCAGCAGGCGGCGGTTCCGGCGGAAACAACGGCAGCGGAACTGGGGCCTACGTCCAAACGGTCTCGCCCGGAGCTTCGGATCCTCCAGCCGGCCCTTCGGGAAGCGCGGCCAATTCGGGACCTACCCCGGGGTCAAATGTTCCCCCAACTGCAGACGCTTCGGCCCAGGACCAAAGCGCCCAAGGCGGCCAGGCCGCCACAAGTACGAATGCTGGACAGAACGCGAACGGCACCGCCGATCCGCCCAGCCAGGCCAGTCAAGGGACACCTCAGGGGGAATCGTCCAGCAAGAAGAAAAAGAGCAAGAAGCAGGTCCAGCTTCAGCCCCAGTAGATCCTTCCCAATCATGGTTTACGCGAGTTTACGCTCCGGCACATCCCTAAGCGAAGCTCGTTGACTCACTTGCGCGCGGGTGCTCCAATAACCCAAGCTAACGCATAGCGGCGGTCGCTTGAGACTGTTCTGGAGCTGGTGCTCGCGCGAAGGAGTCCTCGGTGTCTCGCATACTCGTGGCCGACGACAATAGCAACATCCAAAAGATGGTTGCCTTGGCCTTGAAGGACGAAGGCATCGATGTCGTGGCAGTTGGCAATGGCGAAGCGGCCATGCGTAAAATTCCGGACCTCCGCCCCGATCTGGTCCTTGCAGACATCTTCATGCCCGTACGCAACGGCTACGAAGTTTGTGAATTCGTTAAGAGCGATTCGCGCTATATGAACACGCCTGTGGTGCTGCTGGTTGGCGCGTTCGATCCCCTCGACGAACAAGAGACGCAGCGGGTGCGCGCCGACGGCGTCCTGAAGAAACCCTTTGTTCCGCCCGACCCGTTGATCAACATGGTCAAGGCGCTGCTGGCGAAAAATGGGCAAAAACCTCTGCCGGTCCCGGCGGTGACGCCGGTCAAGCCAGCAACGCCCGCGCAGATGACGCCTGTCCCCCTGAATCAACCAAGTTCAAGCAGCGGGATGGACACGACAGCTACGGAAGAATCGCGCCAGCGGAGCAAAGTCAGCTCCCCGCAGCAGCAGCAGCCGCCGCCTCCGTTCATGCCCCCCGCGAAGCAGCCCGCGCCCCAGACTGCCAAGGTCCAGGATTCCGACGAGGTGGTGACATCGGCGCGCGATGCGAACCTGGGCGACCCGTTTTGGGCAACGCCTGCGGAACCCCAGGAGTTGGAGGAAAAAACCGAAACTCAGCCGCAGGATATGCTCGATTTGCATTCCTTCGGCAAAGACGAGTCCTCGGTCGAGCCGGAAGAGCAGTCCTATTTTCGGCCGGACCCACCTCTTTTCGACAGCGCCGATTTGGGCGCTGATGTGGGGGCAACGATTGTCCCGCAAAATGAACCGGCCGTTCCCCAGCAAACGAGTTCACAACCGGCAGCGGCAGGTGAAGACGACAGCGACACCGTCTTAGCACCGTCCGAGAACGACGCGCCACCCTCGTCTGCATCGCTCGAAACGCCGATTGAAATGTTCAAATTTGACCCCGCGCTGACGTTCCCGGCCGCGACGCCAGAGGCGCCGGCCGAGGATGCTGCGCCGCTTTCGCGGCCTGCCGGGGCGCATGCAACTGCCCAGCCGCCCGCGGCGGCCGAAAAACCGCACGATACTCACGAGCAAATCGAGCCCATCGAACTGGAGTTGCCGCCGCTGCCGGATCACGATTCGGTGATTACCGCGGCAACCGAGGCTGCCCGGCTGGCCTTTTCGGAGCTGAATACCTTGCCGGGCTCCGGCGGTTCAGCCGAAAGTTCCGATCGAAATGCCAGCGTAACGCAGAAGGATGCGGTCTCTCCTTCTTCGCCGACTAAGGCATCTCCTTCTCCAAGCCCAGAAATGATCGAAGCCGTTGTAAACCGACTCCTGGAGCGCATGCAGCCGGAACTAATGGAAGTGGTGAATCGGGAAGTACTTCGACCGGCGATCGAAGCCATGGTGCGCCGGGTAATGGAAAAAGGCTGAACGTTTACGGCCGCCTGACGGCTCTGTTTCCATTTATTTAACTCGCAGGCGCTGTCGGTATTCTCGGCACACCCCAGGCGACCGTTTTGAAGCTACTTCGTAGCGGGTTCGGCGACCTCCTTCCGGTATTCTTCCGCCTCTGACGGCGCGCAGATCATCTCGCGAATATCGAAACTGGACGGCTGTCGGTGCAAAATGAATTTGTTGAGGCCGAACCAAGGTTCCTTATACGCCTTCGGGTCGTCGACCTTCACGGTGAGCTCCAGCGTATCCTGATCTACGCGACGGTAGGTTTCCTCGACGCGCATATCGGCACTGTGCGGGTCGCCGGCGTTATCGAGCCAAGTTCTTTCGTCCAATCCGACGGTGTCCACGACAAACGTGTAGTCATCCTGCCAATGGCCAACGGAGTAGCCGTACCATCTGGATTCGGGATCCTTGGGCAATTCTCGGCCATCGGTCCAGATGGCACGCCACACCTTCTGATATTCGTACAACATGAGCACCTGATCGGAGGTCTGAGCGACCTTAAAGGGACGGAGTTCGAAAAACAAATTGCGGGGGAAACCTGCCGGATCGCAGTCGTCCAAAGGATCATTGATGAGGCCGAGTGCGACCTTTCGAGGGCCATCGCCAGGCTTGTAGGTATTGGCCATTTTTTCGCCCCACTCCGTAAAAGGCGCATGGCTCTTAACTCCAGTCGGCTGGATTCCGGCCGCGAAGGCATCCCAAGTTCCGCTGATGTCGTGGCGCGGCCGGGGGCCGAAAGACGGCTGCGGCTGCTTGGGCGCAATGCTCGGGCTATTCCAAAGCGCCGTGGGTGCCGCATTCTGCTTTTGTGCGGCTCCCGCTTGCTGCGCCTGAGTTGCGGCGCTGGAGGTGACGGAAAAGCACAGCAGAGCCGCCACAGGAAGGACTGGAGTCACCGATCGCTTGGACATTTTTTGGACCTCCTTCCGATAAGGCTTCCGATAACCAAGGCAGCCCATAAGCCCAGACCTGGGACGGCGCGCCTCGGAGTCTTCCTCCTGTTGCAACGCACGCCGCTGGACCACCGGACCCTCAGTTCATTCCGTGCGAGCTTTTCACGAATGCTCCTACCTGGAAGAATCTGCCGGCTTGGGCGCGTCGACCTCGGGCCCGAATACCCCTGCGATCCGCGTGCCCAAGGTCTGGCCATTCGCGAGCACAACCTGCATGACACGGCCAATGGGCGCGCCATTCTTGACTGGCTGCAAAGTAACGGTAACGTGGTCGCCGGGCTTGAAGATTTGCTTGCTCCACCCGAGATTGGCCATGTCCGAGGGATTACTCGTTTCGGCAACCCAATGGACGACGTTTCCTTTTTCATCCGTTATATCGAATTTCAGGAAACAATGTGGATTGGCCCAGAACCATTCTGTGACCGTCGCCTTCATGGTGAGCTTCTTATCGATGTCGAAGCTGGAGTTGCCATGATGTGCAAAAAGCGGGGCCATACCGACGAGAAATCCCAGCCCTAGAAGAACGACGATGTGCTTATTCTTCACGCCAGACCTCCTGCGCGCACGTGCCTTTCAATCGCTTCGGTGGCGATGGCTTATTCTAGAGAAGCCTTCTGCATAGTCCAATGCATTTATATGGCGACGGGCTGCGCGCGACGCGAATCTCAGCAGCGCGGATCTTCGATCAGTTTTCTTAACGATTTGATCGAGGCAGAGCGGAAGATCACTCGCTGCTGGGGATTTGACCCCTCCTGCCGCGCTCCTTATAGTAAGTGGTTCATTCTTCGCTGAAGTCCGCGCCAGCCGGAGTGGAGAGAATACGCGTGCCGGATCGTTTAGCAAAAAGGACATCCAAAGGGGCAGCAAAAGCGGCAACAACCGGGCCACCAAGAGAAGCTTCCGAAGGGGCGCCCGGAGCCGCCGAATTCCCTAAAGTTTACGAACCGGGGCTGATTGAGCCGCGCTGGGCCAAGGCTTGGGTAGACGAGCAGTTCTTTCGCGCTGATGCGAATGGTCCGGGAGAGGTATTTTCGATCGTCATTCCTCCGCCGAACGTGACCGGGTACATCCACATCGGCCACATGCTCGAGCACACGCAAATCGATGCGCTCACGCGCTGGCACCGCATGCGCGGCGAGCGGACGCTGTGGCTGCCCGGCATGGATCATGCCGGCATCTCAACGCAGGTGGTGGTGGAGCGCGAACTGGCCAAGCAAAACCTCACGCGCAAAGGGCTGGGGCGCGAAGAGTTCGAGCGGCGGGTATGGGAATGGAAAGGGCAGAGCGGCGGCACGATCAAAAAGCAGATGATCCGCCTGGGCGATTCCTGCGACTGGTCGCGCGAACGGTTCACGCTCGATCCAGCGCTTTACCGCGCGGTTCTGGAAGCTTTTCTGCGTCTTTACCGCGAAGGGCTCATCTATCGTGGCCGCTATATCGTCAACTGGTGTCCGCGCTGTCAGACCGCGCTGAGCGACCTCGAGACGGTGCACGAGGAACGCAAGGGGCACCTCTGGCACATTCGCTATCCTGTGGTGGGCTCGAGCGAATCGCTCGTGGTGGCCACTACGCGTCCGGAAACCATGCTCGGCGATACGGCCGTGGCCGTAAATCCGGAAGACGAGCGCTACCGGCACCTGATCGGGAAAAAAGTTCTGCTGCCGCTGATGAACCGCGAAATTCCCGTGATCGCGGATGCCGCCGTGGACCGTGAATTCGGCACGGGAGCCGTGAAGGTCACACCAGCGCATGACCCGAACGATTTTGAAATGGGACGCCGGCACAAGCTCCCTGAGGTCGACGTGATGACCGAAGAGGGGCGCATGAATGCGACCGCAGGTGCGTATGCGGGCCTCGATCGATTCGAGGCGCGCAAACGAATCGTGGCTGATTTGGACGCGCAAGGCCTGCTCGTCAAAGTGGAAGACCATGCGCTCGCGGCGGGCGTGTGCGATCGCTGCAAAACCGTGGTCGAGCCGCGCATCTCCACGCAATGGTTTTGCAAGATGCGCCCGCTGGCAGACGCGGCCGCAGCCGCAGTCGAAGGGGGGCAAATCCACATCGTGCCCGATAATCAGCGAAAGATTTTCACAGACTGGCTGGCCAATATCCGCGATTGGTGCATCTCGCGGCAGCTCTGGTGGGGTCATCGCATTCCGATGTGGCACTGCCCCTGCGGCGGCATCACGCCCGCGCGCGATTCGCGAGTTGCCATCGTTGACGGCCGCGCGCTGCCCGCCAGCCCTCCGGAGAAATGCGCGAAATGCGGCGGCGGAAAGCTCGAGCAGGATCCCGACGTGCTGGATACGTGGTTCAGCTCGGGCCTGTGGCCGCTCTCTACGCTGGGCTGGCCCGACGAAACACCAGACCTGCGCGCGTTTTATCCCACGACGCTGCTCATCAGCGGCTACGACATTCTGTTTTTCTGGGATGCGCGCATGGTCATGCTCTGCCTGCATCTCGCACCCGGAAAAACAACCGCCGAACGCATTCCCTTCCGCACGCTCTACCTGCACTCGCTCGTTCGCGACGCGCAGGGACAAAAGATGTCGAAGATGCGCGGCAACGTGGTTGACCCGCTCGAATGGATGGAAAGGTACGGCACCGACGCGCTGCGCTTCACGCTGGCCATCAAAGCCGCGCCGGGCACGGATATCGCGCTCAGCGAAGACGCCGTCCTGGGCTATCGCGCCTTCGCCAACAAAATCTGGAATGCGGCGCGATTCGTCTTCGTCAATCTGGAGAAATTTCAGTCCGCCACCGAAATGAGCATCGAGGAACTCGCCTCACCCCAGGTTCGCGCCGCCGCGCCCTATCCCGCAGGCAGCGCCGTCAGTCTGGTGGACCGCTGGATTTTCTCGCGGCTGGCCGAGGCCATCGCTACGGTCGACGATGCACTCGAAAATTTTCGCTTTCACGAAGCCGCGCACGTCGTCTATCACTTCTTCTGGGGAGATTTCTGCGATTGGTATATCGAGTGGGTGAAGCCGGCGATGGCGGATACGGATCGCAATGTTGCCCTGCCGGCATGGCGCAATCTTTTTGCAGTATTCGAGGCGGCGCTGCGGCTGCTGCATCCGTTTATGCCTTTTCTGACCGAGGAATTGTGGCACCGACTGCCGCAACACGCCCCCGAAAAGGACAAAAACGCAAGATCTATCGCGCTGCAGCCGTTCCCGCGGCCCGCGCCGCAATGGTCCGACCCCGACGCCGAGGAAGAAGTGAAACTCTTGCAGGAAGTGATTGTAGCGGCGCGCAATGTTCGCGCGGAGCTCAAACTCGATCCCAAGCGCCGTGTGGCTGCGGATTTTGCCGCGGCGACTCTTGCTGTGCGCGAGGTGGTGGAGGGGAATCGCGCGATAATTCTGAGGCTGGCCACGCTATCCGACCTGCGCTTTTCCGATGCCAAGCTCGAGCCTACAGCCGGGCCGGTGCGCTCGACTGCGCAGTTCGAACTGCGCATTGCCTACGGCGAAGGCGCGGAAATGGGAGCGGAGGTCGCTCGTTTGCGCAAGGAAAAAGAGCGCCTGGTGCGCGATCTGGAGTCGAAACAAAACCGCCTGGCGGACAAGGCCTTTCGCAGCCGCGCGCCCGCGGAAATCGTACGTCAGCTCGAAGTGACGTTTGCGGAACGCCGGCTGGAGTTCGATAAGTTAGCGGAGCGCCTGGCACAACTCGAAAAACGGGCGGACAATCCCGCGAGTACTTAGCTTCGACGATTTGCGAAGCTCTCCGCTTGCCCATTCGTTCCGCGGCAGATAAGCTCTGTGCCTTCGCGTCGATCGCATTGTTGATCGAATTAGCTGATCCAGGAGCTTCGATCCTCCTTACATGCCCGCGCGCAATCTTGTGGCAACGACCAACCGGGCTGGAACCACCGACCGGACCGGGACGACGGACCGGCGGATCGATGCGCTGCTTACGTTGCTCTCGGAAAATCCCATGATCGTCATCAGCGGCGAGAAAATCGCGCGGCAAATCGGCGTGAGCCGCTCGGCGGTATGGCGCTGGACGCAGCGGTTGCGCGCGCTGGGAGTGCGCGTCAAGGGCCATCCCCGGACGGGCTATCGCATCGAGCGCGTGCCCGACGTGCTGTCGCCCAGCTTGCTGCGGCGGCGGCTGCGCGATTCGCCATTCGGGAAACGCGTCTACCATTACTTCAAAACCGCCTCCACCAACAGCATTGCTCTCGAACTCGGGCACGCCGGCGAGCCTCACGGGGCCATCGTCATCGCGGAAGAGCAGACTGGCGGGCGGGGCCGCGCCGGCCGGAGCTGGCATTCCGAGAAGACCAGCGGAATTTATATGAGCGCGCTGCTGCGCCCGCAGATTTCACCGATTGTCGCGCCGGTGATCACCCTGGTCGCCGGGCTGGCGGTGAGAGACGCCGTGCAGGAGGAAACCGGAGTGGCGGCGGACCTGCGCTGGCCGAACGATCTGCTGGCGAGCGGGAAAAAATTTGGCGGCATTCTCACGGAAATGTACGCGGAGCCGAGCCAGGTGCGGTTCGTGATCGTGGGGATAGGGATCAACGTCAACCACGCCGCAATGCCTGCGGAGCTCGCCGGCATCGCGACATCGCTGCGCCTTATTACCGGAAAGCCCATTTCACGCCTGCAACTGCTTGTGCGGTTGCTGCGCCACCTGGACAGCTACTACAATCGGTTTTTGGCCGAGGGCGCCCAGCCGATCCTGACGCGGTTCGCAGAGGTATCCACTTACGCGCGCGGCAAGCGCGTGCGCGTCAGCGCGGGGGGCGAATCGTACGTCGGTACGACCGACGGGCTGGAACCCAACGGGCTTCTGCGCGTGCGGCGCGACGATGGGCAGAGCGCGGTGGTTATCTCCGGCGATGTTTCCGAGGCGACTTGATGCTGCTTGCGGTTGACGTCGGCAATACCAATACGGTGCTGGGCGTCTTTCGGGACCGGGATCTGATCGCCAACTGGCGTCTGACCACGGCACGTGATCAGACCGTCGATGAATACGGAATCCTCACGCGCGATCTTTTCACCATCGCCAAGCTCGATCCTCACGAAATTCGCGGCGTGATCATCAGCTCGGTTGTGCCTCCGCTCAACTCCACGCTGGCGGGAATGGCCGAGCGATACTTTCACACGAAGGCGCTTTTCGTGGAGCCGGGTATTCGCACGGGCATGCCGGTGCATTATGACAATCCGCAGGAAGTGGGCGCCGACCGCATCGTGAACAGTATCGCCGCATACGCGAAATACGGCGGGCCGTGCATCGTGGTCGATTTTGGCACGGCTATCAATTTTGACGTGGTTTCCGAACGCGGCGAATATCTGGGCGGGGCGCTGGCGCCGGGGATTGGCATTTCGGCCGAGGCGCTTTTTTCACGCGCGGCGCGGCTCTGGCGCGTGGAGATTCGGGATCCGGGAAAAATCATTGGCACGAATACAGCGCACTCCATGCAGGCGGGCCTTTTCTATGGCTTCACCGACCTGGTGGACGGAATTCTCGAGCGCATCAAGAGCGTGCTGGGCAAAGACACGCGCGTCGTCGCTACCGGCGGGCAGGCGTCCTTGATCGCGCAGGCGTCGCGGCATATCCAGCAGGTGGACGAATTTCTCACGCTCGAAGGGCTGTTCATCATTTGGGAACGAAATCAACCTTCCCGTCATGCTGCGCCGGCGGCAGAGAAAGCACCCATAGCCGCCGTACGGGCCGGGACAAGATCGGCGCGAAAGCGCGAATCGTAAACTCGGCTGATGGATTCGTTCAACTATTTCAACTATTTCACGGAAATCGAAGAATACTTCTGGCGTAAGCGTGGCGCGCATCTGCTGGTTTCGCCTCTGGATTGGGCAATTGTAGAAACATGGCAAAGGGCGGGGATTCCGCTGGAGGCCGTGCTGCGTGGCATTGACAGCGCGTTTGAAAGTTATCAGCGCTCCCGGCGGGGTGCGGGAAGGCCACTGAAGAACCTGGCCTATTGCGTTGACGCCGTGCTAGACGCCGCTGCGGAAAAGCAGGAGACATCCGCAGGCTCGGGTCCCGAGCCAAAACGGAACGAAAAACACGCGGAGCCGTTTTCGCGCGAGGAGCTGCGTAATTTTTTGCGCCGCAATATCGAGAAACTGGAGCAAGCTGCGGAGCGACTTCATTCTTCAGACGCCGAGATGGCGTGGCGAATTGCGCAAGCTCGGAGGAGTCTCGCCGATATGACGCCTCTGCTGGATTCCCCTGCCGCTCTCGATCTCGAGAACCTGGAACGGCGGCTGAGCGCTGTTGAGGAAAAGCTTAGCGCGGCGCTCCTGGCTGCCGCGGATGAGAGTCTGCTGGTCGACATCCACACGGAACTGGACCGGCAACTGGCGCCTTACCGGCGCCGCATGTCGGCCGAACAGCTGGGCCAGCTCGAAAGGCAGTACACACGGAAGCGTCTGATGGAGCGATTTGGCCTGCCGCGGCTCAGTCTTTTTTATCTCAACTGAAACGAACTCCTGATGACTGATCCGATTGAAGTGCGCATCGAGAAGCTGGTGTATGGTGGCGAGGGCCTGGCACATCACGAAGGCCACACCGTGTTTGTTCCTTTCGTCTTGCCGGATGAAAGCGTATCCATCGAGCCGGTCGAGACCCGTAAGAAATTCATTCGCGGCCGGGTGGCACAGATCAAGACGCCTTCGGCGGATCGCGCGGTCGCACTCTGCCCTTATTTCGGCGTGTGCGGCGGATGCGACTATCAGCACATTCCCTACGAATTGCAGCTTAGGTACAAGGCCGAAATTCTGCGTGAAACGCTTTCGCGGCTGGGGCGGCTGCATTGGGATGAGCCGATCGTGCCGCATGCCTCTCCGCCTTTCGGTTATCGCAATCGCGTGCAGTGGAAAATCACGCGCGATGAAGGCAGCTCGGCTGAAATCGGCTATTTTCAGGCAGGCTCGCAGAAGCTCTGCGCGATCCGGCAATGCCCCATCGCCTCGCCACGGCTGAACGAGGCCCTGGGCGCGATCGTAAATTTGTTGCAGTCAGGCAAGCTGCCGGCCGGATTGCGAGAGATCGAAGTTTTGGCCGATCAGGATGACACAAGACTTCTCTTAAATGTAGCGCTGGATGCAGCCAATGAAGCTCCTAACGAAATTGCCGCGCTCTTTCGCTCGGCGCTGCCGTCCATTGATACAATTTTAATGCACGATCGA
The DNA here is from genome assembly GCA_003223315.1 of Acidobacteriota bacterium. Lineage (GTDB taxonomy): Bacteria > Acidobacteriota > Terriglobia > Acidiferrales > UBA7541 > Palsa-189. The sequence goes on along the minus strand of QHYR01000266.1, from coordinate 13,949 downwards.
CGCGCCGACCGTTTTGAGCTCAGCGGGCAGGGTTACATCAGCTATCGCGTCGGAAACCAGAACTACCGGATCGGCCATCTCTCCTTTTTTCAGGCCAACCGATTCGTTCTGGATGAGCTGGTGCGCACCGTCGTTGGTGAAGCGCGAGGCAAGCTGGCGCTCGATCTGTTTGCCGGCGTCGGCCTTTTCAGCGTGCCACTCGCGAATCGCTTTGAACGGCTCATCGCGGTGGAATCGAATATCGCGGCGGCCCGCGACCTCGAAATCAATCTTCAGGCCAGCGGCGCTGTCTCGCCAAATTGGCGGCATACGACGGTGGAAGCTTTTCTCGAGCATTGGCACGAGCGGCCCGACCTGGTTGTGCTCGATCCGCCGCGAACGGGCGTGGCCGCGCGGGCGCTCGCTCGCTTGATCAAGATCGCGCCGCCAGAGATTGTTTATCTCTCCTGTGACCCGGCCACGCTTGCGCGCGATCTCGCGGTTCTCGCCGGGGAACCGGGTGGCTATCGAATCAGGGAACTTCACCTTGTAGATATTTTCCCTCAGACTTATCATATCGAGGCCTTAGTGCGACTCTCGCGTCGCGCATGAAGCTTCCTGCCCTGCTGATCGCGATGTTCGTTGCCGCAGGGGTCCTCGCGGCGGCTCCGATTGCTGCTCACGTTACGCACGGCCTCGGTGTGTCTCTGGGGATCGCCGTGTGCTGCATCCTCGCGGGTTTCTGGCTCCTGAAACTCAGGCGGGTAGAGCTCGTCTGGAGCGCCGGCCTGCTGGCGTGGTTTTTTCTTGCCGCGGCAGCGGCGCAAATCGAGCGGTTGGCGGTTCCACCGAATGAAGTCACGAATCTGGCGGCCCTCGGGCAGTTGGATCTCAACGAGCCGCTGCGCTGGCGAGGGATCCTGCGCGAGGATGCGTTGCGCCTGCCGTGGGGCCTCCGCTACGACATCGACCTCGAGCAGGTGCAAACCGCGGGCGAGTGGCGGGCCGTGCACGGCGGCTTGCGGACAACCTATTTTTTTGACGCGCGCGTGCCGGGAAATCCGGCGCCGGTTCGTGCGGGCGAACGGATTGAGATTTTGGCTCGCGCGCGCCTGGTACGAAATTTCGGCGACCCGGGAGCCTTTGATTATCGCGGAGCGCTCCGGCAACAAGGGATCGACCTCACGGCAACGCTACGGAATCCGGCTTTGCTGCATGCGCTGTCCGGGCCGGCGCCAAGGCTTTCTCATTATCTGGCACGGCTGCGCGGGCGGCTGCTGAATGAGCTGGACGCCATGCTCTCGCCGGCGGACGACCGCGCGGCGATTGCGCGAGCCATGCTGCTGGGAGATCGCAGCTTTCTTGATTCGCAGCAGGCCGAGTCTTTCCGGGAGACGGGAGCGTTTCACGTTCTCGTCCTGGCCGGCCTGCACGTCGGAGTACTGGCAGCGCTCTTTTTGTGGGCGGGGAAAAAGCTCCGCTTGCCGATCGCCGCGAGAGCGATGCTGACGATTGCGGCTCTCTGTTTTTATATGGCCATTATTGAGGATCGGCCGCCCATTATTCGCGCCGCATTGATGGCGATCATCTATTTGCTCGCGCGCATTCTCTATCGCCGTGTGGCTCTGCTCAACGCAGTCAGCCTGGCGGCGATTGCCATCCTTCTGTTCCGGCCGTCAGAGATCGCCCAGGCCAGCTTTCAGCTCTCTTTCCTTGCGGCCGGAATTATTGCCGCCTTCGCCGGGCCGCTGCTCGAACGAACGGCAGAACCTTATCGTCACGCGCTCGAACATCTCGGCGATGTAACGCGCGACGGCAGCCACTCGCCGAAAGCAGCGGAACTTCGCCTCGATCTCCGGTCCCTGTCAGCGCGGCTGGGCTCGATGCTGCCTTCAAAACTGGCAGGCCATTCCGATCAGATGGTTGTCTTCCCCTGCCGCGTCGGACTGCGGCTGTGGGAATTGGCCGTACTCTCGATCGCTCTCCAGATCGGAATGCTTCCGCTGATGGCCCGGGATTTTCACCGCGTCTCTTTTATAGCGCCAGTTGCAAACATTCCCGCCGTACTGCTGACCGCCGTTATCGTGCCGTTTGGGTTCGCATCGCTCGCAGTCAGCGCGGTGTGGAAAGGACTCGGACTTGTCTTCGGGCGCGTGCTGGGTTTTTTGATTGGGACTCTTGCGGCATCGATGCATTGGTTTGCACGACTTCCCTCCTCTTCCATGCGCGTTCCTTCGCCGCCCACGGCTCTACTGATCGGCTTGCTCCTGGCTGCGGTAATCGTTGCGGCGGCAATTCTGACCTCCGCCCGATGGGCCTCGAGGGCCGCACTCGCCGTGGTGCTCGCGTTCGCAGGCTTGATCGTCACCTATCCCTTCTCCGCTCGATTGCAGCGTGGACGCCTCGAAGTGACCGTCTTGGACGTGGGGCAGGGTGACTCAATTTTTGTGGCTTTCCCTGATGGTCGCACTATGCTCGTGGATGCCGGCGGTTTGCCCGGCGCCACTTACGTGCGCGGGATGAGGGCAGGACTCGACATTGGCGAAGATGTCGTCTCGCCATTTCTGTGGTCGCGCGGGCTGAAGCACATCGATGCGGTTGTGCTGACGCATGCGCATGAAGATCACCTCGGCGGCCTGCCCGCGGTGCTGCGAAATTTTCACGTTGGCGAACTATGGGTGGGGCGCGACGTGGAATCCGCCGCTTATCGGAAGGTGCTCGCGGAGGCCAACGCAAGGAGGATTCCCGTCATCCATCGCGTGAGGGGCGAGCATTTCGATTGGGCCGGCGTGCGCGTAAGCGTTCTCTGGCCGGCCACAAGCGAGCCAGTGCGCGCGGCCAGCAATGATGACTCCGTCGTCCTGCGCCTAAAAGACGGCGAGAATTCGCTTCTGCTGACGGGGGACATCGAACGCGCTGTGGAGCGCAGCATACTGGCCAACGGCGATGAGCTCGCCGCGAATTTCCTGAAAGTTCCGCACCACGGCGGAAGAACGTCAAGTACTCCGGCTTTTTTACAGGCCGTTCACCCGACCATCGCGGCTATTTCCGTGGGCGAGGCGAACCCATACGGCGATCCGAGCCTTGATGCAGTGGAGCGCATCCTGGCTGAGGGAACGCGCCTCCTTCGCACCGACCGCGATGGTGCTGTCACAATCACCACGGATGGCCGGTCGATGAACGTTCGCTCGTTCCTCACTTGTGCTACTCCTTGCTCGGAACTCTCCTCCTCCGTCGCGTCGCCTGCGGAAACGCCGCTCTTCTAGTCTGGATCGCGAGTCCAATTAACAGGTGCGAAACAAGGGCGCGAGACCTTTCTTGCTGCAAGTTAGGGCGGTCACTATAATCTTTTGGACGGGTCCATGAGTTCCATTCAGCCGGTTTCTCCAAGTAAGGCAGAAATTGACGAAGAATCGAGGCGGGTTCGCCGCCTGCGCATCGTCGTCAACCTTTCCCTGAGCATCATTGCGCAAGGCAACTTGCCTTATGCGGAAGCGCAGGAGATTGCCGCGGCAGCGCGGAGGCTGGCGGAAGCGCTTTTTCCAGGCAAGGGCGAGGTTTACGACTTGCTTTACCGGCCAAAATTCCGCCGTCTCATCAATGAGGTTTACCACCTGCAGTAGTTCTTATTCTCTTATTCCCTCCAAGCGGCCAAGGCGAAGAGCACCGCAATTATGAGCGCGGCGCCGATGGCGGCGTGGTATTCACGATTGCGCATATACTGCGCGAAGGAAAACTGCGTGCCGTTCGGGGAAGCCTTCACTCGGAGTCTCGGCCAGAATAGCGGCACGCGCGCCGCGTAATCGTCGAAGGCCTTTCCGTATTGTTCGCGGAGCTCCGATTCCTCCCGGCGCATTACCTGGGCGTAAAAGACGCCGAAATAGAGCGCCAGCAGGGCGGCTACGATCCAGGACTGGCTGGCCACGGCAAATCCCGCCGCAATCAGGGCGCTGCCAAAATACAAGGGATTCCGCGTATGCGCATATGGACCGCTGCGGGCCAGTGCTTCGCGCTTGCGCAAATGCCCGGCCGCGGCAGCGCGAATCAGCAGCCCCAGTGCAGCAACAACAGAGCCGACGAGAATCGCGCGCGGCGCCGGACGAGCCAGCCAGAGGCAGAGCGCCGCAGTGGGGTAACCTAGAGGCGCGCGCCAGCGTGCCCAAGCCGGCCCCGGTGCGTTCATGCGTTCGCGCCGATTCCCCGCACGACCGCAGACAGCAATTTACCCAGCTCCGGCGGCAGGTTCTTACGCATGAGACAGCGTGCGGAGTCGCGCCAGCAGATCGCGCGTGGAGTGCCCCTTCGGATCGCCCACGATGGCGATGCGCACCCCGAGGCGCCGCGCGGTTTCGCGCTCGGGTACGGTTTCGGTTGTGTAATCGGTGCCCTTGGCGTGCACGTCCGGGCGCAGGATCGAAAGCAAGCGGGTCACGTCGGGCTCGTCGAATATGACGACGTATCTCACAGCCGCCAGCCCAGCAACAAGACGCGCGCGCGCTTCGGCGGGAAGCACCGGGCGTCCCTTGCCCTTCAGCGATCGCACGCTCTGGTCCGAATTGATGGCCACGACGAGCACATCTCCTTCCCGGCGGGCCCCTTGAAGATATCGGACATGCCCGACGTGCAGCACATCAAAGCAGCCATTGGCCAGCACCACGCGCTCCCCGCGGTCCTTGTGCTCAGCAACCTTAAGGGCCAACGGCTCGAGCGGAAGGATTTTATTTCGCGTATCCATTTTAACGCGCCGGGCGACTTATTTGCGCCGCGAAGCTCACCCTGTAGGTGACGTTCGCGGCGAAGAGCCGGGGACACCGGCGCTACTGCAGCCGGGCTCTGCGCATTTCTCGCTGGCATCGGATCGAATCGCCGCCACAAGTTCTTCGCGCGTGACGGTTGCCGTGCCGCGCTTCATGACCACGATGCCTCCCGCATAATTGGCAATGCGCGCGGCTTGCAGCACGCTTGCGCCTGCCGCCAGGGCCAGAGTGAAGGCTGCGATCACCGTGTCTCCTGCGCCCGTCACGTCGACCGCCTGGTCGCTGCCAAATACGGCGAGCGGCTGCGGCGCGCGCCCGCGCTCGAAGACCGTCATACCGTGGCGCCCACGGGTGACCACCAAAGCTCCCAGATTCAGCCGCGCCATGGTACGCCGCGCGAAAGAATCCAGCTTGGACGGGTCTCCGGCGATCTGCGCGTTGTGGGCGGCCTCGATTTCCGCTTCATTTGGCGTGGCCGCGGTCAAATCGAGCCCCGCATATGCGTGAAGCCGATGGCGGGAATCGAGCGTTACCGGCCGCGCCCACCGCTTGCGGCCGCGAATGCTCGCAACGATTTCCGGTGTGGCCGAGCCATATCCATAATCGGAGATGAGAACCGCGGAAACGCCGGCAATCCTTTCGCGCGCCTTGCGCACGATCATTTCGATGGCCGCATCGGGCAATCCGTCCGGCTCGCGGTCAACCCGTAACACCTGCTGTTGCGCCGTATGAGGCCAGCCGGCAAGAAAACGCGTCTTCGCAGGGGTCGTCCAGCCGCTCCTATGCAGGAGTCCTGCGGTATCGACTTTCTTTTTACGGAAATATTCCGCCAGCCCATCGCCCGCGGCATCGTCGCCCAGAGTGGCTACCGGGTGCACCCGCGCGCCGAGATCCGCCAGATTGTTGACCGCATTGGCGCCCCCTCCGGGCAACGTGTGCATTTCCCGGCGACGCAGAATGAGCACGGGCGCTTCGCGCGACACCCGGGAGATTTCACCGAAGACGAATTCATCGGCGACAAAATCGCCTAAGACCAAAATGCTCTCCCGGCGAAACTGATCGATGATATCGATTAACCGCGCCACATCCGCACCGCGCGCTCCGTTCACGAAAGTTCTCCAAGGATAGCGTCCACGGCCTCCGAAAGGTCCTCCGCCACTGAGTCGGGCTGGCGCGGCCATTCCTGCCGGTGCAATTCATATTCGCCGCGGCCGTAGCCTGTCAGCACCAGGACTCCGCGCGCACCCACGCCGTGCGCCAACTCGACGTCAGCGTAACGATCGCCCACAACAAAAGAGCCCGCGAGGCGCAGGCCGTGCTCCCGGGCCGCCTGCTCCAGCAATCCTGGCAAAGGCTTGCGGCAGGAGCAGTCGTCCCGACTGCTGTGCGCACAATAGTAGAAGCCATCGACGCGAGCCCCGGCAGCGGACAATTCCTGGCTGATGCGGGCGTGAATCTGAGACACCAGAGACTCCGGAAAAATTCGCCGCGAAATGCCCGATTGATTGGTAACCACGATTACCGGCAAGCCTGCCTTATTCAGCTTGCTGATTGCCGCGGAGGCAAACGGAAACATATGCAGCCGGCTGAGATGATTGAGATAACCCATCTCTTCGCAAATGGTTCCATCGCGATCGAGGAAAACTGCCGGGCGCAAAGCCTTCGCTTCAGGCAAGGCGTTGGCTCCAAACGTTCGAGCTCTTGATGCGATCGCCGGACGCCAGCACAGATCGCGCGGCTTCAAAGACGCGCTCGACGGAGATACGCGTCATGCAACGATGGTCGATGGGGCACTTGCGGAGAAAACAGGGGCTGCAATCCACTGGTTCACGAATCAGGGTGAATTGCGGAGCCATGGGCCGAGTGCCTTCGGGGTCCGTGGGGCCGAATATGCCGATGACCGGAACGCCAACCGCGCCGGCCACGTGCATCGCTCCTGAATCATTGCCGATAAACAGACGACAGCTGGAAAGCAGCGCGGGAAGTTCGCCGATTCTCGTCGCGCCGACGAGATTGAAAGCGCGGTGGCTCATCGCGCCGGCAATGCGCGCCGCCATACCACTTTCTTGAGGCGCGCCGAAAAGTATCACATCGGCATCGAACGCCGCAATCAGCCGATCGGCGAGCGCGGCATAGCGTTCTGGCTCCCAACACTTTGCGGAACCGTAAACCGCGCCGGATGCAAAGGCAATTCTGACAGAATTCTTGCGCACCCCTGCGGCCAAGAGGCGCTCCTGCGCTTTCAGCCGATCTTCCTCGAAGACCGCGATGCTGATTTCATCGATCCGGGGCAGACGCTCGAGCCATCCGGCCCGGCGGAGCAGTTCGAGGTAATCGTACGCTTCGTGAGCGGGGGCTTCGCCTTTCGCCGGAGCCGCAATAGCCTGAGTCAATAGCCAGCTTCGCGCGTGTCGCGCATAGCCGATGCGCTCGGGTATGCGCGCGCGCCAGGCGATCCAGGCTGCGTCGAAGGCGTTCTGGAAAAGCACGGCGACGTCAAATTTCTCCAGGCGAAGCGCGCGGGCCAGCCGTTCCCGTCCCCAAAAACTTTTATGTTTGCCCTTGTTTTCGTAAATGAGGATGCGATCCGCGTAACCTTGCCCGCGATATAAATCCGCGACCCAGGGGCGCGCGAGGATGACGATTTCGGCTTTTGGCCAGCGGCCGCGGATTGCCTGCAGCGCCGGAATGGACATCACCGCATCGCCCACCCAGTTTGTCGTTCGAATGAGAATCTTCATGCTCGAGTCACCGGCTGGGTCCGACCGACCGCGGCTCGCACTGCCGTCCAAAAGGCATCTTCATCACTGACCGCCAATCGAATCCGGCACGCGTAGATGGGAAGCGCCGTGGCAATCGATGACGGCAAGTTAAACACATCCTTTTCGGTGCAAATCAAAGCATGCGCCCCGACAGCCGCGGCGGCATCATCCAGGTCGCGGATTTCAGCGCCGGAATATCGATGATGATCGGCGAAGCTGCGCCGGCCCGCCACAGAAAAGCCCCAGTTGCGCAAGTCATCGAAGAAGGCCGCAGGATTGCCGATACCGCAAAATGCGAAAAAGCTGTATCCCCGGCGCTCGCTCTCGGGCAAAGCTTCCGTCATCGACGGCACTCGGAGCACCGCCTCCAACCGGGCCTGCGCGTAGAATACGGGCGCGTTGGTGAATCTACGTACAACGGCTTCGACTGCCGGAGCATGGTTTGCCCGGGTAATGACCACGATATCCGCGCGCGCCAGCCCCGAACGCGGCTCGCGCAAGCGCCCGGCCGGCAATATCCCGCCGCCTCCAAAAGGATCGGTGGCATCGAGCAGGACAATATCGGCGTCGCGTTGAAGCGCCAGATGCTGAAATCCATCATCCAGAATGAACCATTCTGCTCCATTTTTCGCCAGCGCGAGCCCGTTCTTATAACGGTTTTTGCCAACACCAAACTGAGCGCGGCCGTTGAGCCTTTGCCGCAGCAAGGCGACTTCGTCGGCTGTGGCCTGAGAACTGGCATCGCTGTCTCCGAGGCCGTGATAACCGCGCGTCAAGATGGCGGGGCTATGCCCTTCGGCGGCCAGCCGCTCGGCAACCCAAAGCACCATCGGCGTTTTGCCCGTGCCGCCCACGGTCAGGTTGCCGATACTGACTACGGTACCCTGAAGACGCCGGCGGCGCAGGAGCCCGCTTTCATAGAAGGTCGTTCGCAGCCGCATCAGACTGCCATAAAGCAGGCCTAGGGGCCGCAGTAACGTTCGAGTTGTGGGCGAGAGCGTCACGTACGCGCTCGCTGCGGCTCGATCACTGCTGCGAGATGATCCAGCGTCGCGGCCGTCGCGCCGCGGTTGCGCTCCACGATTTCGCGCGCCGCCAAACCCATCTGGCCGCGCCGCGAAGCATTTTCGAGCAGGTCGCTCCAGGCGGCGCTGAGTTGCGCGGCCGAATCTACTTGAACCGCCGCACCTGCTTCGAGCAAAGTTTCGGCGACGTCACGGAAATTATCCATCGAAGGCCCGAAAACGGGCACCTTTGCGAAGGCCGCGGGCTCGAGCGGGTTGTGCCCGCCGACGGGCACCAGCGACCCGCCGATAAACACGGCGTCAGCAACGGCATACACCGATGCAAGCTCGCCGATGGTATCCAGCAGAAGAATGCTGTGGTCCGCGTTTGCTGCGTTGCCCAATTTTCCCGCGAAAGATCCGTCGAGCGAGATCCCGCTTCGCCGAATCGGGTGCCAGCCCGCTTGCGCTACGATTTCGCCCGCGGCTGCGAATCGCTCCGGCTTGCGGGGCGCCAATATCAGCAGCGCCTGCGGCCATTTTTGCTGGACGGACCGGAATGCTTCCAGCACGGGCATCTCCTCGCCGGAAATTACGCTGCCGGCAACCACGACCGGCCCCCGGTGCGAACGTTTCAACTCGGCTTGGAGCCAATCTGCAAATGCGTTCGGCCCCGACAGGGCCGTGTCATATTTCATGCTTCCGGTCACGATGACGCGATCCGCAGCGGCACCGAGGGCCATCAGCCGTGCCGCATCCTGCCGGCTCTGCACGAGATATAGCGCCGCGTCATTCAGTATGCGCCGGAGGAAGCCACCGAGGACTCCGCCGCTCAGCTTCACCGCTCGTGAGAATCCGCGAAACGATCGCTCCGACAAGCGCCCGTTCACAAATATGACCGGAACGCCGGTTTTTCGAGCATGGCGCACCAGGTTGGGCCAGATTTCCGTTTCCAGGATCACGATCACACCAGGCCGCACGGCCCGAAAGGCGCGCCGCACCGGCCCATTCCAATCGAATGGGAAATAGAAAACGGCGTCGCTAAAATTCATTCGCTCGCAGGCCAGCTTTTGCCCGGTGACAGTCGTCGTCGAGATCACCAGCCGCCAGCCCGGAAAGCGCTGTTTCAAACAGCGTGCGAAGGGGACCGCGGCCAGAACTTCACCCACCGAGACGGCATGCAGCCAAATTGCGCGCGACGGGCCTCCATTGGCGGCCAGTTCCTGAGGGAACTTTAGACCCAGTCGTTGCGAGAAATTTGGCAGATATTTTCTTCGCCGGACGCCGCTGAGCAAGACGTAAGGTGTTAGCAGGATCGCCCCTACCGCAGTGATCAGACTGTAGAGAAAATACATGCAGATGTGAGCGGCGCCATCGCTATGGCGATACGGCGACGAGCTAGAACGATATTATAAATGCCTCTTCACGGCGCGAGAAGGAGCACAATCAGTATGGTACCCCAGGGCGCAAAGGCAACGCCTTACGATGCCGCGCATCTCAAGATCATAATCAATGCCAGCACGAATTCACCTGCTCTTCATGGCCCTGTGCCTCGGCTCTGCGGCCGCGCATGGTCAAACCTCAACTGCGCCGCCAAAAACTAGCTCGGCCGATCCCGCATCTCTGCCGGCGCGCGACTCACACCAAGGTTTGTTGATTGCAGCCGATCCGTACACTTCCGCGGATCGCTACAAGGAAAAGTTCGGCAAACGTAGCCCTTACGAGGGCGGCATCATCGCCATAGAACTATTCTTCCGCAACGATAACGACTCGCCGATCCGCATCAATTTGAAGACCATGGAATTGCTCATGGGCGCCCCAGGCGAATCCCGCCAGCGCCTCCAGCCGCTTTCGGCCGAAGAGGTGGCGGATCGCATCCTGGCCAAACCGACAAAAGATCCTACGCCGCGATTTCCCGTGCCCCGCGTAGGGCCCCCGCCCAGCAAGCACGACAAAAACTGGGAGGAGTTCGCCGGGATCGTTCGTTCGGCCGGGCTTGCTACGGATCTGCTTCCGCCTCATGCCACTACCCACGGTTTCGTTTACTTCGATATCGACCGGCACTACGACTGGATCTCGAACGCCCGTTTGGAGATTCCCGATCTCGCTTTTATGAACGATACCAAGCCTCTATTTTTTTTCGAGATCGACCTGGCTCCCTCCGCCCATTGAGGTGCGTGCTTGGCTCAGGGCTGCGCTTGGTGAGGCAAGACTGGCTCGCCGGTTTGCTCACTTCTTTGCGCTCGGCTAAAATGCATTTGCCCCAGGGCCGAATCAGCAGGACTTTCTGACAGATGGATATTCTCGATAGCCTGAATCCGCAGCAGCGCGAAGCTGTGCTCGCCACCGATGGGCCGATCCTCATTCTGGCCGGCGCCGGCACCGGCAAAACGCGCGTGATCACCCATCGCATCGCCTATTTCATCCAGCAAGGCATTCCAGGCGGCGCGATTCTCGCGGTCACCTTTACGAATAAGGCCGCCGATCAGATGCGCGAACGGGTTCGCGTGCTGCTCGAAAGTACGGATGCGGGCGTGAGCGATCCGTGGATCAGTACCTTTCACTCCTTTTGCGTCCGCCTTCTTCGCCGCGAAGCTCCCCGGCTGGGTCTGCCGCGCGAATTTGCCATTTACGACGACGAGGAGCAGTTGGCGGCACTGAAGCTGGCCTTGAGCGATCTTGGCGCTGAGGAATCCGGCGACACCCCGCGCGACATTCTGGCAGGTATCAGCTTTGCGAAGAATCACGGTGTTACTCCCGAGCGGGCCTTAGCCGATGCTTTTGACGAGCGCAGCAAGCTCGCGGCGCGCGCCTACGAAGTCTATGAAAAAACTTTGCGAAGAAATGGCGCGCTCGATTTCGACGACTTGCTGCTGCGCGCCGTGGAGATTTTGCGCCGCTTCGAGGAAGCCCGGCAATCCTGGCAGCAGCGATTCCAATATCTGCACGTCGACGAATACCAGGATACGAATCGCGTGCAATACGATTTGCTGCGTTTGCTCGCCGGCCCCCGGCCCAATCTCTGCGTGGTGGGAGATGAGGACCAGTCCATCTATCGCTGGCGCGGCGCCGACCTGGGCAACATCCTGAGCTTTGCCAAGGATTTTCCCGACGCGCGGGTTTTTCGCGTCGAGCAGAATTACCGTTCGCGGCAGAAGATTCTCGACGCCGCCGCAGGCGTGGTATCGAAAAATGTCAAGCGCATCGGAAAAGAACTCACCGCGACGCGGGGCGAGGGTTCCAATCTCATTTTTTATGAAGCCCGCGATGCCCGCACCGAAGGGGAGTACGTCTGCCAGCGCGTGAGCGAGATCCAGAGGGAGAATTCCGCCGCGCACTGCGCCGTGATGTATCGCACCAACGCGCAGTCTCGGGCGCTCGAAGAAGTCTTTCGCGCGCAAGGTATTCGCTACCGCCTCCTGGGAGGCTTCAGCTTCTATCAGCGCGCCGAAATCCGGGATATTTTCGCTTATGTGCGCCTGGCCATTTTTGCTGGCGATGATATCGCGCTGCTGCGCGTACTGAATACGCCGCCCCGCGGCATCGGCAAAGTCACCGTCGAATCGCTTCGCACCCTGGCTCGCGAGAGCAATAGCTCCCTCTGGAACGCACTGGGTGAAATCATTGATTCTGGCTCGGCCCGCGGCCTGGCTCCGCTGCGCAGTTTCCGAGAGTTGATCGAGCAACTGCGCCAGAAGCTGCCTTCGCTGCCTTCCGCGCAATTCATCGCCTTTGTTCTGGAAGCCACCGGCTATCTGGACATGCTGCGCCAGCGCGATTCGGCCGAGGATCTGGCGCGCGTCGATAACTTAAATGAGTTGGTGAATGCCGTAGCCGAAGGCGCCGAGCGCGGCGAGACGCTTTCCGATTTCCTCGATCGTTCCGCGCTGGTGAGCGATGCCGACAACTTCGATGATCGCGCCACGGTCACGCTGCTCACGCTGCATACGGCCAAGGGCCTGGAGTTCGATCATGTTTTCCTGACCGGCCTCGAAGAAGGCACTTTCCCCCACAGCCGTTCCCTGCACGATCCTGAAGAGCTCGAAGAGGAGCGCCGGCTGTGCTACGTAGGCATGACGCGCGCCCGCGAAACGCTTACGCTCACGCGGGCTGTCTACCGCCGCATTTACGGCAGTGAGCGGCTGCATGCTTCTTCTCCCTCGCGCTTCCTGCAGGAAATCCCGGGGGAACTCGTGGAGACGGCAGTCGGATCGCTCGCCGCGGCGGGCGAAACGCGCCGCTACGAACCGGACCCCGAATATTCGTACTCGCCCGAAGAGTTCGCGCGCCGGGCGCGCCGCGCGGCGCCGGCTCCTTCGCGGGAGCGCGCGCCGCGGGTTCGATCCGAAGTTTCGTCGACGACGAGGGCGAAGGGCAGCGGCAATCCTCTCATCGGCCAGCGCGTCCGCCATCCAACTTATGGAGTGGGCACGATCATCCACGTGGATGGCGAGGACGATGACCGCAGGCTCACCGTGAGTTTCGCCGATTACGGCACGAAAAAGCTCGTGGAGCGCTACGCCAATCTTTCCTGGGCGCAATAGGGCGTGAGCACATAGCGCTCGCGCCAAGCAGGCCTCGACGGCGATAGGGTCTTCGGCGCGGTAAGCACTAGAGACCAAGGGTGGACATGAAGGTTGCGCCCTATTGTCGGTCAGGATAGAGTTTCGCCACTCTTTTTTGTTTGATGGGCCGGCGGTGGGCGTGAATTCGCAGCTTTTCAGCGTCAAAAGCATCGACAAGTTATTGGCTGATGCCGAAGCGCCCGAACACCGGCTGAAGAAGACGCTTGGCCCCTGGTCGCTCACGGCGCTTGGTATCGGCGCAATTATCGGTTCGGGAATTTTTGTTTTGACGGGGACCGCCGCCGCCGGAGAGTATTTCCAAGCGCCTTCCATCCTCCACGCCCAAGTCCTCGACCTGCTGCTGAATTATCTGCGGCACGGCGGCTCGGCAGGCGTACTCATGCACGGCCGTCCGCCCGCGGGACCGGCGATCGCCATTTCTTTTTTGCTGGTGGCCATCGCCTGCAGTTTCGCGGGACTGTGTTACGCGGAACTGGCCTCGATGATTCCGATCGCCGGCAGCGCATACACTTATTCCTACGCCACACTGGGCGAAATTTTTGCCTGGATCATCGGATGGGACTTAATTTTGGAATACGCCGTAAGCAACGTGGCGGTGGCGGTCGGATTCAGTGGCTACGCCAAGGCACAACTGGCCGCCTTTGGGCTGGGTTTACCGGACAGATGGGCCAGCCCGGTGTGGGCCTCGGGCCAGTGGACGGGCGCTTACTTCAATGTTCCCGGATTTTTGATCGTGTTCATTCTGAGTTTGCTGCTAGTCCGCGGAGTGCGGGAATCGGCCGAAGCGAACAATGTGATGGTGGCCATAAAGATTGGCGCTATTCTTACATTTCTGGTTGTGGGCGGAATGCTCGTAAATCC
>QHYR01000231.1 GCA_003223315.1 Acidobacteriota bacterium | reverse complement strand
CATCGAGCAGAGTGGTGAGGCGCCGCGGAGGCGCCGCATCCGCTCTCTCGGTCGCGGGGCGCACGTCACGCGGAACCAGACTTCTCGGAATCATCAATTTGCTCGAGGGGGTGCGAAGGCACCCAGTTGGACGCGCTGATTGTGCTCCAGGATGCCCGCCATAACGCGGTCCGCCAGCTCCAAGGCGCGGCGGCCGGCGTGCGCATCGACCAGCGGGGCCGTGCGATGGCGCACTGCGTCCACGAACGCGTGCAGCTCGGCTGCCAGGGGCTCCTCCGGGCGTGTCGGGATCGGCTCGAAATCGAATTGCGGCTGCGGAGCGGGCTGCCGGACGCGAATGCGCAGCGCATCCTGCCGGGCATAATCCAGCGAAATATATTCGTGCTCCTGAAAAAAACGGAGCTTGCGCACGCGCTCAGTGGAAACGCGACTGGCCGTCAAATTG
>QHYR01000232.1 GCA_003223315.1 Acidobacteriota bacterium | reverse complement strand
GCACATCGTTGTGCAGCGTGCCGCCTTTGCCCGGGGTGACGCCGGCGACCACTTTGGTGCCATAAGCAATCATCTGCCCCGCATGGAAGCCGCCTTCGCGGCCCGTGAGGCCCTGCACGAGCACACGAGTCAGTTCGTTTACCAGAACGCTCACCGCGCACCGCTCGCGAGGCGCACGGCTTTCTCCGCGCCGTCCTTCATGTTTTCGCCAATCGTGAAGTTGAGTCCGGAGTCGCGCAGAATCTGCCGGCCCTGCTCGACATTGGTGCCCTCCATGCGCACCACCACGGGCAGCTTCATTTGCAGCTCGCGCGCCGCAGCGACGACGCCCGTGGCGAGCACGTCGCAGCGCAGGATGCCTCCGAAGATGTTGATGAAAACTCCGCGCACTGCCTTATCGCTCATGAGAATTTTGAAGGCGTTTTTCACCTGGTCGGCGGAAGCGCCGCCGCCCACGTCGAGAAAGTTCGCCGGCGCGCCGCCGGCGAGCTTGATGATGTCCATGGTGGCCATGGCGAGGCCGGCGCCATTGACCATGCAGCCGACGGTGCCGTCGAGCTTGATGTAGTTGAGCTTGTAATTGGAGGCTTCCACTTCGAGGGGGTCTTCCTCGTCGAGGTCGCGCAGCTCCAGAAGATCCTTGTGACGGTAAAGCGCGTTGTCATCGAAATTCATCTTGGCGTCGAGCGCGATCAGGCGGCCGTCGCCGGTGACCACGAGGGGATTGATTTCCGCGAGCGAGGCATCGGTTTCGATGAACACCCGATACAGCGACTGAAGAAAAGGCACGGCGGCTTGCGCCTGCTCGGCGGCGAGGCCCAGACCGAAAGCGAGTTTGCGCGCTACGTACGGCTGCAAGCCGACAGCGGGACGAATCGTTTCGCGCAAGATGGCCGCGGGATTCTCTTTGGCGACTTCCTCGATCTCCATGCCGCCCGCCGCGCTGGCCATGACGACCGGGGCTTCAACTGCGCGATCCACGAGAATGCTGAGGTAGAGCTCGCGCTTGATATCGAGTCCTTCTTCGACCAGCAGGCGGCGCACGGTGCGGCCGCCGGGCCCGGTCTGCGGCGTGACCAGGTTCACGCCCAGAATTTTCGACGCCAGCTGCGCGGCTTCCTCGGGCGACCGCGCCAGCTTCACGCCGCCGCCTTTGCCGCGCCCGCCGGCGTGGATTTGCGCCTTCACCACCACGACGGGCACGCCGAGCTTCTGCGCGACTTTTCGCGCCTCCTCGGCGCTGGTGACCATCTCGCCGCGCGGCGTGGGCACGCCGAAACGGCGGAAGATCTCCTTAGCCTGATATTCGTGAATTTTCATGGATCATCCGTGGGCCGTTGATTCTGCTGTTGGGCCGAGTGCGGGTTCCTCGTCTTCGGAGGCGACACGCGTGGCTCGATGCTAAAATTTGAGTTCGTCCAAAGTGGGCCAGTTTACTCTGAAGGCTGCGGCCCGAGCAAGGCCGCTCAGGAGCAACGGTACAGACAAGAGTGTCTGTGCCACCAGCGAGCGTTGACAATGATTGCGGAGTCGTTACACAAGCTTGAAGCCGGAAGCGATCTTTCCGCCGAAGAGGCGGAAGAGATCATGGGCGAACTGCTCGAAGGCCATTTGGCCCAAGAGCAAATCGTCGGCCTGCTGACTTCGCTGCGCGCCAAAGGCGAGGCCGTGGAGGAACTGGTGGGATTCGCGCGAGCCATGCGGCGGCGCGTGGACCACCGAGGCGCCCAGGCGCAGACCTCGCCGCTGGTGGATACCTGCGGAACGGGCGGCGATGGCGGCGGCACATTTAATGTGTCCACGGCGGCGGCGCTGGTCGTGGCCGGCGCGGGCGTGCGCGTGGCCAAGCATGGCAACCGGTCGTTCAGTTCGCGCTGCGGGTCGGCCGACGTGCTCGAGGCACTCGGCGTGAAGATTGACATCGCGCCGCAGCGGGCTCTCGCGGCCATCGATCAGATCGGCATCGGATTCCTTTTTGCGCCGAGCATGCACACCGCGATGCGCCATGCGGCCGCGGCCCGGCGCGAGGCCGGCGGCCGCACGGTCTTCAATTTGCTGGGGCCGCTCACGAATCCGGCGGGCGCAACGGCGCAGGTGATCGGCGTGCCCGCGGAGGCGCTGGTGGAAAAACTGGGGCGGGCGCTGGCGGAACTCGGGACGCAGCACGCGTTCGTGGTGCATGGTATGGATGGAATCGACGAAATTTCGCTGAGCGATGAGACCGAAGTGGCGGAGGTGCGCCCGCGTTCCGTACAGCGCTATCGGGTGAAGCCGCAGGATTTCGGGGTGGCGCGGGCGCGCCGCGAAGACGTGGCCGGCGGCGATGCGGCCGCGAATGCGAAGATCATTCGTGGCATTCTCCGGGGCGAGAGTGGGCCGCGGCGCGATTTTGTGTGCATCAATGCCGCAGCGGCGCTGGTGGCGGCGGGACGCGCGGCGGACTTCAGGAAAGGCGCGCGGCTGGCGGCTAAAGCGATCGATTCGGGGCTCGCGCTAGCCAAGCTCCAAGCGCTGATCGAATTTTCGCGGGGTTAGTTCTCCACGGTTTCTACAAGAGAAGGCACAAAGAGAGATTCTTCGCTGCGCTCAGAATGACACTCTGCGTCCAAGCTAAAGAGCGAGGAAGTTGCGCAGGAGCTGCATGCCCACTTCGGTGAGCACGGATTCGGGATGGAACTGCACGCCTTCGAGCGGCAACTTGCGGTGACGCAGGCCCATGATGAGGCCGTCGGTCTCGGCGGAGATTTGGAGTTCGCGGGGCAGGCCCTGTTTTTGCACGATGAGGGAATGGTAGCGCGTGGCCACGAAGTCCTGCGGCAGCTTGCGAAAAATAGTCTTGCTATCGTGATGGATGCGGCTGGTCTTGCCGTGCATCAGCGCCGGGGCGCGTACTACTTTGCCGCCGAAGGCATAACCAATGGCCTGATGGCCGAGGCAGACGCCAAGGATGGGAATCTTGCCCGTGAACTGGCGGATGACGTCGATGCAAATGCCGGCGTTTTGCGGCTCTCCGGGACCGGGAGAGATCACGATGCGCTGCGGCTTTTTCGCGGCGATTTCGTCGAGCGAGATCTGGTCGTTGCGGCGAACTTCGAGATTTTCGCCCAGCTGGCCGAGGAACTGCGCCAGGTTATAGGTAAACGAATCGTAGTTGTCGATCAGCAGGATCATCCTGTTTCACAAAAAGCAGATTCCTCGTCGCCCGCCGCGTAGCGGTTTGCCTTGACTCAAGCGGGGGCTCTGGCGGGGCTCCTCGGAATGACAGCTTAAGGAAATAGCTTACGGCATTTGCGGTCGAATCGCTATTTCGCGCCGGTGTGAGCTCGCGTGCGGCGGAGGCGGCGCGTGCGACCGATCGGGCGCGGGGAAGGCAACGCGGCGTCATCACCTCCGTTATGCGCCACTTCCAGTGCGGCGATCAAAGCGCGCGCCTTGTTGACGGTTTCCTGATATTCGCGCTCGGGAACCGAATCGGCCACCAGACCGGCCCCGGCTTGCACGCAAGCCAGCCCGTTCTTCACCACCATGGTGCGAATGGCGATGCAGGAGTCCAGATTGCCGGAGAAGTCGAGATAGAGGATGGCGCCGGCGTAGATGCCGCGCCGCGTGGGTTCGAGCTCGTCAATGATCTCCATAGCGCGAACCTTGGGCGCGCCGGAAACGGTTCCCGCCGGGAAACAGGCGGCGAGGGCGTCAAGACAATCCACCTCGGGCCGAAGCCGGCTGCGAAGCGTGGAGACCAAATGCATCACGTGGGAGTAGCGCTCGACGAACTCGAGCCGTTCGACGCGGACCGAACCGTATTCGGAGACGCGGCCGAGGTCGTTGCGGCCAAGGTCCACCAGCATGATGTGTTCGGCGAGTTCCTTGGGATCGGCGGCGAGCTCGGCGGCCAAACGCTGGTCTTCGTCTTCGTCCTTGCCACGCGGCCGCGTGCCGGCGATGGGCCGGTAGTAAGCGTCACGCCCCTGTACCTTGAGCAGCAGTTCGGGGGAGCTGCCGACAACGGCGGCGTCGCCGAGCTTCAGAAAATACATGTAAGGCGAAGGATTCAGCACGCGAAGAGCCCGATAAATTTCGAACGGGTTGGCGTCTGTGCGCGCGGAGAAGCGCTGGCTGATGACCACCTGAAAGACGTCTCCGGCGCGGACGTACTCTTTCGATTTGCGGACGGCGGCGAGAAAGCGCGGGCGCGTGAAATTGGATTCGACGCGCAGCGGCCTTGCGCGGCGGTTCGGCTTGCGCCGGTGCTCATCGAGGGGCAGCTCGAGCTGGCGGCGCGTCTCGGAAATTTCGCGTACCGCGGCGCGATATTTCGAGCGCAGGCTGCCGGGGCCTTCGGTGAAGACATTGCGCACGACCCAGACACGATGGCGGACATGATCGAAGACGACCAAGCCGAGATAGAACATCATGACGGCATCGTCGGTGCCGAGGTCATTTGTGGAGCGGTCTGGAATGCGTTCGAAAAGGCGCACCATGTCATAAGCGAAGTATCCGATGGCGCCCGCCACTAAGGGCGGCAGGCCGGGTACGCGAACGGCGCGGTAACGCTGGATGCGATGGCGCAGGAAATCGAGGGGATTCGACTGCACCCAGGAGACGCGGCTCTCCGATTCCAGCACGCAGGCGCCGTTGACGTAGCGAAAGACTTCGGCGGGGCTGGCGCCGACGAAGGTATAACGGGCGATCTTCTCGCCCCCCTCGACGCTTTCGAGCAGACAGGCGTAGCGCGCGTTTCGCGCCAGGCGCAGGTAGGCCCCTACGGGCGTCAGGAGGTCGGCCGTAAAGGTTTCGTAAACCGGGACGAGATTGCCTTCGCGGGCCAGGCGGCAAAACGACCGAAAGTCCGGCTCTGTCATCGGCGCAAGGATTTCTCTTCCTTTTGCAACGCGGCCAGAACTACCCGTCGCATGGCGGTTTCGGGAGCGCGCTCGCCTGTCCATAGCTCCCATTGCGCCACGCCTTGAGCGACAAACATGTCTACTCCAGAAATGGTTTCGATTCCGCGACGCTCTGCGCGGCGCAGCAATTCCGTCTTCAGCGGACGATAGATCAAGTCCATCACCAGACGACAATTCAGCTCATGGCTCTCGAGCGGTGAGCCCCTACCGGGATGCATCCCCACCGGCGTGCAGTTCACGACCGCATCGAAAGATCGGCGCGCGATTTCTCGACGATGTATCGCCTGGCCACCAACGGCATCTGCCAAGGCGCGCGCTGGTTTCGGGCGGCGGGCCCAGATGCTCACGGCGGCGCCTCCGCGCGCTAGCGCAAAGGCTGCGGCGCGTGCCGCTCCCCCAGCGCCAATTAGCAATACAGAACTCGAGGAGAGCGGCAGGCGTCGTTCAATCGCCCGCAGGACGCCAGTGAAGTCGGTATTGTAACCGCTCAACTTACCCGCGTGCACGATGACTGTATTCACCGCACCGATTTCAGCCGCCAGAGGGTCGCAATGATCAAGATAGCGGAGAATGCGCTCCTTGTGCGGGAGAGTGACACTGAACCCGGCGATCTGGAACGGCTGGACGGCCGCGATGAAATCAGGCAGCTCGCGCACGCGAAAAGGGAGGTACATGGCGTTTTTGCCGCGGGCGGCGAAGGCAGCGTTATGCATCAGCGGCGAAAGGGAGTGGCCAACGGGGTCGCCGATGACTCCGTAAAGGCTGGTTTGGAGACCGATGCCGGCCCTCGACCTCCCAAAACGACGCCTGAGCCGATAGACGCGCTCGATTTCGTCAAAAGGGATTTGACCAGGCGCAGTGCTTTGGGCCACGGGCGCATAAGCGAGGGCACTGCCGTGGCGAAGGGCCAGGATGCGCGCCGCCAGCATCTCCTCGCCCATCGGGACGACCACCACGTCCGGGCGCTGGCGAGCGAGTTCCAATAACCGGCGCACATCAGCCAGCGAGCGACAAGCCGCGGCGATCTTTATGGCCTCTCCACCATACCGTCCGAGGCGTCTCATTATCGCCGGCAGATTTCGTGGCAGGCGCCGAAAGTCATGCGTGGAGATCAGCAGCCTTGCCGGGGCTAGGGCGCCTTTCAATTGACGCGCGCCAACCCGCCGCGCGGTTTCGACTTCGACATCGCACCAACGGCAGCCAGCCGCCACGGCTCGCTCGAGGACGGCGATTTCATCGGCCGCGCTATTTCTGAAGAGCCCACCGGCCTGGTGCCGCCGGCAGGTGGCAATCAAGGTCGGGATTTTCGGTTGGCGGGCGGCCCAAGCCAGCAGGCACGTGATTTCTGCGTGATTCGCCAAGAAATCGAGCCGCAGTTCGACGATGTGAGCTCTACCGGAGGCGCTTATGGCAGCCTTGGCCTGACGGATTGCGTCGGCCGCGCTTCGGGCCGCCACGACCGCACAGACGCGATCGTTTCCGAAAACGCTTGGTTTCGAGATGGCCGACGCGATGGAGCTAAGTCCAGAGCGGCGCGAAGCAGGGGTGCTAACCTCAAAAGTAGGGATGATGTCGGCCTCCGGACGGATTGCTTTCGAGCCGTTGACACCCTGGACGGTTGGTGCGCCGACGCTCGGCGCTTCTATCATGCGGTATCGAAAGTGTAAAGCAAGGTGCGAGAGCAGCTTGACCGGTTCTAGTACCAACTGCTATTTTCGATCCTGACAATCCTGTGACCCGCAGGCCCGGACGAATCATAATAGGAGCACGAAGATGATGCAGAGATTCTCCTTTGTTATTGTCTTGCTGGGGGTTATGGCTTCTCTTGCACATGCGCAAGAAGCGCCCAGGAGACCTCCCGAAAGCCAGCTATATTGCAGCGGAATCGTCACCACTGATTCCGTCCCCACAGACACGTACATCATCTCAGGGGAAGAGTCTTACGTCCACATCGCCTACAGCGACGGTCAGCTCGTCTTCATCAATAAAGGCGCATCGCAGGGCGTGAAGGTAGGCGACGAATTCGAAGTGATACGTCCCACCCCGGCCGACTATCTGAAATTCGAATGGTTTCAGTCGCAGAATCGGCTGCTCAGGGAGATGGGTACGACCTATGAAGACGAGGCGCGCATTCGAGTGGTTAACGTGCAGCGCAGCACGTCGGTCGCCGAAATAGTTTCCTCCTGCGGTTATGTGCAACGTGCGGATTTGGTGCAGCGTTTGGCGGAGCGGCCGGCACCCGAGCTGAAATCCGAAGAGGGTTTCGATATCTTTGCGCCTCCGAGCGGCAAATCCAAAGCTATGATCGTCACCACGAGATACTTTGGCGAGGCCGCGGCCCACGGGACGATCGTTTACGTGAACCTAGGGAGCGCCCAAGGAGTCAAGGTGGGTGACTACTTCCGGGTCTTCCGGTTTCAGGGCAATAGCAGCGAAACGGAATATCAGACGCCAGGAGTCGCCTATAAGATCTTCGGATTCGGCTCGGCGCCCCCTTACAGCGGGGCTGAGCTGCCGCGCGACGTACTGGGGGAAGGCGTGGTGCTGCGAGTGAGCAAGAACGCTGCGACCGTGCTGATCACGCTGAGCAAGAAGCAAATGTATCCTGGGGACTACGTCGAGCTCGAATAAGAACCGTTTTGCATGCGCCGAGCCCTACCCAAGACGGTGGGCCCTTCAACTCTGCAGACTCTCGCCTCACAATCCGAACGCCCGTCAACTTAGGCGCGCGCCGTTGGATTACCTCCCGGCCGGCTGTTCTTCCGCAGTAAATGAGCTGGCGTCGGAAAACACTTCCGCGGTAAATGCGAAAAGCTTCGTTTCTGGATCGCGCCAGACATACGGTTCGAGCCCGGCTTTCCGGCAGGCTGCCTCCAGAAATTGTGTCGCGGACCAATTGCGTTCGACGGCCACTTGAGGCAGAAGCAAGCCCCGGTTGCCGCCGCGAATAACGACGATCCCGTGAGCCCCCAGCTCAACCTCTTCCGGCCACGACAGTCTCTGCCAGGGCAGTCCCGCAATCCGTGTGGCCGATGCAGCCGCGCAGCTTTCCTTCGCAGAGCAGGGTCACGAAGGCTCCTCCGGGCTCAGCCAGGCGGCCTGCGGCCGGAGGAAGGTCGGCAAGACGCGGCCGGACCGCTTCGAAAATGGCCTGGCGAGCGCGCGCCAAAAGGGCGCGGCGATCCTCATCGCACAGCATAGAGTCAGAGAGTGGGGGCATCCTGTGCTTTTCTGCGGCGCTCGAGGAGCCGCAGATGGCGCCTCTGCTTTACTCGGTCGTCCACGTGGCTCCAAAATTTGGAAAAGTATTGAAAGGCCGAGGCGACCGCGCTCATCACCACCAGCCAGACGAGAATCGTGCCCAGCGGGCGCACCTCGGTGTGTTTCGCTCCCAGAATGACCGCGCAAACGGCGATCACTTGCAGCACCATCTTTGTCTTACCCAGCGCGGAGGCCGGAATTGTGAAACCCTCGGCGGAGGCGATGTTGCGCAATCCGAGGACCGTTATTTCGCGGCCGATGATGATGACCACCATCCAGCCGGCGACGAGCTGCATCTGCACCAGGGAGATGAATGCGGCGGAGATCAAGAGCTTGTCTGCAATCGGATCGAGCAGAATGCCCAGCGTAGTCACTTGTTCGCGGCGGCGGGCGTAGAATCCGTCGGCCCAATCGGTGGCCGCGGCAAGCAACAAGATCAAGACACCCCAAACCGCAAAGTTCATGGGCACACTCAGGAAGACTACGTTTGGCTGGCGCGTAAGCAGGACTACAACCAAAAGCGGTATGAAAAAGATACGCAGAATGGTCAAGCTGTTTGGAAGGTTCATGAAGCACCCAGGCCAAGCACATCCGGCGGACGCGCCGACCTAGTCTGAACGCCACTTCACTATAGTCTGGCATCGTTGCGACAGTCAACGATCCCCATCGGCGCCAATTTCCTTGGGAGCCATCCGGCGGCGATGGTCACCCGAGTCGAACGAACTTGGGCACGAATAGGCCTTGCGGGTGGATGATTATCGGACGCCAAAGTGTACTTAAATTGTTAATAGATTCCGGAGACACCCAATCAGCCAAAAAAGCCCGAAAAGTCCTACTATTACGCCTGTGTTAACGAGGCGAGGTCAGTCAAACCGGCCAAAACCTGTGGATTTCACTGTAAGTAACAGATAGCGCGGCACTTGTATTTTCCAGGACACGCCGCGAGGGCGGTCACCAATGGAAAATCGGCCGTCCAACGTGGGAGCCCGATTTGCACAGAAGTACAGCAACTCCCCGAGCCAACCCCGAGGCGGTAATTAACCAGAAATGAAGCCAGCGAAGGGCCGCAGACGCCCGTTCATACGTCCCCCGAGGGCACCAGGCGCAAGCGCCGGACCAACGATTCGGGCACCTCGGCGTCGATCACCATCTTCGAATCGCGAAGCTCGCTATGCAGCACTCGTCCCAGGCCATGCACGAGCGCCAATTTGCGGCCTTCCGTGAGTGGCACCGCAAAGCGCAGCCGTCTTACAGGATCAACAGCCATCATTTCGTCGACGCGGCGAAGCAGCTCCTCCAGGCCGGTGCTCTCGAGCGCGGAAACATAGACATTCCCGTTGGCCGCAGACATGGCTTTTCGAACCTCCGGATCCAGGCGATCGATCTTATTGAAGACGTGCAGCCGCGCGCGATCGCTGACCCCAAGCTGAACCAGAACCTTTTCCACTTCCGCATCGTGCTCGGGGTGATGCGGATTCGATATGTCCGTGACGTGGAGAATCAAAGCTGCCTGCTGGACTTCCTCGAGCGTGGCGCGGAACGCCGCCAGCAAGCCTTTCGGCAGGTCACGGATAAAGCCGACCGTATCGGAAAATAGAACGCGGCGATTCGAAGGGAGACGCACAGCGCGGACGGTAGGATCGAGCGTGGCGAACATCTTCGAGGAGACCAGGACGTCGGCGCGGCTGAGCGCGTTAAAGAGAGTTGATTTCCCCGCGTTGGTATAACCGACCAGAGCGACCGTGCCCAGCGGCACCGACTGGCGGGCAGTGCGGCGCAGTGTACGCTGCTGGCGCAACGTCTCAATCGCAGCGCCGATGCGCCTCACGCGTTCGCGAATACGGCGCCGGTCGGTCTCGAGCTTTTGTTCGCCGGGACCCCGCGTACCGATGCCGCCGCCGAGCCGAGAAAGCTCGGGGCCGCCGCCCGCCAGCCTCGGCAGAAGATAGTTCAACTGCGCCAATTCCACTTGCAACTGTCCTTCGCGGCTGCGCGCGTGGCGGGCGAAAATATCCAGGATTAATTGGGTGCGATCGATCACGCGGCGCTCCACGCCCCTTTCCAGATTGCGCTGCTGCCCAGGAGTGAGTTCGCGATCGAAGATAATCATCGGCGCCTGACGCGCCTGAGCCTCCGCCCGGATCTCCTGCAGTTTGCCTCGCCCGACCACGCTTGCGGGATCAATGGCATCGCGCATTTGAAGAACGCTGCCGACGACCACGGCGCCGGCGCTGCGCGCCAGTTCGGCAAGTTCTTCTAGCGATTCACGGGCTGTTTCGTCAGACGCGCGGCCGGGGATGTGAGGCGCGCGTTTCAGGCCTAATCCGACCAAAAGAGCGCGTTCCCGAACGTCGGTTGTCCTCGAACTCTTCATAGGCGTAAAAGAGGTGTGCGCGAATTGGGTGCGGCAGAGGCCGACGGAGGAGAATGCGTCAAGCTCGTCCTGTAAATACGCACGCTCATTATACCGCGTCGCGCAGGCCCGGCCGCCCGACGGCATTCTGAAATTCTTTTAGCAAAGGCTGGAGATAATCGAGAGCTGCTGAGAGTGTCTCCGGCTCATCGCCAAAACCTGCGAACCATTGGACACCTGATTCCTGGCGAAACCAGGTGAGCTGGCGTTTTGCGTAGCGACGAGTAGCCTGGGCGATGGCCTCAACCGTATTCGAGAGCGGCTGGCCGGCTTCGGCGTGAGCACGCAGCTCGCGATAGCCGATGAATTCGAAAGCCTTCCCGGCGTTCGGTGCACCGTTCGCGATCAGCGCCGCCACTTCCTCGCTCCAGCCATGATCGAGCATGAGGTGAACGCGCCTCTCGATGCGCTCATAGAGCGCCTGGCGCGTGGGGTTGAGGCCGATTTTCAATGGGGCGTAGCCTTGCAAGCCTCGACGACCAGCTCGATGCACTTCGCTCAACGGTTTTCCCGCCAGCAGACACACCTCCACAGCACGCACGAGCTTCTGGCGGTCATTTGGCGAGATGCGCTCGGCTGCGGCGGGATCGAGCCGGCGAAGAATCTTGCGCAAGTGAGGGCCGCCGCGCTTTGCCGCGATGGCATTGAGTCTCGCACGCATTCGATCCGACCGCGCGGGCGCATCGGCCAAGCCCTCCATGAGCGCGCGGAAATACAGCCCGGTTCCAACCGTAAAGATGGGCACACGATTGCGGCGGCGCAAGTCTGCGAGCACTTCGAGAGCCCGTTGGCGATATTCGCCGGCGGTGAAGACGTCCGCGGGCGAAACCAGATCGATCATGTGGTGAGGCACACCGCGGCGCTCGGCCGCCGATGGTTTCGCCGTGCCGATATCAAAGCCGCGATAAACCTGCGTCGAATCACAGGCGATGACCTCCCCGCCCAATTTCTCGGCGAGCGAGACCGCCAGCGACGATTTGCCCGAAGCGGTGGGCCCGAGAATGGCCACGAGCATCAGCGTGGACGGGTGCACAGGCATTTCGGGAGCCATCGCCGAAGAATCCGCGGGAATTATCGAACCGATCAAATCAGCTTCCAGTAACGAATCAGCAGATAGACCAAAAAAAGCGTGGCGATCACAAGCGAACCCATGGCTTGAGCTTCGCGGGGCTTCACTGAGCGCTCAAAGGCAAATTGTATAGAAAAATGAAGCGCAACTCGATAAACGGGCCGCTGAAGGCCGGAGGCAAGGGTTCAAAAGGAGAGGAGCTGCGAATCGATGAATATGCGGCGCGATCGAGGGCTTCCTTCCCCGAGGAGGACATCAACTGCGGCTCGGCGTCAGGGACAGAACCAGAGGACACGATTCGGAATTGCAAGATGACGCGGCCCTTGTCCCCCAGGCGCGCCGATTCGGGCATCACGGAATACCAGTTGCGCCTGACGCTGTCAACCACACGAGCCAGATAATCCGTGAAATCTACGCCTTCGGTCGGCGTGAGCATCTGCACGGCGCCGCCAAGATAACCCTCGCCGCCGCCGCCTCCGCCGTAATTGGGAGCGCCGGGGATTTGCCCGCCGAATTGTTCCATGCCGCTGCCGCCGCTTTGGCGCGATTGCTGCGCCGATTGCCGGAGCGTGCGTCCCGGCGAACTCATGGGCGGAAGGATGAGGCGATTTTGGGCCTGGGTTTGAGGCTGAGGCTTCGGAGTATCGACGCGAGAATCAGGAGGCGTCTGCGGCTGCGGCTTGGGCGCAGCGGGCAGCTCTGGCGCCGGCTCCGTGGGCGCATCGCGCACCACGCGCTCGGGCTCCTTCGGCCCGGGCAAGGGTTGCGGAACAACCGGCGGGGCCATCTGGCGCAAGATGCGCGGGTCGATGCGCATTTGCGGACTGCGCGGCGCCGGCGGCGTCGGCGGCAAGCCGCGAACATCCGGCGGCATATAGATGAAGTTGAGTTGCTGCCGGGCCAGATCGATTTGCGATTGCGAAGGGGGACGATAGGGAAAGAGCTTGCTCTGCAGCAAAAGAAAACTGATGAACAGGATGTGAAAAGCGACCGATCCCGAGCGGGCCAGCCAGCTCCAATTTCGCGGAGGCGTTTCCACCGGCTCCACCATCAGGTTGACGTCGCCCGTGGTGAGCACGTCGGGATCGAGAACATCGGGAAGTTCGTAGGCGGAGACGGGCCCTTTCGGTGCGAGTTCCACGACCGGCAAAGCCACCGGCACGGTGAAGCGGTGATCGAGTACGGTGAGCGGCGCGTAATCGGGATGGACCATCGCCGGATCGAAAGGCGTCGCCGGAGTATC
>QHYR01000230.1 GCA_003223315.1 Acidobacteriota bacterium | reverse complement strand
ATCAACCTTGTCCGTGATGACCGGAATCCCGAGGGCATGAATCGACGTGACCGGCGAATCGGCGAGTGTGAGCAGGATATCCAGATCGTGGATCATGACGTCATACACCACATCAATATCGAGGCTGCGCGGGCTAAACACCCCCAGACGATGTACCTCAAAGTATAACGGCTCTTTCATTATCGGCAAAACGGCTACAAGCGCGGGATTAAACCGCTCCAGGTGCCCAACCTGCAGGATGCGGGCGTATTGCCGGGCGGCATCACTGAGGAGATCGGCCTCGGAAACCGAAGCGGCAATGGGCTTCTCTATCAACACATCAATTCCCTGC
>QHYR01000265.1:22248-51090 GCA_003223315.1 Acidobacteriota bacterium | reverse complement strand
CCCGGGAGTGAATTCCTTGCTCACAGCACCCAACTAACTCACCTCAGGTTCCGCACCAAAAGGTCTTGACTGGATATCTTTCGAAGTTGTGGTCGGCGGTCAACAGCACCAGCCCCTCCGCCCGTGCTTGAGCGATTAACATTCGATCAAACGGATCCCGGTGGTGATTCGGCAACCTCTCCAAGGCCGCTACATGGCTATGCGTAATATCCAGGGGTTGTAGCGACATTAATCGAATCGCCCGGATCACAAATTCCGAGGGCCGCTCCGGCAGGGCCAGCTTTCCGGTACCGGCTTTGATCGTAATTTCCCACGAACTGGCGGCCGATAGGTAAAGCTCGGACGAATCATCCGCGAGCAATTCCAGCGCCCGTCGACTCAGCTTAGATTGTGCGATCAGATTGTGGATGAGTACGCCGGTATCCAGCAGGTACTTCATGATTTCTTTTGTTTCTTGGGCGGCACTCCCTCAAATGCGTCCAGGATTTCGTCCGGCAGAGGAGCGTCGAAGTCATCAGCAATCTTGATCGTGTCGCCGTATGCTCCCTGGCCACGCTTGCGGTCACCCGTGGACACGGGCACCAGCCGAGCCACCGGCACGCCGCGGTTGGCGATGGAGATTTCCTCTCCGGCGGCGACGCGCCGAAGCAGCTTGGATAGCTGCGTCTTCGCTTGATGAACGTTGACCTGCTTCATTGTGCCTCCATCCAACTTAGTCTAGTTACTGGACTAAGTCAGGTCAAGCCGAAATTCCTACCGGGACCAGACTCCACGTTCGGCAACGCTCGAACGGTTACCGTTCTGGCCGGCCGATTACTGACGGCGCGGATGTCAAGGCTAAGGCGGCGGTGCAGGGCAGCCCTTCAGATGGGGGCGGCGTTGGCGACAGGGAAGCGGCGGCGGTAATCGAAAGGCGGCAGCGCGGCCTGCACCAGGCGGCCGAAGTCCTCCAGGCGATGGCCGAGCGCGCGTTTGGGAACGATGCGGTAAAGCCGGGGATTGAGATAGAGAAGATACATGTGCCGGTCTTCCAGATAGCCGGCCAGCTCGTTCCAGCGGCGCCGGCTCTGCGAAGCCGGATCCACGACGTGGAATCCTTCCTCGCTGAAGTAAATGCACAGCGGCCCATAGTAATGCTGTCGCGGCCGCACAGTTCTTGTGAGAAAGAAAACGAACGCGCCCAAAGCCAAGGGCACGAGCCAGGCCGGCGCTTGTCCGATGCGCGCGCCGGCGAAGATTACCAGGATCGCATAGAGAAATGCGGCCACGACAAAGCCGATCTTCAGGACGCGCCGCCAGCCTCCGCCTTTGCGCACGTGCAGCCACTTGGCGCGCCAGAAGTCCGCGCGCGTGTGCGCGAATTCGATAGGGCAGGCGTTGAAGGGGCGGTCGGTGTGCAATTTATCGAGGATCAGGCAGCGAAATTCGGTGAGCTGGCCTTCGCTGGCGAAAGCGGACTTGGGAATGGGGAAGGACTCGGAGCGCGTGATGGGAATCAGGAAAGACGGCGTTTCGGTGAACCCGGTCAACTCGGTCCAGGGCCGCGCCACTAGCCCGCATTTGCAGCTCAGCGCCAGCGATTCGGAGGTAGCCTCCAGCGTTCTGGAGTCGCGGCAGTGAATTCGATCGTAAGCGGCCAGCAGCGCCTGTTCGCGCCGCGCGCGCCAGCGCCGCAGGGAACGGCGGTCGAGCAGATAGGCAAAGGCCCCGAGCACGAACCCCAGTCCAATCGTGGCCAACGCCGCCGCTGGAGGCTGCTGCCCCTGGGCCACTTGCTGCATCACGACTCCCGCGCCCGGAATAATCAAGGCGAGGCAGATCAGGCCCATGATCAAGGCAAAAGCGGTCCGGCCGGCGTGCGGGCGCGCAGGCGGCTGCAAGGTGCGGAACTCCGGGAAAGAAATTCCGTAGGTAATTTTCACGAAAGCCTATTTTAACGGGAAGGCGCGGCCGGCCCAAACTTTGCTTGCGATGTGCCCCGGCAAAGAGTAAACGCACGGCGGATGTAGCTGCTGAAGCGCGCATTCACGTCCAGCAACAAGTTACGGCGATCTAAAAGAAGCCTCAGAGTGTGCTGTAGACGATGCCTACGAAGGCGTCGCCATTGAAAAGCCCTTTGCCCCAGGCCGGCTCGAGATCGGCGAAGGGCTTGGCGGCGACGATCTCTTGCTCGCTTTTCCCCGAAGACTTCAGCTTCTGCACGCGTTCGCGCGCGGCAATCAGCATGTCGCGGTACTTGGTGAGCGCGGCCTTGTCTCCCAGCGGGCCGTGGCCGGGAACGATCTTCGTATTGTTATCGGCCATCTTCAGCAGCTTATCCGCGCCGGCGATCTGTCCGGTGATGCTCCCGCGGGTCTCCGCATCGATGAAGGGATACATGCCGTTGAAGAAGACGTCGCCGCAGTGCAGCACGTTGGCTTTCTGGTAGTGAACATAGATATCGGTATCGGTGTGCGCGGGAGGAATATAGCCGAGCTCGAGATCTTCGCCATTGGCCTTCATGGCGTGGCGTTCCTTGAACGTCTGCGTGGGCAGCGCGTTGGCCGGAGAAGGATCGAAGTGCATGCCCAGGGGCTTCAGGTCGTGCGACTCGGACATGCGCTTTTTGGTGTTCTCGTGCGCCAGGATCATCGCGCCGGCATCATGGAAGCGCGCGTTGTTGTCGGTGTGATCGAAATGCCAGTGCGTATCGATCAGCAGCTTGATGGGCTGGTTGCCCATGGCGTCGAGGTTCTCCTTGAGCTTCGGCCAGGCCGGCTGCACGAACGAGTCCACGACGATTTTGCCGTCCGGGCCATGCAACACCACCACGTTACCGCCTGGGCCCGCGAGCAGGGTGAGATTTTCGGCCAGCTTGGTGCTGGTGATGGGGGTGGCGCCCATCTGCGCGCGCATGGCCGCGAGCTGATTGGCGGGCGCCGCGCCCGCTCCCTGCTGCGCGTAGCCGGCGAGCGCAGCCGCGGCTCGCGCCGAAAGTGCGCCGGGCCGAGCGAATAGCGCGTTCGCCCCCGCGGTCAGCGGGCTGGAAAAGATATGAGCAAAAACCGCGCTGCCGGCCAGCAGTCCGCCGCCTTCCAGCAATGCGCGCCTCGTAATCAAATTTTTCTGGTGCTCTCGTTCCGTATTCATGCGCTCCCT
Source organism: Acidobacteriota bacterium (assembly GCA_003223315.1). Taxonomy (GTDB): domain Bacteria; phylum Acidobacteriota; class Terriglobia; order Acidiferrales; family UBA7541; genus Palsa-189. Next base: position 47,952 of record QHYR01000265.1, on the reverse strand, counting down.
CCGGCGAAATCGCGCCAAAAAACCGCCTGTGCGCGAGATGTCATAGCACACCTGTTTGCCCTTGGGCAATGATCGGTGCCCTAACGGTACGAGACGCATCCAGTGGCAGGTGGAAACGTGGATTTTAGCTGACTTTGGGCGAAATCCCGGAATCAAAAAACCCAGGCCGGGGTTTCATTTCCCCTCCTCATACACCGGGGCGCAAATCATTGGCCGAAGACCTCGCATCCGGGAAACGTCAAGGCGAAACCATACCATCGGCTGAAAACCTGCTGAGGACGCTCCATGGCTTGACGCTTGCCTCCGCGATCGAACAGCACGCCATCGCGCACGACCGTGCCGTTGTCGAGGCGGACCTCGTTATCCTGCATTTTGGCCGAGGACGCGCTGACGAATAGCGCGGCAGGAGTGTTGGTGTCGGCATTAACGAAAATCAGGACCTTCCGTCCATCCAGTTGGTCGATGAATGCTCGACCACGTTCCCGAATACGCTCCATCGGATAGTATCTGTGCGTGGCGCTCGTCCACACTCCTAACCCTAGCTCCATCCGCGGGCGCCGCGGGTCCTCTTTGCCGAGCGTTGGGACGAAGCGACCACCCATCTCCGCGTTCGGGTTGGGGCCGTTTTGGCGACTGCCACCATTCGGGGGGCCTCCAGCAGACCCAAACTGGCGGCCGCCCGCAAAGTAGATCCGGTCAGAGATCGCCACCTGAATCTTCGGATCCATCGCCAGGGCTTGCTTGACGTTCATTTGGAGAAGGTTTCCAACCGGGCCAAGATTGTGGCCCACCAGAGGACCATAGAGCGCCTCGCCCATGATGTGGTTCCACAGCGTTTTCGTCTCGGAATCCTGCATCACGAAGAGCCCATCGTAGAGGCCCACGTTGGTGAAGTGGTGCAACTGGCCGTCAACGTCGGGGACCAAACTGGTCCCTGTGTTGCACGCCGGTCAAAACGCGGCCATCCAGTCCTTGCCGCCCGCGCGCCCTTGGGCCAGGTGGTGAAATACCATTTGGTCTGTGAGCAGCGCGAGGTTTCCGGCGGCGGTCGCGGTCACCAGGACTGGCGTGTCCTCGGCAACTCGTCCGTCCTTTAAAACCTTCCGCAGCGGCTCGGTCTGCTCCACGGAGAACGTTTTGAAGATGCCACCATTGGACGAGAACCGCGTGATGTCGAATCCTGGCTTGGCCGGACCATTCGTGAGCTGCGCGGGCGCATTGCCCTGCGCGAATGCGAGTGCCGGGTAGAGAGTTCCCAGGGCCGCGACCACCAGCAGCAGGCCGAGGGGCCTCGCGCATGTCCCGAAATTATGTCGTGTCCGCACGATTTCCTCCTCTCCCGGCCCGCTTGTCAGCGTTTTTGGCGCTGCATTCAATGGCGAACTGCGGAGCCGAGATGAAAATACCTAAGTACCCGACGTCGAAACTAACCCGGAATGGCGCTGATTTCAATCCGTCAGATTGGCCGCAAAAAGGCAACGGCCCATCGCTTGGCGCGATGGGCCGCTCGGAGGGGCGACGCAATCAGCGCGATCGAAAATCCCGGCCGGTGAGAACCTTGACTGGCTTCAGGAGAATTTGACGGAGCGCAAAGGCCACCCACGATAGCACCACGAAAACCCGTATTCCGCTGCTCATGTGACCCTCCCCAGAGTCTCGAACCTGCCGCAACTTCGCCGCGAAAAGGGCCGCCGCCTCGGTGCGGCCCGTTTCGCGAGAAACTCTGGCGATTCCCACTGCTACTTCTTATGATTCAGAAAATAGCGTCAGGGGCGGTGTCCAACAATAAGTAAATCGTTCTAGAGGGCTAGTACGGCTGGGAGCCAGCCTTGAGTACTATTGCGGGCACTTCAAATCCAGAGAGGTTTTCGAGCGGAGGATTCGCGGGCGTGCCTCGCGGGCGATGCCGGCAGCGGGCAGAGTGGACGGCGTTTGCGCCGTCCACTCTCGAATTCTGGTCCAGCCGCCGCGACGATTAGCCGGACTTGCGCTTCAGATCGGTGCACAGATCGATCGCGTTGGTCGGATCGATCGCTCCGCTGCCTTCGGTGATCTGCTGAATGCGGCCCTGCTTATCCAAGACGAAGGTGGTGCGATTGGCAAACTGGGCTTCGTCATTGAGGATGCCGTATTGCTTGAGGACCTCGCGCTTCATGTCACTCAGCAGCGGGAACTTCACGCCGATCTTGTTGGCGAATTCGGTGTTGGAGGGAATGGCGTCGATGCTGACGCCGATCACCGCCGTGTCGTTGAGGTCGATCTTGCCGGAGTCGATACCAGCCTGGTATCCCTGGAGTTCCTTCGTTCAACCACCTGTAAAGGCGAGAACGTAGAACGCCAGGATGACGTTTTTCTTGCCGCGATAATCGCTCAGCTTCACCGTGGTGCCCCCGGTGCCTTTCAGGGTGAAGTCCGGCGCCATGTCGCCGACCTTCAGGTTGGTGTGCGCGATTTGCGGCTGGGCCTGCTGCTGCGCCGGAGCGGCAAAAGGCAAGAACAACGCCGCCGCGATCGTGGCCAGCAGGGAAGCAGCCATGCGTCTCATCCCTGGCCTCCTTTGAGGTGCGCGGAGTCGGCGCCTGCGCGCCGCGTTGCCCGCGTGCGCAGGGCAAGAGCCCCGCGTCTGCCGGATTATACCCTCGTTTCGGGGGAAATTGCGCGCCTGTCCTGCGTGGGTAGTGGTGTTATTTGAAAATCCGCAAGATCGGGCGCGTTATCGGGCTTTTGTATTACTTTCTTTTTCTTACCTTCCTTCGGTTTGGGGAACCTATCAATGCTGCGACTGTGGCCGTGGCTGGTATATCCCTTTCCACAGCACGCGAAATTGCATCTAAAACGAAATCTTTGAGGGTCAAGCCATGGATGGCGGCACAGGCTTTGGCTCTTCTAACTAACTCTTCTGGCAGGTCTCGAAGATTGACTGTTTTCGTTTCCATGTTAAGTGTGTATCATATGATACAACTGATGTCAAGAGAAAAATGTGATTGCGGCCAAGCTATATTGCTACGAAGCTGTGGTAGAGCAGGCTTGGCCCGTCTGGGAGGTCGAAGTGTCTATGAACAATGATCTGTCCGCAGTTTTGGAAAAAGCACCGCGGGATTGCTGGCTCGCATTGAACGAAGAGCAGACTGCAGTTGTAGGCCGTGGCGAAACAATGGACGAGGCTGTGAAAGAGGCTAACGCTAACGGCGTTAAGGACCCCATTGTGATGTTGGCCCCCAAGACGTGGAGGTCGGCAATCTACTGACATGAAGAAAAACTACACTCGGCTGCCATTGGATCAGCCCCACCCGGCATTCAAGAAAGAAACTGCTGCGTGGATGCCAATGCTACAGGTACGTGTCGGGCACAATCACAGACAAACTCCGCGCATTGCGGCAGTCGTCGACTCAGGTTCGCCTTATTGTTTCTTCCAGTCCAACGTTGGTGAGTATCTAGGCATCGACGTGGAACACGGTATTGAGCATTTCGTTGGTGGAATTACTAAGGGGGCTCCCGAGCCCGTATATTTTCACAAGGTACAAATCTACGTGGAAGCGGACTGGATCGTTAACGTAATGGCTGGATTTTGCAAAAAGCTCTCGGTAGCTGCGATTCTTGGACGGAACGGTTTCTTTGACAATTTTTGCGTCCGGTTTGACCATTCTAGCAACCCACCCGTGCTCGAAATCAACAGAATCGACAATATCCAGTGAGCAATTGGCGGCCCACTCTGGCGAGGCCGCCACTAACCATCAAGAGCAATTGACACCACTATCCTGCGTGGCCAAGGCTGGACGCGGCGATAGGTTTTCTATTCTCTGCCTCCGGGGGAACAGGAGGGAACTGAAAAGCCAGCTACGCCAGGGGGGCGGGGGACTTGAGGTAGCGGCCGATGACGGCGTCGGCGGTGCGGTAGGTGAACGCGATCACGCTGGTGGTGGGATTGGCGGCGCCGTTTTGCATTGGCGCTCCTGCAACGGTGTTGCGCGAAAAGCTACGTCAGCGGCGCATTTCTCGTCGGGCGTGGCAGCGCGCCGATAGAATAGGGGCAGACTCCTGCGCGCCATGAAGCGTTTCCTCCAATTCGTCTTTTCGCTGGCGATCCTTTGCGCTTTTATGTACCCGCGCATGGCTCCGCTGCTTCGGCAGCGGCGCGCGCTGGCAAGAGCGCCGCGTGTTGCGCATACCGCGGGGTCAGGAGCGCCGGGAAGCACGCAATCGAGTGTGCCGTCGGGCGCGCAGCGGGAGCGCGTCGTTTCGTTTGCAAGCGACGTCTCGCTACGCAAAGACGCCACGCTCGAAGTGCGCGAAGAGTTCGTGGCGCACAGCGAAGGCGGCTACTTCCGTTACGGCATGATCCGCGACCTTCCCATCGACTCCGAAGCGCGCTGGGACCGGAGCCTCGTCGGCCCATACACAAGAGACACCGGCATCCGCGTCAACATTCTGGAAGTCAGCGAAGACGGCGCGCCGATCTCTTATGAACAGGGCAGCGATTCAGCTTACGAACAATTGCGCATCGCGCCGGATGAGCCGCTCGCGCCCGGCGATCATCGCTTCGCCATCCGCTACGAAGCCGATGGCGTGCTGCAGTTCCTGGCCGATCACGATCAGCTCTACTGGAACTCGGTCGGGCATTATTGGCGCCTTCCGGTGGACGAGGCCGTCCTGCGCGTGCACCTGCCGCCGGAACTGCCGGCGGAAGTGGTCGCCGCCGAAGCCTACGCGGGCGGCCGTGGCGCGACCCCCGGGCGCTTCGGCGGAACGCAAATCGAGCGCAATCGAATTGCTGACGGCCTCGAGTTTCGCATGGCGAACCTCGGCCCGGCGCAGAGCCTGAGCGTATCGCTCAGTTGGCCGAAGGCATTCCTCACGCCCCCGGCGCTGGGACCGCTGGCGCATGACGGCGGCCTGCTGATCGCGCCGGCGCTGCTGCTTCTCTACTACCTCATCGTGTGGCTCGCCCTCGGGCGCGAACCGCAGCGCGGCGCCATCGCCATTCAGTACCAGCCGCCGCAAGGCCTTTCGCCCGCGGCCATGCGCTACATCCGCACCACAGGCTGCGACGGCCGCACGCTCGCGGCCACCATCGCGCAGCTTGCGGCGCGCGGATGCATTGGCATCGAGCTGCAAGACGGAAAATACAAGCTGACGCGGCTCAGCGCGCCTGATGGAAAAAATGATCCGAAAGATTTGCAGCCGCCGCTGGCAGCGGAAGAGGCGGATCTGCTGGGCACGCTTTTCGAGGATGGCGCCACGCTCGTCCTCGACTCCCAAAACGGCAACCAATTGAATCGCTACCTCTTACATATCAGCGAGAGGGTGCAAAAACCGCTGAACAATCTCTACTTCACGCGCAACGCGCGCTGGCTGGCGGCGGGCACCTTTGCGTCCTTTCTCACAGCCATGGGCATGGGTCTTACGGTGCACGGCCGAAATAACGACCGGATGACCTTGTTATTCCTCACCTGGTGGTTTTTCTTCTGCTTCTTTTTCCTCGGGCTGATCGCGGTGATGGCGCTGCTGCCGGCCCTCGGCCGCATGATGCGCGGACTGGGCGGCGCAAAGGAAGCGGCCATCGGCTCTGCCATGTTCGCCGCATTCGGCGGGGGCGGCGCCGCGGTCCTATGGCAATTGAAGTCGGGCGCGTCGCTGGCCTACGCGCTCTCCTTGGCCGCGCTGGTGGCCATCAACATCGCGGCGTTTCCCGCGCTGCGCCGCCTGACGCCGCGCGGCCGCCAGGCGCTCGAGCAGATCGAAGGCTTCCATCTGTTCCTGGAAAAAGTGGAACAGGACCGCATGCAGCGGCTCACCGCTGCCGATCCGCATGCGGCTGCCGCGTCGGAATTTCTGCCCTATGCCATCGCCCTCGAAGTGCGCGAGGCCTGGGGCGACCACCTCGCCGAAGCCTGCTACGCCACCACGACTACCCGCTAGCCGCATCTCCTCAACTGGTAATCCCGCCTGCGCGTCATTTATCAATTGCCAAAACGAAGGATCGTTGGAGAATAGAAGTAGGGGCGTTGGTACAACCGGGAGGTTCGATGACCCGCATTGACGAAATCGTGGACGGCATTTATCGCATCTCCGCAAATCCAAAGGATTCTCCAGTCGGTTTCAACCAATTCCTGATTGACGACGAGCAGCCGGCGCTCATTCACACAGGGATGGCCCCGATGTATGAGGGCGTTTATAACGCCATCCGGCAGGTGCTCGACCCCGCCCGGCTCGCCTACATCCTCCTCTTGCACTTTGAGGGAGACGAGTGCGGAGGTATGGAGCGTTTCATGGCCCAGGCTGCGAAGGCACACCTGGTTGGCTGCGAATTATCGGCAGCTCTGAACTTGCACAGCTTCGATTTCGCCTGCCAGGGCCGCGTCCTCGGCAAGCGCGATGGAGACGTTCTCGAGCTGGGGCGCCACAAGCTGCGCTTCCTCGAAACTCCGCATGTGCATCACTGGGATTCGATGATGGTGTGGGAGGAGAAAACGCGCAGCCTTTTCCCGGCCGACCTGTTCATTCAGCCGGGCGAACAGCCGCCGGTCATCCGCGAAAATCTCAGTTCGGCAATGTGCGAATTGTATCGTCACGCCGGCATTTTTGCGCATGAGGACCCGGTCCGCCGCGTCGTGGACCGTGTCGAGCGAATGCAACCGGAGTGGGTTCACGCCATGCATGGCGGAACACTCACGCGCGAGGTCTTCCCGCGCTTCGCCCAGGCGCTCCGCGAACAACCCTTCGCCTTCCAGGGAGAGCTGCTGGGGAGGAAGCTGGCGTCGGGCCATATGGTCGCCTGACTGGCGGCTCCCGCTGCGCCTACTTTTCGGCGGCGAATTCGAATTCCATGGCTTTGCCGCGCACGATGTAGCAAAGGTAATGCTCCCAAAAACGGCGGTAGCGCGCAGAGTGGTTGACCAGAAACTCGAATCCCAGCCATTTCCAGAACGCCAGCAGCTTCACGCGCACGGAAATTTCCCGGAATCGCGCCTGGGAATAATAGCCGAAGCCGCCGTGGTTCGGGCCAAAGTAGCGGAAGCTGAAGCTATTCAGATGGTTCTTGTGCGTGGGATCGCAGAAAGAGCTGTAGTCGGTATAGTGGGGCGTTTCGATGCGCAACGTGCCGCCGGGCCGCAACAGGCGATGGAACTCCTCCATGCTGCCGATGACGTCGGTGAGGTGTTCGATCACGTGAATGGCCGTGATGCGGTCGAAGCTGCTGTCGGGGAAGGGATACGGAAATTTATCGAGGTCCACCAGCACGTCGGGATGGCTCGCGGGATTGCGGTCGATGCCGATCGCGCCGGGCTGCTTGCGGATCCCGCAGCCTACGTCGAGGACCAATATCGGCATGTGCGGAGGCAGCCCAGTGGCGTGCGTTTCGTTCCCGCCGGACTTCGCCTTGGCGGTAACTTCGGCTGAACGCGCTTGTCTTCCGCTGGTTCCGGCCGTTTTCATCGCTGTAAGACGGTGCTTCGCCGCAGGTGTGTCATGCACTAAATTGTAGCGCAGGGGAGGGAACCTTGTAGCCTAGGGCGCCGTTCAGCCGATCGTGAACCGCTGTCATCCCGAGCTTATCTGCGTCCCCCCGCGCCCGGTGGAGGAGCGAGGGATCTGCTTTTCCAAAAGCTCTTTGCTGTCGATCACGGGAAGAAAAGGCGCGCGCTAGTTGTATTCGACCAGCAGCTCGCCGTTTTGGATGCGGATATCGCGGATTTCCGGCGGCACGCGCATCTTCTCGCGATTTTCCGGCGCGTCGAAAAGGCGCGCCACCCCGCTTTCGAGCGTGGATTGCGGCAGGGGCAACGAGCCCAGCTTGCCGGCGGTGGGCTCGAAACGCAAATAGCCGTTGGCGATGTGCAGGCGTCCTTCCAGGATCAACGACAAATCCTTGCCGTGGAAATCGAAGAGCACGTAGGCCTGCACGCGGTTCTCGGCCAGCGTGATTTTGACGTCGCGCACCGACGACTGCACTTCTTCGATGGTGGAATCGGCTTCGGACGGAGCGGCGGGATTTCCTGGCGCCGGCGCCGGCACGCGCGCTCCTGCCGAGGGAACTTGCGGCGACTTCCTTAGCGCCGAAGCTCCCCTTTCCGGGGACTTCGGCTCGGAAGCCTTCGAATTGGGCTTCAGCTCCAGATTCGAGCGAAGGAAGGAGTTCAATTCGGCTTCATCGAGACGCAGCTCATAATGCATTCCCGGAGCGAATCCGGCCTCCAGCGCGCCGAGCTTAGCTTGGAGCCGCGCGCCCGCGGCGGGATCGTTATCGACCAGCGGCGGAGGAGCCTGGCGCAGGACCAACAATATCGCCACGACCAGAATGGCCAGCGTGGTCCAGCGGGCCACGCCGTAGAGGCGGCGGAAAATGCTCGGCCTCCGCGACCAAGTCACCGCTCCGGCTCCGCCGGGCCGCGCCGAAGTCGCTGAGATCTTTGACGGCGGCGCCGAAACCTTCGAGGACGTAGACTTCTCGCCGTAAGCAAAAAGCGAACCGCATTTGCGGCATTTGGCCGCCGGCTCCTGCTGATATCCGCAATTTGGGCACGAAGCCATCGTGGTCGTGGCCATGATCGCGAGCTCTCCTGCGGGAATTCTTACTTACGAATTTAGCAGAGGGAGTTGCAGAAGATGCGTGCACCGCATTGCGCCGTGCCTAAGCGCTCAACATTACCTCGAGAACTGAATCAGCGTCGGCCTTCAGCCCGGCACGGTCATTTCGAAAACGCGGATGCCGCCCTGATCCCTCGCTCCTCTCGCTCGGGACAAGCGGGCGGCGCTACATCTACCGCGCTTACTTCCGCGAGGTCGTCGCGGATTCGGAGGCGTCGGAATAGACATACGCGGCGCCGGCGTTCACCATCGAAACATCCTTCTGATTGCCGTTCACGCCTTTGGCCGCGCTATTTTCCTTGGTGGCGCCGACGGCGAGCACTTTGCCGTCCGCATTCAGCGCGACGGCGATGCCGAATTCCGCCGCCGGCTTGGTGTTGGAAGCCTTGACGTACGCGGCGGGATTCCAGGTGTCGCCGCTGCGTGTGTACACATAAGCCGCGCCGGAGTCCTCGGCGGTGGTGTCCTTCATGTCGCCATTGATGCCCTTGGCGCCGCTATCTTCGAGATGCGAGCCGATGGCAATGGTGTTGCCATCGCGGCTGACGGCCAGCGCCCAGCCGAACTGATCGTTTTCGCGCGTGTTGAACGCCTTCACGTAGGCCTGCTGCGACCACTTGCCATCTTTGCGCACAAAAATGTAGGCCGCGCCGCTGGACGTATCGTCGGCGGCATCGTTCGCGCCGGCGTTGGGCGGCTGAATTCCCGGCAGGATGGAGTCTTCATCGAACGCGCCGGAGACGATGGTGTTGCCGTCATCGCTGATGGCGAGCGAGCAGCCCAGCGAATCGCCGCCTTCGGCATTCGACGCGGTCAGACGGATCTGCTGCGCCCAGGTTTTATTCTTGCGCGTGAACACATACACCGCGCCGCGCCCTCGGTCTTCGTCATAGGTGCCCACGCCCATGGTGTCGCCATCGCGGCTCAGTCCCACGGAGTAGCCGAAGAGCACGCCGCGCTGCGTCGTATTCCACGGCTTGACGTAAGCCTGCTGCGTCCACGAGTCGCCCTCATGAGCGAAGACGAATACCGCGCCGGAATCGGGAGCGGAAGTATTTTTCTGGTCGCCGTCGATGCCGGTGGCGTTGCTGGGATCGCTCGTCTGGCCCGCGGCCAGCGTGCTGCCATCGCTGCTGAGCGAAACGGAGTATCCGAACTGATAGCCCACCACCGGCCCGCCGGTATTCGACGATTTCACGTAAGCCTGCTGCGACCAGTTCGCGCCATTGCGCGCAAAGATGTAAACGGCGCCCGCGCCCGGCATGGAAGCATCGTTTTGATTGCCATTGACGCCGATGGCCGAACTGGCTTCGCCAATCGAGCCCACCGCCAGCAGGTTGCCATCATTGGTGAGCGATAAGGCGCTGCCGAACTGGTAGCCCTCGCCGGCGTTGGAAGCTTTGAGATAGGCTTGCTGTTTCCAGCTGGCGGCCGTGCGCGTGTAGATGTAAACCGCGCCCGAATTGGTGACCTTCGCCGCACCCTTGGTTACGGGATTCACGCCCTTGCCCGCGCCGTCCTCGTTGACGGCGCCCACGGCCAGCGTATTGCCGTCGCCACTGAGCGCGACGGCGCCACCAAATTGGTCGTCTTTGTTGGTATTGGACGCCTTGATGTAAGCGACCGACTTCGGCAGCCAGTTGCCAGTCGGCATAACCACAGCCTTGGGCGGCTCGACCTTGAGCTGCATCTTGTGCTGTACTTGCGCGAAGCTCGTAGCCGCAGCGCCCAAACCCGCCGCCAGCGCAACGCCCATCAGTACCCAAATACGCTTCCGATCGGTCATTTGCGCTAATTCGCCGCGGGCGGCGCCGCTGCGCCTCCGCCCTGGCCGCCTTGCCCTTGTTCGGCCTTGATGCTGTTGTGAATCACCTTGCCGCTATCGGCCAGGATGATCTTGCTCTCGTGGGAAAGATTCAGGTCGGCCGAGCCATTCTTATTTTGCGGACCGATGATGGTAATGCGGTCGCCGGCTTTGAGCATGGTGCGCGTCCAGCCCTCGCGGGCCAGCAGGTTTGCCGATCCCAGTTCCGCCTGCCAGCGCAAGCTCTTGCCGCTGGCGTCTTTGTTCTCGAAAATGATGAACGAGTGCGGATTCATGAACTGCAGCTCCACCACCGTCCCGGTCACCGTGACGGGATGGTCTTCGTCATAGCGGCCCGCAAATCCGTGGTGCGCGAAGACCGGAGCCGAGAGCAGCAGCAGGGAAGTGGCGGCGGCAGCAAAAGCGAACAGTTTTCTCATGGATTCGAACCTCCAAACAGGGCGAAAGAATTTCTCATCTTTATTTATTCGCTGTCAATTGCAAGCCGGCTAAGCACACGCTCTTCGTTATGCTAACGACGCGCGCGGAAGCGGTCCGGTTTCAGCCGGCTCTGGCTCAGGGGCGCGGCACCACGAGCCGGGGTCCCCGGCACGCGTTGCTTTTACGCGTGCTGGGGTGGAAGCTCGTGCGGCTGCGGCGCGGCGGCGGGCACCTCGAATCTTTGCGGCGTACAACACACGGAAGTCAGCCGCGAGACGTCGCGGCGCATCGCGGGGATCGCCTGCAGCCGCCCCAGCGCCTCGCGCAGGATCGCCGCGGCCGCCGGGTCATCGGGCGTTCGCAGCCGGTAATGCATCCATTTTCCTTCGCGCCGTGAGGCCGCGATGCCTGCCCGGCGCAGGTAAGCCAGATGCCGCGACACCTTGGGCTGGCTCATCCGCAGGATCTCCACCAAATAGCAAACGCAAATCTCGCGGTCGGCGATCAGGTTGAGCAGGCGCAGCCGGGTCGGGTCGGCCAGGGCGCGGAAGAGCAGATCGAGCGGAGCGGTCGTGCTGCGCATGCGCATGAGGGAAATTTAACATATATGCCTTGACATATGCAAATCGCAGGGCCATACTGCACACATATGCACGTGCATATATTTGGAGGCTGATCATGACCGAAGCGAAAACAACGGCTGCCCGGCCCCACGTGGCGCTGCGCGTGAAGGATCTCACCCGCAGCATCGATTTCTATCGCAAACTCTTCGACGCCGAGCCCGTGAAAGTTCGCCGCGCTTACGCCAAATTCGATCTCACCCAGCCTCCGCTCAACTTCGCGCTGAACGAATTGGCTGCGGAGGAATCGAACGCGAGCGGGCCGGGCGCGCTCTCCCATCTGGGCATTCAGGTGGCTTCCAGCGAAGAAGTGCTGGCCATGCGCGAGCGTTGGAGAAGGGCAGGGCTGGACACGCGCGACGAAATGAAGACCGAATGCTGTTACGCCGTGCAGGATAAAGCCTGGGCGCGTGATCCCGACGGAAACGAATGGGAAGTCTTCGTGGTCCTCGAGGACCATCTGCCGGAGAAGACGGCACAGCCATCGGCCTGCTGCGCGCCCTCTTGCTGCCCGACCTCCTGATGCGCTCGCGGCGTAAGATAGCTTAGCCATGAGTGAGCCATTCAGCATACGCAGCGCGGAAGCCGCGGACTACGAACACATAACGCGACTTCTGAGGGACGCCGCGCTTCCGCTCGATGGCCTGAACAGCCACCAGAATTTTCTGGTGCTTTGCCGCGATGGTGGCGTCCTCGGCTGCGCTGCGATCGAACGCTACGGCCGGTACGGCTTGCTGCGATCCGTGGCTCTCGAGCCGCACGAGCGCCGCCACGGACTCGGCCGCCGGCTGGTGCAAGAGGCCTTGCAGCAAGCGCGCCGCGATGGCCTCGCTGAAGTCGTTCTGTTGACCACCACGGCCGCCCCGTTTTTCGCCCGCCTCGGATTTCAGGCCATCCGGCGTGACGCCGTTCCCGCCCCCCTTCGCACTTCGGTCGAATTCCGAAGCGCGTGTCCGGAGACCGCCACCCTCATGCGCCTGGTTTTGTAGCGGATTGACCCGCCGTTCCGAAAGCAGAGGCTTTAGCCGACAATGCTGTGCACGAGTATCGCAGCCCAATAAACCGATGCCGCAAGGCTAGCCGCCACTAAACCAATGGCTTGCAACGGCTTTTTCTCGATATCGAAATGTTGATTGAAAAATGCGAAACCGAGATTGAATCGGTGCGCCGCTCGAATCAAGAAGCCCGACCCAGCGTAAAGCCAGAGCCAAACCGAGGTCAGAAAGGCCGGAATCACGAAGCTGATCCAAGAATGATTCTGATGAAAGTCGAAGGGATGGCTCAAAATTCCCGACAGGGACCAATCCCAGCTGCGTGGGTTATCGCCCACCCACCAATAGGACAGGATAATGTGAGCAGTTAGCGTCGCGATAAGTGACGTAGCGAGCAAATCCACCACGACCAGCGTTCTCCGGGACCAAGAAGATTCCGTCCTTTGCATCAGACTCATGACGTATCTCGTCTCCAGAAGTGAGACGTAATCCGGGAGAACATTCCCTATAAATCCATATCGAAAAACATCAAATAAGGTGCGTGGCAAAAGTTCCCACTTGATGCCTTCAAGGAAGAAACCCGTTAGGAGCAGTGCGAAGTAGGAAGCTAGCGCCGAGTGTGAAAAGCACCTCCAAGAGAGATGTCGCTCGCCAAACACGCGGTCAAAGAGATTAGCGAATGTGTCAGGCCAAGTTTGTATTCTGCTCTGCAAATCCCGATTTACATCTAACAGCCAGATTCCAATACGAAGTTTTGTGTCCTCGTTCAGCACTCTTTCCGGTACGCCGAAGGCTGCCCATACGATTCCTCCGACCCCTACGCCACGGGCCAAAATCGGCAAAACTACACTGCTAATTCCTTGAGGCACTCTGCCGTATCCTTGTACCTGCTGAGCGCGAAGGGATTATAGCTGTGCAGGCGCATTCCGTCGTGCGGGGTTCATAGTTGGTACGGAAGCTCGAAAGTTCGATTACGGAGACTTCGACAGCGGCGGCGCAGTGGGCAGCTCCACCTCCACCGCCGTGCCCGGCTCGGCGTCGTAGATGCGGAACTCGCCGCCCAGCCCGCGCACTCGTTCCCGCATTCCGCTGATGCCCACCCCTAGCTTTTCGAGGTCGAGCTTTTCCGGCTTGCCCTGAGTCTCGAAGGGCTTGCCCTGCTGGCCCTGAGAACCGAAGGGAGTTCCGAAGGGGGCGTGGCCGTTTCCGTAGTCCCTTACTTTTACGTGCACCTTGTGCCCGTTGCGCGCGACCTCCAGATCCACCACTTCGCTGCCGGAGTGCCGGTAGACGTTCGTCAGCGCCTCCTGCACCACCCGAAAAATCGCCGCCTCCAGCTCGAAGGGCAGCGGCGACAATTCTTTGGGCAGCTTCGTTTTGACCTGGATTCCGGTGCGCTGGCTCACGCCCTCCACGTAATAACGCAACGCGGTGAGCAGCCCCATGTCTTCGGCGAACGGCGGATGCAGCAGGTACGACAGGCTGCGCACTTGGTGCAAGGCCCGGTCCACCGCCTCGGCGGCCTCTTTGACGAACGAAGACCAGTGCGCCTCGGCATAGGAATTTTCCGGAATGCGCCGCAGGTAGAGCTTGGCCGCGGTGAGTTCCTGTCCCAGCGTGTCGTGCACTTCGCGTCCGATGCGCCTGCGCTCTTCATCCTGCAGCCGCGCCATTTCGATCTCCGCGCCCGCCAGCGTGCCCACCGTGGAGATCATGCTGATCTCGCGCTTGCTGTACTGGTGCGGCTTGCGGTTCTGCAGGTTGATTACGCCCACCAGGCGCCCGCGGCTCATCAGCGGCACGGATAAAAACGCCTCGAAACGGTCTTCCGGCAAGTCGTTGAAGAACTTGAAGCGCGGGTCTTTCATGGCGTCCTGCGGCACGGCGACCGGCTCGCGATGTTCAGCCACCCATCCGGTGATGCCTTCGCCGAGTTTTAATTTCAGCCGGTCGATGATCTCGGGATGTGGATTTTTGGAGGCGCGCAACACCAGCTCGTCTTTTTCCAGCACGTAGACGAAGCAGGAGTCGCATTCCACCACCGCCGCCGCGAAGCGCACCACTTCGCGCAGCACTTCATGCAGCGGAGGCGCCAGAGACATGCGCGTGGCAATTTCATGCAGGAATCCGATATCGAGATCGCCCTCGGTCAGGGAATTCGGATGTCTGATCATTCCAACACGTTCTCGCGGATGCGTTCTGGGCCTGATCCGGCCCCATACAAAGTAAGTCGCTGCAGCGCCCCTGTCCAATTCTTATTTTGAATGCACGTCATCAATTTGCCGCCCACCCCGCGCTGCCTGTTCCATCCGGGTGTTCGGCTACTACAGCGCGTCGTTTCGCGATACATTGATTTGCCGGATTTCCGCCCGGCGAAAACATCAAATGCGCCTCGTACGAACTCTGCTTGACCGCGACCAGGACCACGCCGAGCAGGCTCTGCAGCAGGGGTTGCTCGAGCTGTACGACGGAGACCTGCATTTTCCCGCCGGTCCCGTGGAGCGCCCCTACGTCCTCGCGAATTTTGTCTCCACTCTCGATGGGGCCGCCAGTTATAAAGTCCCGTGCTCACGGAAGTTGGCATCATCGGCCCGGCAGCCATTCTCCAGTTACTCAGCTCACAATTTGGAATTCGCAGGCTGCTGCATGAAGGAGGGCCTACTCTGTTTGGAGCATTCCTGGCCGCGGGAGTCGTAGACGAATTCTTTATGACCTTATCGCCGCAAATCGCGGGCCGCCTGCCGCAAACCATTCGACCGGGACTCGTAGAAGCCGTGGAGTTTGTGCCGGACACCGCGCCCTGGTTTCAACTCCTCAGCGTGAAACAAAAAGCTGAGTACCTGTACCTTCGTTATCGCTGCACAGGTCCCCGCCGGGCGTAGCCGAGGCTTTGCTTCTCGGAAACGCACCGCGGCGTGCTATCGTCTACAGGCTTATGCGGGGGATTTTGTTAACGCGCCGTTTGGCGCGGGAGGAAATAAGAAATGCGTAGAGTTGCGTTTACGGTGCTAGCTATTGCGGTGGGGTGCGTGCTGGGCTTCTTCATCGCCAGCAGGACGTTGAGCGTGCGCGGCGCGGCCAAACCCGGCATGGGCGCTGTGGCCATTCCCGGGCAGGTCGGAGGACAGGATATTTTCGGCGCCTACGAAGTCGTGAAGGGCTGGCCGAAGGACATCAGCACTTTGCCGGGCAACGAGAAGTGGACGTACGGCGCGGGGCAGGGAATTTTCGCGGAGAGCCCCAACCGCATCTACATGCTGTTCCGCGGCGAGCTGCCCAATATCAAGGCGCCGAAGCCGGTCATGCTTCCGCAATTAGGCCCGAGCCTTTCGTTTCCCATTGGCCGCTTGCCTTGGCGTGACGCCACCGTCGCGGCGATGCCAGGAGCCGGCGGCACAGGACAGGATCCCGAGGATGGCCCGCGGCTTTGGCGCGGGGCCGAGCCGCCGTATCGCGAAATCGACGTGGACGCCAAGTGGGCCAACTGCTTCAACGTGGTGGACGCCAACGGCAATATCGTAGAGACCTGGAGCCAGTGGGATAGCAAGTTCAAGCGGCCCCACGCTGTGTACGTCAATCCTTACGATCCCGACAAAAACGTGTGGGTGGTCGACGACCACATGCACGCCGTCTATAAGTTCTCGCATGACGGCAAGCAGCTCCTGCAGACCATCGGCACGCCCACTGTGAAGGGCGCCGACGGCACGCACTTCAATCGGCCGACGTACATCGTCTGGCTGCCGGACAGCACCTTTTTTGTGGCCGATGGCTACAACGGCACGCGCGTGGCCAAGTTCGATAAAAACGGCAAATTCCTGCTGGATTGGGGGCAGAAGGGCACGCCGCCCAACGACAAGCGCCCCGGCTACTTCAATAACGTGCACGGCATCGCCATTGACGCGCAGACGCGGCACATCTTCGTCAACGACCGCGGCAATCACCGCGTTCAGGTGTTCGACGAAAACGGCAAATATCTCTATGAATGGCATGTCGGCGACGAGCCTTCCGACGTGCACCTGATCTACATCGGCGCGGACCACACTCTCTGGGCCTTCGACCGCGGCACTTCCAAGATGCTGCACTATGACCTCCAGGGGCATCTGCTCTATACCTGGGGCACCTGGGGAGATTTCCCCGGCGGCTTCTGGGGCGTGCACGGCTTCAGCGTGGATCAGGAAGGCAACTTCTACGTGGCCGAAGTGGATAACGGCCGCGCGCAGAAGTTCACCCCGCGCCCCGGCGCCAATGCGGAGTTTCTCGTCAGTAAGCCGGTCTACTCCGCCTGGAAGTAAGATTGCGCCAAAGTCCCCGGTTCCTCGGCGAAAGTCACCCGCCGCGAAAAGGCTACCTACAGGATGCGCTTTTCGCTGGAAACAAAGTGGAGCTTTCGCCGGGTGACAAAGACGAACCGGATCTCTCAGTCAGTACGACGAAGACTTATAGTCCAGGGCGCCCGCGCCTTCCGCGGCGCCCTGGGGTTTTTTGTTAAACTGAAGCGCCAGTGCCTTGTGGATACTGCGAGCGGACGGATTGTCGATCTCACAAGTCGCATCATCGAAACCAAGCCAGCCAGCGTGCATTTTGAGGCTGTTCAGGCTCAACTTGCATTTGCAAGAAATATCTTTCTTGGCCTCATGTCCGTGTGTGCCGAGAAAAATGGCCTTGCTGCCGAATCGTTAGTACGTACGCTATTCGAAGTAGCCACAAACACTATTATTCTTGCAAAAGATCCTGACAAACTCTCTCATTTCGTACGGCATGGGAGATTGACGGAACTCCGCATGATCCGCTTCATCGAGCAACCTGAGCTGAAGGAAAGGTTGGCGGACCTAATTAAGGAAACGGATGAGGAATTTCAGAAACTCTGGGAAGAGTTCGACGAGAGGCCGTGGCACAATCTCAAAACCAAGGAGGCTCTCGCTGAAGCCGAATTCGAAGGCTGGTATGTACGATCGGTATTTCCGCCGCGCTTCGGCAATCGCACACGGCCAGCCGTATGTAACCGTGCGACGAGGAAAGGTTGCAGCGCGACCTATAGCTTGGAACAATCTGAGCATGGGCGCGGCGAACCTCGGAAGGCTGCTCATGGTCTTTTTGATACAAATCGTGAACCGCGAATTCACGCTGAACCTGAAGGCAGAGATAGCAACCTTGGATGCAGAGGTACAGGCGCTTATTAATCCGCACAAGAAGGCAATTCTGAACGCGGTTGATTCACAGCAAGAAAAGAAAGCCAGCAAATCCCCGTAAGCCACAATCATTTGCCTCTTGATAGGTAACGAGGTCAGACTTGCGTAAAACTCGAAATCGAAAGTCAAAGGCTGGGAAACAAGCCAAACAATACAAGCACGCCCGAAAGCGCGCCCTGGCGTTCCTCCGCAAGGACAAACGCCAGCCAGGCGCATTAAAGGGTAAATTGATTGTCGGTCCCGAGTTTTTTGAGCCCCTTCCGGCAGGCGAGTTTTCAGCTTGAGCTTAGACTCACTCTCTCGCTATTTTCACTCATCGCATCATTCAGGTGCGCCTGCGCCAACTACGGCAACGCCCATGTTAGAATGGGGCGCAAACTCCCGCTTTTATAAACTCTTCGGAGGCACTAGGATGAAAATCAGCCCGGGCAAACAGAAGGGCTTGGAGGCAGTTTCCAACTCGCGCGGCGTGATCGCCGCGGCGGCCATGGACCAGCGCGGTTCGCTGAAAAGCGCCATCGCCAAGGATAAGGGCATCGACAAAAAGGGCGTGACCGACCAGATGATGGAGGAATTCAAGGAAGCCGTCACACGCATCCTCACGCCGCACGCCAGCGCCATTCTGCTCGATCCCGAGTACGGCCTTTCCGCCACCAAGGTGCGCGCGAAGAATGCCGGCCTGCTGCTGGCCTACGAGAAGAGCGGCTATGACAATACGCAACCCGGCCGCCTGCCCGATCTGCTGGACCACTATTCGGTCCGGCGCCTCGTCGCCGCCGGGGCCGATTGCGTCAAGATCCTGCTCTACTACACACCCTTCGATCCGCCCGCCGTCAACGAAACCAAGCATGCCTGGGTCGAACGCATCGGCGGCGAATGCATCGCCTCCGACGTGCCGTTTTTCCTCGAATTTGTCGGCTACGAAGAAAACGTGGACGAAAAGGGCCTCGACTTCGCCCGCAAGAAGCCCGAAATCGTGGCGCGCAGCATGGAGGAATTCTCCAAGCCGCAGTACGGCGTGGATGTCCTCAAGGTGGAAGTGCCGGTCAATATGGCGTTCGTGAAGGGCGCGCGCTCCTGTAAGGGCGAATCCGCCTATTCGCGCGAAGAGGCCAAGGAACATTTCCGCCGCGCCGCGTCCATGGCCAAAAAGCCCTTCATCTATCTTTCTGCCGGCGTCAGCAACGACACCTTCAACGAATCGCTCGAGCTCGCCGCCGAAGCCGCCACGAACTTTTCCGGCGTGCTCTGCGGCCGCGCCACCTGGAAAGACGGCATTCCCGTCTACGCCAAGCAAGGCCTGAAGGCCTTCGAGGAATGGCTCGGCAAACAGGGCGTCGCCAATATCAATAACGTGAACCAGCGGCTGGCCGCCGCCAAGCCCTGGTTCAGCCTTTACGGCGCCGCCTCCGTCTCCGCCCTGCGATAGTCGCAGCGCTCATCTGGTGTCATTCTGAGTCCGCCGTCGGCCGCGCCGTTCGCGGCCGACTCGCCTTAGCGGCGGACGAAGAATCCCTCATGGCCTTCCGGAGTGGGCATCACATGAACGACATTGAAACTCCAATGAAAGCGGAGACGGAGTTTCGGGCAAGAAAGCTCCGGTATCAACAGCGTGGGACCTCAGAAACATCTGGGTGGACCCAGGATGGGTAGATGAGTTATTGCTCGCTTCCGCCCTCCCTGCGTTCGCTGCTGGCGCAATCGTCGTGTCCGGCCTAGGACGACTCCCGCCAGTAACCAACTGAGCACTAAAAGATGAAACCGGGCGCGCTCTGTCCTAGTATTACATTACTGAAAATCTCGTGGGGTCTCGCAGGTCGCCGATCGTTTTCCTCCAACGGGGCCATCAATGAATACGGGGACTATCACAATCCGAATTCGAGGGGTGGTCTGTCCATTCTTGACGAATTTCTTTCTAGGTAAATCCTTATGAATGTCCGGGAAGAAGCAATCCTTTGGGTCCGGCTCGGAAGCTTATTGGCAATTTGGGTCGCTATTCTATACCTGTCGAAGGCGGCCCTGGCGATAGACTGGGATTCTCTAAAAGAGCTTCCGGCCGCCGTTACGGTGTACGTAGCTCTCTCTTATGTTTCCACCAAATGGCTGTGGAGGTTACCTATTTTCCAGGGATGGTTCGTTCCCTTCCCAGACTTGCAAGGCATTTGGCAAGGCGAGATACGGAGCACCTGGACCGATCAGAAAGAGAGTCGGGCTCTCCGTCCTATTCAGGCCACTTTCGTCATCCGGCAAGACTTTTTGTCGATCAACTGCGTTATGCACACAAAGGAGTCCGATAGCTACAGCACCGCGGCGCTAATCAGCCGTGACGAGGAAAGTGGCCGGTTGCGATTGAGCTTCAACTACACGAACAAACCCCGGCCGACTTCCCGTGATCGCATGGCGATCCACTACGGCGCTGCTATACTGCAAATAGGCGATGGGCCGACGCGCGTGCTACAAGGCGAATACTGGACGAGCCGTCGAACTACCGGGGAGATCTCGCTCAAGTTCGAATCGAAGGCGTCCTAACGTCGAACCTAGGGAAACGCTGTGGCCGACCACGCTACTTTGTGGTGCAACGATTCCCTCCCTTCTGGAATGACTCTCGTATCCGCCCCAAAACTTCTGTGCGTGGCCGCGTGTTCATCTGCTGATAGTTTTGATTATTGCAAGAGCCTCCGCACCAGATAGGCGTCCTTCTTCCGTTCCTGCGGCCTGCCCGAACGGTATTCTCGCTCCTGATTACCCAATCACGTGAAATAATTGCACCTGCGCATCCGGCGGAATTTTCAGTTGAGGGTATTTTTTCGCTTTCAGTTCGCGCAGCGCTGCTTTTTCAGCCGGATCGGTAACATGGACGAGGGTGACGTCATACAAGTTATTTCCAACCTTCAAGCGCACGTGCGGGTCGCGCGCCACATTCTCATTCCAACTTCTCCCGTGGGGATATTCGACTCCCGCGCGATAAAACGAGTCCAGGTACAGCTGGCCGTTATACGCGACACAATAAGTCGTTACCGAGTGGGGAAGCAGATACCAGGTCCGGGTCTGCACCTTCACTGTTTCAACTCTGTCGGTGAACGACCAGTCAGTCACTGGGGTGGTCACGAGATTCCCTTTGAGCCACAGACCGGGCGTTCTTTGCTGAGGCTCGAGGCCGGTTATGCTCAGCACCACCAGCAATAGCACCAGGCAAGCCACTATCGCTCCGGCAATCTTCCACAGGGTCTTCATCGTTCGCTCCTAAGGTGCAACAAGATAGTACCCGGGGATTGCTCGGGCCAATAACTTTCGTGCGGCGGGAAGGCTCTAAGTCTCATCCTGGAAACGAAAGCAGCGGCCATTTTGCAGTTGCGGACTGCTGCTGTTGCAAAGCGGGGCGAGGTGTGTTATCGTATCGCCGCGTAGGGCTGTTAACTCGTTGTTTTTACTAGGCTTAGGCTGAGACGCCGCCTCTTGAATCAAAAGAAGCAGATCCTCAAGTCAGCCTCGGTCATCTCCCTTGTTACGGTAGTCAGCCGCATTCTCGGTTACGTCCGCGACGAGCGTATCACCCTCCTCCTCGGCACCACGCCCACGGCCGATGCCTTCGTGCTGGCCTACCGCATCCCCAGCCTGGTCCGCCGGCTCGTGGGGGAAGGGGCGGTCACCGCCTCGTTCATTCCCATCTTCGCCAACTATCTGAACAACAAGCCGCGCGCGGAAGTCTGGGCGTTTGCGCAGCGCCTCTTCTGGA
This sequence comes from Acidobacteriota bacterium, assembly GCA_003223315.1. Classification (GTDB taxonomy): domain Bacteria; phylum Acidobacteriota; class Terriglobia; order Acidiferrales; family UBA7541; genus Palsa-189. The sequence continues at coordinate 26,581 of QHYR01000265.1, read as the reverse complement.
CGACGGCTGTTTTGCTCGCGGCGATCACCATGCTCGGAAGCGTGTTCTCGGCGCAATTCATGCGCCTGTTTACCTTCTTCGCGCCGGGACAGCCGGCCTGGGAACAAGCCGTCTATCTGAATCGCATCATGTTCCCGTACATCTATTTCATCGGCCTCTCCGCCTTGGCCATGGCCATCCTGAATTGCTTTCACGTCTTCGGCACGCCCGCGGCCACTCCGGTGGTGCTGAATCTTTGCATCATCGCCGCTTCGGTGGCGGCGGTGTCGCGGCATTTTTCGAGTCCCGCGGTGTCGCTGGGCGTGGGCGTGCTGATCGGCGGAACGTTGCAATTCCTGATTCTGGTGCCGCAATTGGTGCGCCGGGGAATGCGCTTCAAATTCCGGCTCTCGCTGCGCCATGAAGGCGTTCGCTCGGTGGGAGGATTGCTGGCGCCGGGATTTTTCGGCATCGGCATGGCGCAGATCAATTTTTTCGTGGGCACAATTTTCGCCACGTCCAGCCGCATGCCCTCGGGGAGCGTGACCGCCCTGTACGTGGCCGAGCGCGTCATGGAATTGGTCATGGGCGGCTATGCCATCGCCGTGGCCACCGCGATTTTGCCCATGATGTCGCATCAAGCCGCGGCCGGCGCCATGGAAGAGATGAAGTCCACGCTGGCGTTTTCGCTGCGCATCGTTTCCTTCATCACCATACCCGCCGCGGTGGGCCTGGTGGTGATGCGTGAACCCATCATCAGCGTGCTTTTCCAGCACGGCGAATTCATGGCCGAATCCACCGAGCTCACCACCCGCGCTCTCTTCTACTACGCCTTTGGATTGCCGGCCTTCGCCGCGATCAAACTGATCGTGCCGGCATTTTATTCCACGCACGACACGCGCATACCCGTTCGCGTGGCGGCCTATTCGCTGGGCTTGAATATCGTTCTGAACGCGCTCTTCCTGCGCTGGTTTTTCCCCATTTTTGGCAATGGCGGGCCGGCCCTGGCGGCAGTAATCGCGGCGTATTTCAACTTTTTCACCTTGTTTGCGATTTTTCGGCTGCGCTTCGGCCGCATGGGTACTCTCAATATCCTGGCCTCGCTGGCGCGCAGCGGAGCGAGCGCTGGGCTGATGGGAACGCTCTGCTGGATGGGATTGCATATGTCCGGCTTCGACGCGTATTCACATTTTCTGCCGCGCCTGGCGGTATTCGGCGTTTTGCTGGTGGGAGCGACGTCTGTCTATCTCCTGCTGGCCTGGGCCATGCGTTGTGGCGAGCTCCCTGAAATTTATGGCATTGCCATGCACGGTGAGCCGGAGGCCGCGAGCTTGGCAGGCTTGAGCCAGGAATCGTGACCATGCGGATCCATCCCCTGATCGCTTCGTTCATGAATTACATCAAGGTCGAGAAAGGCCTGGCCCCCAATACGCTCGCGGCCTATGACCGCGATTTGCGCAAATTCGAGAGCTTTGCCGAAAAACGCGGCCTGCATCTCGAGGCGCTGAACCGCGATCACATCGTAGATTTCCTGGGCGACCTCTACCGCCAAGGGCTCGATAGCCGCACCGTGGCGCGCCATTTGGTTTCGCTCCGCAATCTTTTCCGCTTTGCGCTCGCCGAGGGGGCGCTCTCGACCGATCCGACCCTCAATCTGGAGTCGCCGAAGGTGCGGCGATCGCTGCCGACCTATCTGCGCATGGAAGACGTAGACCGTTTGCTGAACCAGCCGGACGCCTCGACGCCGCAGGGATTGCGCGATCGAGCCATCCTGGAGGTGCTCTATTCCACGGGCTTACGGGTCTCCGAACTGGTTCACTTGAAAGTCTCCGACCTGGAAATGCGCATGGGCTGCTTGCGCTGTATCGGAAAGGGTGATAAGGAGCGTCTGGTGCCGGTCGGGCGGAAGGCGCTGGCGGCGGTGCAGGCCTATCTGGGGAAGTCCCGGCCGCTGCTTTTGCGGGGAGGCGAGGCGGGGAGGGCGGTTCCCTGGCTCTTCCTCAACCGCAGCGGCAATCTTCTCAGCCGTATTGCCATTTGGCGCCTGCTGACGGCGCACGGCCGGCGCGCCGGCATACGGGCGCGTCTCTCGCCCCATAAGCTGCGGCACAGCTTTGCCACGCACCTGCTCGAGCGCGGTGCGGACCTGCGGTCGGTGCAGTTGATGTTGGGCCACGCCGATATTTCGACGACACAGATCTATACGCACGTGATGGAAGAGCGCTTGAAACAGGTATACAAGGCGCACCATCCCCGCGCCTGACGAGCATGCTCACGCGAAAAGCAGATTCCCCGCAAAGTCGTCCGGAGCGCAAAAAGCGCCTCGGGCCGAAACGTGGCCCGAGGGACGACGTCAAACAACAGAGTGCCGGCGATTCATCAACCGCAATCGTTCAATTTTGCTAGGGAAGAGAATGGCTGATGCCTGACTACATGTACATGCTGGAAAGCCGGCTCTCCGCCGAGCAGCGCGCCGTCCTGGTGCGCATGCAAGAGCTGGCCGTCGAGATCACCACCAACGTCTACCTCACCGGCGGCGCCGTTCGCGATCTGATTTCGGGAATGTCCATCCGCGACCTCGATTTCACCGTTGAGGGCAATCCTTCGCGTTTCGCGCGCGAACTCGAGAAGGGCGGAGCGCGCGTCGTGGACGAAGACGAAAAGCTGCGGCACCTCGACGTGATCTTCTCTGGCGACGTGGACGGCAGCATTGAGGCGGCTCGCGAGGAGGTTTATCCCCGCCCGGGGGCGCGTCCCGAGATGCGCTGGTCCACAATTATGGATGACCTGCGCCGCCGCGATTTCTCCCTGAACGCCATTGCCCTTTCGCTCAACGCCGCCTCCCGCGGTCTGCTGCTCGATCCCACCAACGGCCTCGCCGATCTCGAGGCCCGCGAAGTGCGCGCGCTTTCCATCCACAGCTTTACCAATCAGCCGGTGCGCCTGCTGCGCGCCATTCGCTATGCCGCGCGCATGGATTTCAAGCTCGACTCGCGCACCGAGGATTGGTTCAACCTGGCGCTGGAGCGCGGCCTGCAGGAATCCATTCCTGCAGGTGAAGCGGGCGCCGAGCTCCGTCAGCTCGCGCGGGAAGATAAGCCCGTGCACGTTCTCAAGGCCTGGGAAGCGCGCGGCCTGCTGGAGGCCATCTCTGCTCAACTCGCCAAGCGCCATCCCCATTACGAAATGCTCGCACGCATTCTGCGCGCGCGTGATGATCTTGCCGCCGCCGGCATTCGGCCGCGCCTCTTCGCGCCGGTAACTTACGCGGCGCTGGGGAAGCTGAAAGACCGGGAAGTCTCTGCCGCCTTGCATCGCCTCGAATTTCGTCAGCAGGAGATCGAGGCGGTGACCGGCCTCGAGGAGCGCGCGCAGAAGATCAGCCAAACCCTCGCCGGACGCAAAACAGCCGCGCCGACTGAGGCCTACGCGTTCCTGGAGAAGGCGCCGGGGGACCTACTCGCTTTCATTCTCGCGGAATCCTCCAATTCCAAAGCGGTCGGCAAAATTCGCACCTATCTCCATAAGTGGCGGCCTTTGCGGCAAGCCTTGCCCGCTGCGGTCCTGGAACTCGAAAGCATCGGCATGGCGCACGGGCCGAAGTTCGATAAGGTCATCGAAGATCTCTTCCACGCCCAGTTGCAGGGCAAGGCCAGAAACCCGGAACTTCGTCTTAAGCTCTTGCGGAAACTCTCCGGCATCAAAGAGCCGCCGAAAAAGAAGGCTGAAGAAAAAGGAAAGAAACTGGGGGACAAATCCAAGAAAAAACTTGTCGCCAAGCCCGCCGGGGCGGCCCCGGCTCCCGGCGGCTTGCCCGTCCAATCCCAGAAGGCCGCAGAGACGCTCGCGCGCCTGCAAGCGGCTCGCAAGAGCAAAGCCGCGGCTTCAGCGCCGCCGCCCGCCAAAACCGCCAAACCCATCGGCAAGCCCAAAGCCACCGCCACCCGCAAACGCTAAGCTGAGATTTGCGGAGACAGACAGTCTGTTCGATGCCACGCTTCTGCGCACTTCCGCCGAATTTCTTATAGAATGCCTGCGCCATCACCGATCACAGTCGCGACAAGGGAGGATTCCATGAAGTGGCAATTGAAACTATGTGCCGTGTTCGTCGCCGGAGTCGCGGGACTGGCAACTCCTCCCGCCCAGGCTCAAGTGGCCGGGAAATATCTTGCGCCGAAGGACCAGGTCGTCGCCATCCGCGCCGGGCGCCTGTTCGACGCGCGTTCCGGCGCGATGCTCACGAACCAGATGGTGCTCGTGCGCGGCGACCGCATCACGGATGTCGGCCCCGGCCTCGCCATTCCCCCGGGCGCGAGCGTCATCGACCTCTCGAATGCCACCGTCATGCCCGGCA
>QHYR01000265.1:0-22227 GCA_003223315.1 Acidobacteriota bacterium | reverse complement strand
TTGATATGGATTCGCGCGGCGGTTACAACACCGTTGACATCCGCGACCAGATCAATTCCGGCCGCGTGCAGGGCCCGCGCATGCAGGTGGTGGGCCAATCACTCAATCCTCGCGCGACCAATTATTATCCGGACATCCGGCCGGGCCGCTTCCAGGAAGGCTTCATCGAGGACAAGAACATCAACGGCCCCTGGCTCGCGCGGGCCGCCGTGCGCGAGGCCAAGCTGCACGGCGTCGATTGGGTGAAAATCTACACCACGCAGGATTTCGCCGGAACGATGCACATGTGGACACCCGATGCGAAGCTGATCAATTCGCCTTCGATGACGTTCGAGGAAGTGCAGGCCATCGTCGACGAAGCGCACCGGCTCGGCCTCAAAGTCGCCTGCCACACCTATGGCGGAGAAGGCATGGCCAGCTGCATCAACGCGGGCGTGGACGCCCCCAATCATCTGCTCGAACTCGATCAGGACGGGATCAAGGTTCTGCTCGAGAAGAAGCTTCCCTTCGAGGTGACGCTCGACGACCTGATCGGGCTGGAAAAAGAGGATCTGCAGGAGACCGGCGGACGCAATTCGCGCCTGAAACTCGCCGAGCAGGCCTTCCGGCGCGCCATCGCGGCCGGCGTCCCCATCGTCTTTGGAAGCGGCGCCACCTCAGCCGAAATCCCACACGGCAAGCAGGCCAACCAGTTCGCCTATTACGCGAAGTGGGGGTTGAAACCGGCGCAGGCCTTGCAGACAGCTTATATGAATGCCGCCCACATGCTGAATTACGGCATCGAGAAGGACATCGGCACGGTCGAGAAGGGCAAATTCGCCGACATCATCGCTGTTTCGGGAAATCCACTCGCCGACGTCACCGAAATGGAGCGCGTGCGCTTCGTGATGAAGGGGGGCACGGTCATCCGGAACGATCTCGCCGGGCACTAGATTTTTTCCAGTCGGCGCGTCTGCCGGCCCCGCGCTAAGGCAACGGCAAGGTCCAGATCAGGAGGATGCTTTGGTTGTCGTCGACGGCGGCGAGCTGCGCTGTTCTTCCGGAAGTCGCCACCGCCAGACCGAACGATCCGCCTTGCAACGGATCAACGGAGATCTGCTTGATGAATTGGCCTCCCTTGGTAAACTCCACGAGCTCACTCGGTTGATTCGGGTCGGAATTCACTGCGTCGTTGCTGCTGACGATCAGATGGCCATTGGGCGCTTGCACCATCCCCAGCGGGCCGTGCAAGTGGACATTGTCCGAGTAGATGGGAGTTCCGCGGCCTCGGTCCTGCGTCGTGCCACCGGCATTGCCGACTGCAAAGACGGCATTGTCCGCCGTCGAGGCAACGAAGAGAACGTCCCGCTCCGCGTCATACACCAACCCTGTGGGAGCATCGACAAAAGTCACGGGATCGCAATTGTGCTTATAGCCGGAGGCGATCTGAGTGGTGTTCTTCACCTTTACGCCCGATCCGCCCACCGAGAGCTCCAGCCGCACCACGGTGCCGGTGAGGCCGTTGGCCACAAAGAGCTTCGCCGAATTCCCTTGGTCGAAGAGCGCGGAATCCCAGGGTCCATTAATCATGGAATTGGAGATCGTGCTCACCAAATTGCCGCGCTTGTCGATTACCAAGATGGAACCTGGCGTCGAGTTCGGGCACGTGCCGTCCGGAGACGGGAAGTTGCCCACCAGCACGAAACCCTTCTGGAGAATGTTCAATGCCGTCGTGAGCCCCAGTCCGGCCTTCCCTTGGAAGAATGGTTGGACCGGCCCGCCCGGTGGAATGTCCACGATGGTGGTGCCGGTGCCCTGGAGATTCTGGGAATTATTGAAGTTGGAGATTAGGATATTGCCGGGTGTGGCGGTCCCCCCGGCTGGGAACGCCGGTGGCACGAAGGCCACCCCATAGGGGTTCACGTCGCCATTGGCTGGAACTGTCGAAGCACTCCGCACTTGGTCGGGAAGAAAAGCGCTGTTATCGTCTTGTGCCCGAAGAAGAGCGCCGGGGAACAGAAGAAGAAATGCCGCGGCGATCAGCGCGATCTTGACTCCGGCTCTGGTCCGAGCCGAAAACGCCGGTATCGTTATTGGGCTGGCGTGTGGGTTCATTTCCATGGCCTCCTGATTGAAATTCTCTCTCGGTGCATGCGGGAACGAGTCGGATCGGGGACCAGGCAGGTTATTCCGGCGAAGCCATGAATTTGTCACGCACGTGTCACGCAGATGTACTTTTTTTGTTTGCTTTCGGTCGGCCGTTTCGATGCAAGCTGCAGGTACATTTGCGCCGCGCCAACTACCAGCCGAGGATCATTTCGCTCACGCGCCAAAGGCGCCGGGTGTATAAAATGTTTTGATCCCGGCCGGCCATACGGCATCCTGGTTTAGGAGCGCTTTTCATGATTTGTGTGACTTCCTTGGTGCGCCGCCTGCTCACGGTGACGCTGCTTCTCGCCTTCGGATCTGGCGCGCGTGCGCAGGTTTCGCCCGAAACGCCCGACATTCCGAAGAAGTATCAAGCGCCGACGTCCTCCTACGACTACGTCAAGCGCGAGGTGATGGTTCCCATGCGCGACGCCGTGAAACTGCATACGGTGATCGTCATTCCGCGCGGGGCCAGCCACGCGCCGGTCATCCTGACCCGCACGCCCTACAACGCCGCCGGCCGCGCCGAGCGCGAAGCTTCGCCGCATATGCTGGGAACGCTGCCGCAAGGCGATGAAGTCTTCGTGCGCGACGGCTACATTCGCGTCTTCCAGGACGTGCGCGGCAAGTACGGCTCCGAAGGCGAATATTGGATGACCCGCCCGCTGAGGGGCTCGCTCAACAATACCGGCACCGATGAGTCCACCGACGCCTACGACACCATCGATTGGCTGGTGAAAAACGTACCCGAATCCAACGGCAAGGTCGGCATGCTCGGAAGTTCCTACGAGGGCTTCACCGTGGTCATGGCCCTGGTCAACCCGCATCCGGCGTTGAAGGTCGCCGCGCCGATGAGTCCCATGGTTGACGGCTGGATGGGCGACGACTGGTTCCACTTCGGCGCGTTCCGGCAAGTCAATCTCGATTACTTTACCGAGCAAACCGCGGCAAAGGGTGAAGGGCATTCCATCGTCCGCCAGGGCTACGACGATTACGAAAATTTCCTCCGTGCCGGTTCCGCGGGGAATTTTGCCAAGGCCGCGGGACTCGACCAATTGCCCTGGTGGCGCAAGATGGCCGAGCATCCCGCCTACGATTCCTTCTGGCGGCTCCAGGCGCTCGACAAGACCATGGCCGCGCAGCCGCTGAAAGTGCCCACCATGTGGATCCAGGGATTATGGGATCAGGAAGATATGTGGGGAGCGATTCACTCCTATCTGGCCGTGGAGCCGAAAGATCACAACAACAACATGAATTTCCTGGTGATGGGACCCTGGCGGCACAGCGGCGTGAACTACGACGGCTACTCGCTCGGCCCATTCAGGTGGGAAGGCGATACGGCCCTGCAGTTTCGCCGCGACGTGCTCGAGCCCTTCTTCGATCAGTACCTGAAGGACGGCGCACCCAAAGCGGACACGCCGCCCGTCTTGATCTACAAACACCGGCGAGAACCACTGGGACCGCCTGAAATCCTGGCCGTTGGCGTGCGACACCGGGTGCGCCGCAAAATCGAAGCCGCTTTATCTGAGCGCGGGTTTCGGTTTGTCCTTTGCGGCGCCTGACGCACCGGCTGGAAGCGATTCAAAGGCGTCCAAAGCCTACGACGAATACGTCTCCGATCCGGCCAAGCCGGTGCCTTATCAGCCGCGCCCGGTCCGCTTTGCCGATACCGAAGCCTGGAGGCGCTGGCTGCTGATGGATCAGCGCAGCGTGGTGGACCGCCCCGACGTGCTGGCCTATGTGACGCCGCCGCTCACGGAGCCAGTGCGCATCAGCGGCGCGCCGGTGGTGAACCTGGTTGCTTCCACCAGCGGGACCGATTGCGACTGGGTGGTCAAGCTGATCGACGTTTATCCCGACGAGGTCCCGAGCCAGCCCGAAATGGGCGGCTATCAGCTCAACGTCGGCATGGATATTTTCCGCGGGCGATATCGCGAGAGTTTCGAGACACCCAAGGCCATCGCGCCGAATACTCCGCTGCCTTATCGGTTCACGCTGCCGATGGTGAATCACGTATTCTTGCCGGGGCATAGGATCATGGTGCAGGTACAGTCGAGCTGGTTTCCGCTTTACGATCGCAACCCGCAGAAGTTCGTCCCGAATATCTTCTTTGCTACGCCTGAAGACTATGTCAAGGCCACGCAACGCATCTATCGCGCGCCGGGCGCGGCCAGCTTCATCGATCTGCCGGTTATTTCCGGCGACGTGAAAGGCGGGAAGAGCGCTGGGGAGTAGCAGGAAGGCGATCTCGGAGGCCGGCTCCAGCCAGTTTGAGGATTGCCCGCCGCTCCGCGTTTTGTCCTCGGGCAATCGCTTCGCTACTTGCCTTCGGGAGCGACGCTCGGATCGCCGATATCGTTATTGTATTGCGCCGTATCGGACGGCACGCAGTGCACCTCCCGGATATCGAAACCGCGCGGCTGCAAGCGCAGGGGAAACTTGTTCAGCGCCTGCCAGGGCTGTGTGTACATCTTGGGGTCGTCGATGGTCACCGTAAGTTCCATATTGTCATGATCGACCCGATGAAACCGTTCCTCGACCCTTAATTCGCTGCTGTGCGGCCGGCCGGCATTATCCAGCCAGGTCCTCTCGTCCAGCCCGATCGTCTCAACCACGAACGTGTAGTCGTCCACCCATTTGCCCACAGAGTATCCCTCAAATCTCGGTTCGGGGTTCTTGGGCAGCTCCCGTCCGTCAGTCCAAATGGTGCGCCAAGTACGAAAAAATTGATTCAAGAGGATGACCTGATCCGCAGTCTGAGCGATCTCGATAACCGCGAATTCGTAAAGCTCTATGCGCGGGAAACCCGCCGGGTCGCAGATGTCCAAGGGATCGTTTCCCAGCACGGCGGCTACCGATCGGACTCCCATTCCCGTTGGCTTATGGGCTTTGAGCGTGGCCTCACCCAAAGGCGTGTAAGGAAGTTGACGCGGGATTTTCCTCTCGTCCGGCTCTCCTCCCGCAGGGTTATTGTTCCCTGGTAGCACCGCGGGATATTCGTGTGCACCCGTATTTTGGACCCCCGGCGCCGCCCCGCCCGCGGCATCGCCTGTTGCGTCCCATATCCCGGAGAGGTCACGGCGTGGAGCGGGGGCCGGTTTGATGCCGGCGTATGCAGGCTTGCGGAGCGGCCTGCTATTCCACGTGTCGACGTTGATGTCATCTACAGATCTAGGTGGAGCGGTTTGAGCGCGCAAAGTCGGTAAGAACGCCAAGGCCGAAATCAGCGCGGCGGCCGAGATAGTCGAAATCGAGTGTGTGCGCATTTGAGATTGCTCCCGCAACTTATACGTGATTTCGTGCGGCGGTCACCTCAAGGGCTTGAACTCCTGGCCATTGATCACGATACGCCCTCTGAAGCGCCCGATGGTCCGTCCGTTTTTGACCGGCGTCACGTCAATCACCACTTGATCCCCAGGCTTGAACATCGTATTCGTCCAACCCAGCGTGGATTGCGCGACAATATTCTGGGCTTCGATGACCCAATGCGACGTCTCGCCGCTCTCGTCCTTCGCGTCCACCTTCACGAAAACGTGCGGATTGGCCCAAATGTACTCCGTCACGGCTCCCTTTACCGTGACCGTCTTTTCGGTGTCGTACGACGCGTTGCCATGATGCGCGAAGAGCGGGATGGAGATTGCCAGGAAGCCCACCACCAAGAGGGAAATGGTCCCGAGCTTATTTCTCACAGGATTCCTCCACTATCGGCTACGAGTGTACTCGCGCTCGCGTGACATGGATAAGGAAAAATGGGCAGGGTAGCGGCCGCCCACTCCCGCCAGAGTCATCAAGCCCAGCCCCCCTCCCGCCAAAGTCGCCAAACCCAAAGCCACCGCCAGCCGCAAACGTTAGTCCACATTTGCGGACACCAAGCATCCGTGTGCGCCACATTCCGAGAAGCCGACTTCTCAGGACTTGCGGTGGTCAAAGCAAACTTCCGGGCAGCGCGTTCGTGCGTGGAGACCGGGTAACCGCGTCAGGGATCCAGTTGAGCGAGACGTTCAGGAATGTTCAGCATTAGGGAGACGCAGAACGAATGAAGTCGCGCGTTTCAAAAGCAACGGCGAGTCCCATGTGCCCAGTTCCTTCTCCGGCGGACTTATCTACGCGGACTGCCCTCCCGTGGGTACGCACAAGCACTTGGGCCCCGGCTGTAACCTCCGTCGGCAAGGTCAGGGTCAGGTCCAGTTCCGTGCCAGGGAGCAGGCTGTCATCTGACTCGATCAACAGGTATGCGCCCCGCGCGGAAACGTCCTTTGATCTCGCATGCAGAGATTGCTGCCTTGCGGTCCGGACGATCACTGGCAGGAATAAGTTGTAACGACTGGCCTTGCGTCGTTCGTGCCTCTCCACCTCAGTTTGGTTGACTACGGTTGTGGCCACCTGTGCCTCCTTCCCGGTTTCAAACTAGACCATCAGCTCTTGAAGCAATGTCTAGAACACAACCCAGGTCCCGAGTAACTTTGGTGACCCTCGACTCCAGTTTCTAACCGCTTTATGTCTGCTTTCCCAAGAATCTGGTCCGCTTTCCTTTCTGTTCGTACATGGCTTGATCAGCTTGCGCCATGAGTTCTCGAACCGAGATGGGACGCCTCGGATCGAACTGCCCCACACCGACACTGAGCGACAGCTCATAACGAGATTCGCTTGCGCTCGACTTCTCGAGGTTGGTTTCCAGGCGATCAAGGATGACTTCCTGGTCTTGACTGGAAGCTTCCAATGCCAACACGGCAAATTCGTCCCCACCGAGGCGGGCCAGGATATCGGAATCCCGGAATGTCTGCTCCAAAGCGTCTGCAATGCGAACGAGCGACTGATCTCCTTCCCCATGCCCGTAGGAATCGTTGATCTTCTTCAGATTGTCGACGTCACAAAAGAAGAGCACTAACTCCTGCGTATTCCGAAAGGCCAATTTCAACTGCTGCGTCGCCGAAGCCAAAAAGCCACGCCGGTTATAAAGACCCGTCAGATCGTCGGTAAGGGCCAGGGAACGCAGTTCCCTCTCCAGCAGGGTCTGTCTAACGGCGCACGAGACTGTGAGTTGCAGCGCGTTGCTAAGCTTCTGACTTTCTGGGGCGTCCGACTTCAAAGTGTGAGAGATCTCATCCACCTGCTGCAGAATGTGACCGAGCTCATTGTCCCCAACCAACAAAGCGGAGAAGAGCTCCTCCTTCGGGACTCCTCCTGAAGGGCACTCTCGTCGGCCCATCGAAAGGACCCTCAGGCTGCGCGTCTGATTCGAGGTTGGTGATACTGCGGAACCGGCGGCCTGCCCGGGGTCGCAGCGTTGCCGACGGTGTAATGGCATCAATGTCTCCTAGCTTCAGCCCTGATTTTGAAAGAGACGCTTCACCGCTGGAATCAACTCAGTCGCGGCCGCGGATTTAGGGATGAACCCATCGGCCAGAAGCCGCAGTACGGCCGCAGTTTCCGGTGCGTCGTGGACCGTGAAGAAAATTACTTTCGTGGATGGCGCGATCCGACGTACCTCGTAGGCCGCTTGGATGCCGTTCATCCCTGGCATATTGATATCGAGCAGGACGATAGCCGGCCTTAGCTTCCGAACTTTAGCAATGGCCTCCTCGCCATCCACAGCTTCACCACACACGTGGATATGGTGCTCAGCAAGGAGTGACCGGATGGTCCTCCGTGCCGTCGCGTGGTCGTCAACAACTAGGATGCCAGGCATTATGCGTTCAGGGCAGCTAAACGAGACGCAACCAGCGTCCGAGTTGCGCACTTAACCGGTCGTCGACTGACACTCGTTAAGCCCCCACAATTATCAATAATCCCAGTCCACTGCCTGGACAATAGGGGAACTGCCGTAGAGAGTTTATTGATTGGGCACACTCAACGGGCCTTATCGCGGAAGATGAGAGCAGAAGGCATGGACCAGCAAGTTAGCCGACGAGTTCCGTCACCCTTGTGCTAAATCAATCTGGTTTTGACATGGCTGAAGAATGAGAAAGCGATTCACGGAATGAATGCCTTGCAAGAAGCAGACAAAGACCATTCCGGCACACGCCACTTAAAACACAGGGGCCAGCAAATCATACCAGACAAGACCAGCGGCGGAGTATGCGACGAGCACCCAAATTGCGCAGTAGCTGAGTGCTACACCAGGAAACCAGTGATAACTGCTAGCCAAGAGATGATCCGCTTTGGTTCTGTGCTCAATGACATTGTCTGTAATTTTGCCTCGCTTCGAAGAAAAAGCCGATTCAGGGTGGACACGTTTTGTCGAGCGAATCATAGCACCGGACCGACTCAAGTCCCGAGAAACGGCATTCTCGGAAACTGGCGCTCTACGAACCAGGTGATAAGCTTTACCGTTCGTAGACGCTAACGCGCGAAGAGCGCCTGTTGAAAACATTGCGGCACTTGTCTGGAAAATCGGCGGCGGGCGGACTAGAATGACTCACCGATGGCAACTCCGCGTTTTGTCCATCTTCATCTGCATACCGATTACAGTCTTCTCGACGGCGCTTGCGACATCACGGAATTGGTAAACGAAGCGGCCCACCGCGGCATGCCTGCCGTGGCCGTCACCGATCACGGCAATCTCTTTGCCGCCGAGCACTTCCACCACGAAGCCTCCACGCGCGGCGTGAAGCCCATCATCGGCTGTGAAGTTTACGTGGCGCGCACCAGCCGCCACGATCGCGGCGCGGAAAAGACCAACGGCGACGCGCGCCCCGCTCGCACCGCCGGCAGCGGCCCGGGCGGCGGATCGGCTGCCGCCGGAGTAGCTTCCGATCTGGCCCAGCGCGGCACCAATCATCTCGTTTTGCTCTGCGAAAACGCCGAAGGCTACCGCAACCTGATCCGCCTGGTTTCCGCCGGCTTCCTCGAAGGCTTCTACTATAAGCCGCGCATCGATTACGACCTGCTGGCAAAACACAGCCGCGGGCTCATTGCGCTTTCCGCCTGCCTGAGCGGCGCGGTGGCCGAGCCGCTCATCGAGGGCCGCTACGACGATGCCCGCGACGCCGCCTATCGCCTGCGCGACATCTTCGGCAAAGGCAATTTCTTCCTCGAAGTTCAGGACCAAGGCCTGGAGATCGATGGGCCCGTGAATCGCGAGCTCGTGCGCCTCTCGCGCGAGAGCGGCATTCCCCTGGTGGCCACCAACGATTGCCATTACCTCACGCGCGCCGACGCCCGCGCGCAGGAAGTGCTGCTCTGCATTCAGACCGGCAAGACCATGTCCGATCCCCAGCGCATGCGCTTTGCCACCGATCAGTTTTATTTCAAGACCGCCGAGGAGATGGCCCAGGTCTTCCGCGAATTGCCGGACGCGCTCGAACGCACCGCGGCCATCGCCGAACGCTGCAACGTGCGCATCGAGCCGGTGCGCAATTCCTTCCCCGAATTCCAGGTGCCGCAGGGCTACACGGTGGATAGTTATTTCGAGCGCGTCGCGCGCGAAGGATTCGCCGCGCGCCTGCCTTATCTCGAAACGTTCGCCAAGCAGGGCTGGCTGCGGCGCCCGCTCGCGGAATACGAACAGCGCCTGGAGAATGAAATCAAGATGATCGTGAAGATGCGCTACGCCGGCTACTTCCTGATCGTCTGGGACTTCATGCGCTATGCGCGCGCGCAGGGGATTCCCGTCGGCCCCGGACGCGGATCGGCCGCGGGCAGCCTGGTGAGTTACGCGCTGAAAATTACCGACGTCGATCCGCTGCAATACGATCTGCTCTTCGAGCGCTTTCTCAATCCCGAACGCGTCTCCATGCCCGATATCGACATTGATTTTTGCATGCGGCGGCGCGGCGAAGTGATCGATTACGTCACCCAGAAATACGGCCGCGACAACGTCGCGCAGATCATCACTTTCGGCACCATGGCCGCGAAAGCCGCGCTCAAAGACGTGGGCCGCGCCATGGATTTGCCTTATGGCGACGTGGATCGTCTGGCCAAGCTCGTTCCCAACCAGCTCTACATCACGCTCGACGAAGCCCTCAAGCAATCCGGCCAGCTTCGCTCCGCCATCGAAGGCGACGAGCGCTTCCGGGATCTTCTCGAAGTAGCCAAGCGCCTGGAAGGCCTCGCGCGACACGCCTCCACGCACGCCGCCGGCGTGGTCATCTCGCCGCAGCCGCTCACCGAACTGCTGCCGCTCTACAAAACCAATCGCGAAGAAATCACCACGCAATACGACATGAAGGGACTCGAGCGCCTCGGCCTGCTGAAGATGGATTTCCTCGGCCTGACCACGCTCACGGTTCTCTCCGATACCGTGAAGCTCATCGCCGCCAATCGCTCCGTGCAGATCGATCTCCATACGCTTCCGCTCGACGATGCCGCCACCTACCAGCTTTTTGCACGCGGCGATACCACCGCGATTTTCCAATTTGAGTCCCACGGCATGCGCGACATCCTGCGCCGTTATCAGCCCTCGCGCCTCGAAGACTTGACCGCGCTCAACGCGCTCTATCGCCCCGGCCCCATCCAGGGCGGCATGATCGACGATTTCATCGCCCGCAAGCACGGCAAGAAAAAAGTCGCCTACGATCTGCCGGAACTGCAGGAAATCCTGGAAGAAACCTACGGCGTCATTCTTTATCAAGAGCAGGTCATGCAGATCGCCAATCGCCTGGCCGGATTTTCCCTCGGCGAAGCCGATATCCTGCGCCGCGCCATGGGCAAAAAGAATCGCGACGAGATGGCCGCGCAGCGCGAGAAATTCCTCACCGGCTGCGCCGCCCATAAAGTTCCGCCGAAAAAGGCCGAACGCATTTTCGATCTCATGGCCGAGTTTGCCGGCTACGGATTCAACAAATCCCACTCCTGCGCCTATGCGCTCCTGGCTTATCAGACCGCCTGGCTCAAGACGCACTATGCCGTGGAATTTATGGCCGCGCTGCTGACTTCGGAAACCGGAAACACGGAAAAAGTCGTAAAGTATATTCACGAAGCGCGCGGCATGGGCATCACCGTCCTTCCGCCGGATGTAAATACGAGCGACGTGGACTTCACGCCCGTGGGCGAACAGATTCATTTCGGCCTGCGCGCCATCAAAAACGTGGGAGAAAATACGGTTCGCGGCATTCTCGAAGCGCGCCAAAAGCTGGGCGCATTTCGCTCCATCTTCCAGCTTTGCGATTCGGTCGCATCCGGAGGATGCGCCTCGGGCGACCCGCGTCTCTTGAACCGCCGCGTTCTGGAAAGCCTGGTCAAGGCGGGCGCGCTCGATTCCTTGGGCGCGCGCCGCTCGCAGCTTTATCAGGTGATCGATCGCGCCATGGAACGCGGGCAGAAACTCCAGCGTGATAGCGCCAGCACGCAGCACGGGCTGTTTCTCGCGGGCGCCTCGTCACGAATTCGCCACGCTCGGCTTTTATATTTCCGGTCACCCCTTGGACAAGTATTCCGCCCGCCTGAAGGAGCTCAAAGCCGTGGAACTGGCCGCCATGGAGGGCCGCCGCAATGGCGAGGAGGTGGCCATCGGCGCGCTGGTCTCTTCGCTGCGCCCGATGCGCTCGCGTAAAGGCGATCGCTGGGCTATCCTCAATCTTCAGGATATGACCGGCCAGCTCGAAGCGCTGGTCTTTCCGGAAGCCTTCGCGCGTCTCGAGACGCTATTGAAGTCGGATGTGCCGCTGCTCTTGCGTGGGCGCGTCACCCTGGAAGACGCCGGAACGCGCGTGGCCATTCAGGAAGCGCAGCCGCTCGACGCCGTAGCCGGCGCTCCCGACGCTACCGCGCGCATGCGCGTGCGCATTGATCTGAGCGCCATGGACGAATTCACCCTGGACCAGATCAAGACCGTGCTGGCCGGCTCGCCCGGTCCGTGCCCCATCGCTTTTGATATATTCGACCCGGATGGTTCCATGGCCACGCTGGCTTCCAACCAAAGAGTCCGCATTGACGATCGCCTGGTGAGCCGGCTGCAGGAGATGCCCGGCGTGGGCTCGGTCGAAGTGGTGCGCTGAAAATGGTGCGCTGATGGAAAAACGCCAACGCCGCCGGGAACTGGAACAGCTCGAGAGGGAAGTAGAGGACTTGCAGCGCCTTTCCCAGAACGGATCCTCGCCCCCGGAACTCGAAAAAGTTCGCGCGGAGGTCTCCGAATTGCGCCGCGAATTCTATGCGCACCTGGGCGCCTGGCAGCGCACGCAAATCGCGCGGCATCCGCAGCGGCCCTATACGCTCGACTTTATCCGTCTGCTCTTCACCGATTTTTCCGAGCTGCATGGAGACCGCGCCTTTGGCGATGATCCCGCCATTGTCGGCGGCTTCGCGCGCTTCCATGGCCGGCCCGTGCTGGTCCTGGGCCACCAGAAGGGCCGCGACACCAAGCAGCGCGTGGCCCGCAATTTCGGCCAGGCCAAGCCCGAGGGCTATCGCAAGGCGCTGCGCCTGATGAGACTGGCCGCCAAGTTCAGCCGGCCCATTTTCACGTTCATCGATACGCCGGGAGCTTATCCGGGCTTGGACGCCGAAGAGCGCGGCCAGGCCGAAGCCATCGCCAGCAACCTGCGCGCCATGTCCCGCCTGCCCGTGCCCATCATCGTGACCATCACCGGTGAAGGCGGCTCCGGCGGCGCGCTGGCCATCGCCGTCGGCGATCAGATCAATATGCTCGAAAACGCCATCTATTCGGTGATTTCGCCCGAGGGTTGCGCTTCGATTTTGTGGCGCGACGCCGCCAAAGCCGAACTCGCCGCGGAAGCCCTGCGCATCACGGCGAAAGACCTCAGCGAATTCGGCATCGTGGACGAAATCGTCCCCGAGCCCGAGGGCGGCGCCCACTCCGATCACGAGGCCGCCGCCCAGCTTCTCGAGCCCGTTCTCGTGCGTGCCCTCGACCACCTTTCCGTGAAGTCCGTCCCCGAATTGCTGCAGCGCCGCTACGCCAAGTTCCGCCGCATGGGCCAATTGGCCGCCGCCGTCACCGGCTGACAGCAAGTCGCTCGAAGAAAAAGCCGCGATTGTCATTCTGAGCGAAGCGAAGAATCTCTCTTATTCTTCATCCCTCTCCTGCAAGAGACAGATGAGGGATTCTTCGCGCGCGGCGCGCTCAGAATGGCAACGCCCGACTCGTCCGCCAATTTACTCACGGCGCTTTCGCCAAGGATGCTCGGGAGCGTCGCAAATTTCGCTTCGCTTGGGCCTCTCAGGGCACGTGCCGGATAAGCAACTTCCGCATTCCGGAACATTGTGGCCGCGGCTCATTTGTTTTAGCTTATGAAGGGTCATGCTTCCCATCAAAGAAGACGCGGAAATTCAGGTAGCCGAGCCCTTCCGGCCCTACGAGCGCTTGGTCAAGATCAAGCTGCTCAAGAAGACCGTCGAGGTCCCGGAAAAAAATTCGCTCTTGCGCTGCTTTCAGTTTTTGAGCCCGGAGACCATCCCCTACGGCAGGTTCTGCTGGAATCAGGATTGCCAATACTGCCGGGTCGTGGCCAAGCTCCCCGACGACGACAAGCCGCGGGAGATGCTCAGTTGCAAGTTTATGGTCATGGCCGGAATGGAAATTACCGAGATCAGCCCGGAACTGAAGCTTTGCCTCCGCCCGGTTTTACGGAAATCTTCTCGAGCTACGTCCCAGCCCCCCAGCCCTCAGCCCTGAGACGTAGCCATCGCCGGACCCCGGGGACCCGAGCTGAGGCCACCACGACAAACCGCATCGCTGCGCGGTTCAGATCACACTCTTGCCGTCGCCGAGCGCTGACTCTGCATCTGCTTCATCATTTGCCGCATGGCCGCGATATGACCGGGAGTGCGGCTCTCGCTCCACGATACGAAGCGCTCCGCGGCTTTTTCCAGGTGCGCGAGGAACAGCGGATTTGCGAACCGCTCGCGAATCGGTGCAATGATCGGCTTGACGCGCTCCCAGACCCCAAAAAATTCGCCGCTGGTCTCAAAGAAGAGGTCTTCGTGAAGGAGCCCGTAGTTGAGCAGTGCGCAAGCGTGTTCCCAATAACTGAGCACCATCATGGCCAGCGCGCCATTTTCCGTGCCGGGCGCCGCGAGGCGCATGAAGTCCTCGAGGTTCTCCACGAAGTAGTTCTTGAAGAACCAGTCGCGCCCCTGGCGCAGCCGAGCCTCGCGCCTTAGATCGTATACCTGCAGGTGAAGCTGTGCTTGTTCGTGCGTGGGTTTCGTTCCCATTCTTTGCTCTCTCCTTTGCTCTTAGGGTCGTCCTGAAACAACGAATGAATACACTGGCCCGCAACGGCCTCCGGTACGCGGGCTGCTTCCCTAATTCGAGCCCGCGATCGACCGCCCCGTAAAGTCAGCGTGGTGTATTTCACTCGTGTCCCTTTATGGCGTCTGTATAGTAACAAGCCACAGCACCGTTCCCGAATGGGTTTGCCTTCTATGCCCGTTTAGGCATAATATCGAATGTGACGGCGGCGTCCGGCATCAAGCCGGTTATTTGGATTGGGAGCACCAGGGCAGACCTCTCCGCTTTTCCGGAAGTGGTAAAGGACGCCATGGGCTATGCGCTCTACGTGGCCCAACGAGGTGGAAAACATCCTGACGCCAAACCACTACGAGGATTCGGCGGTGCCGGAATTCTTGAAATCGTGGATAACCACGCCGGGGATACATACCGCGTCGTTTACACGGTACGACTCCCAGGGCGGATATGCGTCTTACACGCATTCCAGAAGAAATCAAAGACTGGAATCAAGACACCGAAATCGGAGATCAATTTAGTCAAATCGCGTCTTAAAAGGGCAGAGGAAGAACCTTAGAAGGAGTGGGTAGCGCCATGGCGAAAACAATCTCAATCGAGGAGGGCAGTGGCAATATCTTCGCTGATATTGGCCTGCCGAATACGGAAGAGCGGCTGGCCAAAGCGGACCTCGTGATTCGTATCGCCGCGGCCATCCACTCGCGGCGCCTCACTCAGGCCCGCGCAGCCCGCATGCTCAAAATCGATCAGCCGAAAGTCTCGCGCCTTCTGCGCGGTCAGCTCTCCGGGTTCTCGACCGAAAGGCTTATGCACTTCTTGACTCTACTTGGGCGCGACGTGGAAATCGTCGTCAAACGGGCGCCACGATCACGCCGCCAAGGGCGCCTCCGCGTCGTCGCGGCGGTATAGGCTGAGGAGGAAGGAATACGTGCCAGGCGGCAGGCGCATTCGCGGTGGCAACTACCCTTTTTGCTACTTGAAAATTTGTGAGACCGTCGGCGGTTTCCTTTTAGTCTTGGGCGGCCTCACTCTCAGCTTCGTGACAAATGTGAGGTGGTTGGTATTTTTCAGCTTCGGCTCGGGAACGCTGCTACTCACTATCATTTGCCAATACGTTGTGTGGCGCTTCCTCCCCCCTCATGTCCGGGCGCGAATTCCCTATGACGAGAGGGAGGCCATTGCGAAAAAGGGCGATATTCATTCCTACCGACAACTCTTGAAGCTGCTTTAAACGGAGAACGTGACGCACACCCCGGCCGGCGCCTGACCCAGACCTGTATCTGCTTGCCCTTCGGCAACAGCCAATCTTGTGGTAATATCAGCGCTTAAAGAGGAACTTGGAGGCCGGGTGAAAGCCAAGACGAAATTCGGAATTGGCATCGGCATCATTTTGATTTCGCTTTCGGCCCTCGCTTGGATGGGCGCCAAGCAGAGCCAGACCTACTACCACACCATCGCCGAACTCTCTTCTCTCAACGCATCGGCCATGCATCAGCGCATTCGCGTGGGCGGCGATGTCGCTGCGGGCTCGATCCAGCACCTGCCCGGCCGCGTCGATTTTGTGCTTAAGGAAGAAGGCAAGACGCTGCCGGTCAGCTACGTGGGATCCGATCCGCTGCCGGACACCTTTAAAGATGGCGCGCAATGCTTGATCGAGGGGCATGCCATGCCCGACGGGCGCTTCGTCGCCGAACAATTGCAGGCCAAGTGCGCCTCGAAATACGAGGCCGCTCCCGGCGGCACCGAGTCGTCGCAGCCTGCTTCCAACTCGGACCGCAAGAGCTGACTTATTGACCCGGCGAAAGCTCAGCCTGCAGATAGACTTTCGCCGGAAGAGTTAGGGGGAAGTCGTTGGACCTGTTTGGATCTTTTGCCCTGCTTCTGGCATTCCTGTGCGGACTCTACGCCTTTGGCGGCGGCATCGCCGCCATCGTCACGCGCCGTCCGCTGCTGATCAAGAGCGCGCGCCACGCCGGCATGGCCGTCTGCGTGCTCATCTGGCTCGGCTTCGGCAGCCTCGCCTATCTTTTCCAGACCGACAACTTCTCCATGGCCTACGTCGTGGAGCACAGCAACCGCACGCTCCCGGCATTCTTTAAATTCGCGGCCATCTGGGCGGGGCAGGAAGGCTCGCTGCTTTTCTGGAGCTTCCTGCTTTCGATTTACGTTTTCTCCGTTTTGTTCGCCTACCGCGGCAAGCATCCCGAGTTGATGCCTTACGTCGGCGTGGTCGTGGCCGGCGTGCAGCTTTTCTTCCTCACCTTTAACAATTTCCTGGCCAGCCCGTTTCAGATTCTAGGCTCCGCCGCGCCCAGCGGAGCCATGCAGTGGATCATGCGCCCCGATGGCAATGGCCTGAACCCGCTGCTGCAATATCCGGAGATGGTCATCCATCCGCCGATTCTTTATTCCGGCTACACCGGCTTCACCATTCCGTTCGCTTTCGCGCTGGCCGCGCTGCTCGGCCGGTATCCCGGCGAGAAATGGATTCACCTCACGCGCCGCTGGACCATGATCGCCTGGGGCTTCCAGGGCGTGGGCATTCTGCTGGGGGCACACTGGGCTTATGCCGTGCTCGGCTGGGGCGGCTACTGGATGTGGGATCCGGTCGAAAACGCGTCGCTCATGCCCTGGCTCACCGGCACGGCCTTTCTGCATTCGGTGATGATGCAGGAAAAGCGCGGGATGATGCGCGTGTGGAACGTGTGGCTGGTGTTCACCACGTTCCTGCTGACGATTTTCGGCACCTTCCTGACGCGCAGCGGCGTGGTCAATTCCGTGCACGCCTTCGCGCAATCGAAGATCGGCCCGTGGTTCCTCGGCTTCATCGGACTGGTGCTGGTGGTGTGCTTCGTCTCGTTCTGGCGCAATCGCGATTATCTGCGCAGCGACAACACACTCGATTCGCTGGTCTCGCGCGAATCGAGCTTCCTCTTCAACAATCTGATCCTGCTCGTCGCCTGCGTCGCCGTGATCTCCGGAACTTTGTTCCCGGTGCTCTCGGAATGGGTGCGCGGCACGAAGATCAGCGTCGGCGTGCCGTTCTTTAACATGATCAATCTGCCCATCGGCCTGTTCTTGCTTTTCCTCACTGGCGTGGGGCCGCTGCTGGCCTGGCGCAAGACGTCCATGGCCAGCCTGCGCAAGAACTTCGGCGGGCCGCTGGTAATCGGCATCGTTGCCGGCGTCGTGGGCATGGCGCTGGGCCTGCGCGATTTTTACGTCACCACGTGCTTGATCCTGTCGGTCTTCGTCACCCTGACGATTCTGCTGGAGTTCTATCGCGGCGCTCGCGTGATCGCTTCGCGCGGCAATACGAACCTGCTTTCCGGTGTCGCCCAGCTCACCATGCGCAACACCCGCCGCTATGGCGGCTACGTGGTGCATTTCGGCATCGTGCTGATCTTCCTCGGCATCTCCGGCGCCGCCTTCAATCAGGATAAGCAGGCCGAAATGCCGCCGGGCGCGCAGATGCAGATCGGGCCGTATCGGCTCACGCATCAAACCTTCGATAGCACGCAACTCGGAAACTACACTTCCGAGCGGGCCACCATCGCCGTGGACCGCGGCGGCAAGCAGATCATCATGCTGTATCCCGAAAAGCGCTTTTATCCCTCGAACCAGGAATCGGGAACCATGGTGGCCATCTACTCCACGCTGAAGGAAGACCTCTACGTCGTCTATGCCGGCCACAGCCCCGATACGCAGCAGCCCGTGATCCACGCCTACCTGAATCCGCTGGTCAAATGGATCTGGCTGGGAGGTGCCATCGTCGTGCTCGGCACTTTGCTGGCCCTGATGCCCAACCGCCAGCCCATGCTGGCGCTGCGCACCGCCGTGGAGCCTTCTCGCGCCGCTCCGGCGCTGTCTCCCTCGCCCGCCCCGATCCAGCACTACGATGGCCATGATTAGCGGACCTCTGATGAATCGCCTACGTTCTCATTCTGAGCGCAGCGAAGAATCTCTCATTGTGTTGGAGTCCAAAAAAGGAGGGATTCTTCGTCGTTCCGCTCCTCAGAATGACAGGCCTCGCAGCTTTCCGCGCCTCGCTGCAATGATCGCGCTCGCCGGGGCCGTTGCGGCTCTCGCCGCCGCGCCGCTCTTCGCGCAGGCTCCCGTGCAGACCACCGACCGCGTGCGCCAAATCGGCAAGCAGCTCATGTGCACTTGCGGCTGCGGCGATACCGCCGGCTCCTGCAGCCATCCCGGCGCCGCTTTCTCCGGGCCCTGCGAAATCGCCAAGGCCAAACTCAAGGAAGTTGACGAGCGCATCTCGCGCGGAGAATCAAATAGCGCCATCCTGCAAGCCTTCGTGCAGGAGTATGGCGAATCGGCGCTCGCCGCGCCGCCCGCGCGCGGCCTCAATTTGTTCGCCTACAGTTTTCCGGCCATCGCGTTTGCCATTGGCCTGGCTTTGGTCATAATGGTTATTCGCCAGTGGCGTCACCGGCCTCGCGTCGCGCCGGCTACCGGGCCGCCCGTCTCCGCCGAAATGCTGGAACACGCGCGCCGCCAGATCGAGCGCGAAGTGCAAGATGATTGAAGGCTGGGCTCCCGCCGCATGGCATTGAATCCAACAATGATCGGCGCAATCGCCGTCAATATTGACACGCTCGCCGTAGTCGCCTGCGTTGCGCTCACGGCCGCCGTGCTGATTTTTGTCTTTATGATCCAGCCGGATCCCGCCGATTCCGCTCCGCACCGCTCGCACCTCGATCAGCTCATGGAGCGCCGCGACATCATTTACGATAATTTGCGCGACCTGAAGTTTGAATACCGCACCGGCAAATTCGCCGAAGAAGATTACGAGCAGATGAAGCAGACGCTCGAAGCCGAAGCGGCGCTCGTGCTCGCGGAAATCGAGCGCGTCACCGAAAGCCCCGGAATGCTGCCGCGCTCCGATGCGGCCGTGCGCGGCCGCGCCGTCCCCGCCGGCCCCAGGGCAGGGAATTGACCATGCCGCGCATCCTGCGATCTGTTGTCATTCTGAGCGTAGCGAAGAATCTCTCTTCGTATTTCGGTACGGAGAAAGAGAGATTCTTCCTCGCGCGGAAAAACGAACTGGCGCGCGAAAGGCGCGCCGCGCTCCTCAGAATGACAGCGTTGGCGCGAGGCCAAAAAAGCAGATCCCTCGGTCGCCGCGGCGACCTCGGGATGACAACACTCTTTTCCCATACGAGGCGCGCGCTTGTGTGCCTCGGTCTGCTTCTCGCCTTCGCATCCGCCGCCGCCGCCGGCACGGTCACTGGCGTGGTGCACAACGGCACAGACGGCAAAATCGCCGCGGGCGTGGATGTCATCCTCATTCAACTGCAAGGCGGCATGCAGCCCGTGGCTAATACCAAGTCCGACTCCAAAGGCGCTTACAAATTCGATTTCCCCGCCATCGGCCAGCAGCCCATGCTCATTCGCGCCGTCTATCACGGCGTGATGTTTCATCAGCCTTTGCCGCCGGGCCGCGCCACCGTGGACGTCACCGTTTTCGAGCCTTCCGCCGATTCCAAAATCGTGAACGTAGGCTCGCGCGTCATCGTCTTCCAGCCCAATGGCAGCAACTTGCTCGTGGGCGAAGAATACGCGCTGCAAAACCAGTCGCAGCCGCCCAGGGCCTACTTCAGCGACAAAGGCGATTTCCAATTCCAGCTTCCGCAGGGCGCGCAACTCGGGCAGGTCTCTTCCTGGGGACCTTCGGGCATGCCCGTCACGCAAGGGACCATGGACCGCGGCAAAGGCAAATACGCCATCGCCTATGCCTTTCAGCCGGGCGATAACGGCGTGCGGCTCTCCTATCAGCTTCCGTATGCCTCGAATCGCGCCGATCTGCGCCTGACCTCGGATTATTCCGTGGGGCGCGTGATGCTGGTTGCGCCGCCCACCGTGCAGGTGAAGAGCGACGGCTTCACCGCCGCCGGCACCGAGCAAGGCTTTAATCTTTATACGCGCGACGGCGTTCCCGCCGGGCTTCCCTTCGACGTGTCGGTTTCCGGCACCGCGCCGCCTCCGCAGGCTTCCCAGCAAGAGCAAGGGAACGATCAAGACCCGGCAGTGAATAGCCGCTTGACCGCCACGGTGCAGGCCCTGCCGAATCGGCTCGATAGCTTGCGCTGGATCATCATCGGGGGATTCGCCGCACTCTTTGCCCTCGGCGTATTGTTGCTTTGGCGTCAGCCCACGCTGGCGACAGCCGCGGGTGCCGGAGAAGTGCCGGTGCCGGCGTCTCGCCAGGAGGGCCCGCGCAAACGCAAAGCGCCTCCCGTTGCGCCTGCGACAGCAAAATCGGCGGCATCGTTGTTCGGCTCCGCGCGGCCCGCCGCGCCCTCCGCTTCGCCATCCGCTCCGCCCGTCAGGGCGACATCGGCCGCATCGGTCGCCGCGACACCGGGGCCCCCAGCACGCGTCGCCTTTACGCGTGGTGGGGTGGAGGCGACTGATGTCGCCAGCGTGGAGGGCGAAGTGCAAAATAGCCTCGACAGCCTCAAGGACCGGCTCTTCCGCCTCGAACTCCGCCGCCAGGCCGGCACCATCTCCGAAGAGGACTACGCCCGCGAGCGCGCCAGCACCGAGCAAATCCTGCGCGAACTCGTCCGAGGTTAGCCGTCCCCGTGCAGCCCGGGCGCGAAACCAGGGTCCCCAATGCGCGCCCGTCAGCGCGAGCGAATGCTCGCGTGCAAAAGAGAAATCGCGCGCGTTGGGATGGTGAAGCGCCACGTCAGAAAAAAAGACCGTGAATCCTCCACCCCAATCTACGGACGCTCAGTCGCCCGCCGGACTGGGCCTGGAATTCGTAGACTTCGCCAAGCGCTACGGCGCTCGATATGCTCTCCGCGGCATTTCTCTTTCCATCGCGCCCGGTGAATGCGTCGCCCTGGTCGGCCCCAACGGCTCCGGCAAAACGACCCTGCTGAAAGCCGCCGCCCTGCTCGTTCGCCCAACAAAAGGATGCGTTCATTTCACGCCCGCCAGCGTCAATGGCGCTGGCGACAATTCCGCCGCCAAGCGCCACATCGGTTTTGTGTCGCACAGCACTTTGCTCTACGACGACCTCACCGCCGAAGAGAACCTGGTTCTCTTCGCCCGCCTTTACGGCCTCGATTCGCCCGAAGGCCGCGCCCGCGCCGCGCTCGACCCGGCGGGTCTCGCTGCGCGCCGCCAGGATCTGGTGCGCAATTTCTCCCGCGGCATGCGCCAGCGCCTGGCCATCGCTCGCGCGCTGCTCGCCGGTCCCAAGCTGCTCCTGCTCGACGAGCCCTCGACCGGGCTCGATCGCGCCGGCCAGCAGTGGCTGGCCGCGGCGCTCGCGAATCTGACGGGCGCGGGCTGCACCGTGCTCATGAGCACGCACGGAGCGGGCGAAGCCAACGCCCTGGTCACGCGCGCCATTCGCCTGCTCGCCGGATCGATTGCGGAAGATTCCGCCATTTCCGGCGATCCGCGTGCCATGCTCGCGGCGGCGCTCGCCGCGCATCAGGAGGCTTGAAGTGGCGCTCGCGCGGCCCATCGGTATTCTGCTCGCGAAGGAACTGCGCACCGAATTTCGCACCCGCGAGCTGCTGGTGAGCACGCTCGTTTTTGTGCTCATCGTGCTCGTGCTCTTCAGCTTCACCTTCGATCCCACCACCGCCGAATCGCGCCGCTTCGGCCCCGGCTTGCTCTGGCTGGCGCTTTTATTCGCAGGCTCGCTGATGCTGCATCCCTCATTCACGCGCGAGCAGTCGAACGACACGCTGGTGGCCTTGCGCATGGCGCCCATCGAGCCCGTCTCCATCCTGGCGGCAAAAATCCTGGCGAATTTTTGCTTCCTGCTGGTTGCCGAACTGGTGCTGCTGCCCGTCTTCGCCGCGCTTTACAATTTGCGAATCGTGCCGGTGCTGGGGCGTCTTGTGGCCGTGCTGGTGCTCGGCACACTCGCGCTGTCCATTGTCGGCACGGTCTTCGCCGCCATCTCTTCG